>NZ_RAVZ01000040.1 GCF_003611635.1 Corallococcus terminator | reverse complement strand
GGCAGGGGCAGCGGGTGCCAGGTGGGCGAGGGGTTGGACTGACACACGCCGCCGTTGCACGTGCCGCAGTCGGTGGCCACGGCGTAGGAGACGGTGTTGGCGGGGCTGTCACAGCCGGGCTGCGCGCTGTCGCTCTTGCGGAAGCGCACGCGGGAAAGGACGCAGCCTTCGTCCTCCGGGGATGACACCCACGCCGGGCTCAGCGAGCGCGAGCGCACGCGCCCGGGGTCCGCCTCCGCCTGCAACTGGAAGACGACGTCGTTGAAGTCCCGGTCGCCGCCGCCATTGAAGTCCTCGAAGGCGAGCAGCCACCGGCCCGGCGCGAGGACGGGCGAGTGGAGCAGCACATGCGGCATGTTGCCATTGCCGGAGAGCGGCACCTCCGCGGCGTCCTTGAAGAGGAGGGTGTTGCCGTAGTCGGGAGTGGCGAGGGTTTCGAGGGCACTTTCGTACAGCCAGCCGCACAGCTTCCGCTGGCCAGAGGCCAGGAGGCACCCATATCGATAGGCCAGTTCCTGGGTGCACAGGTCGTTGGAACCGCACCCGACGTTGAAGGCCACGCCGGCTGGGTGTCCCACGGGGTCCTGGTCCAGGTTCCACTTCGCCTTGGAGAAGAAGACGGAGACGGGCGCCTCCAGGTGCAGGGTGCACCGTCCATCGGGCGCCTTGCGCAGACACGGTAGGACCAGGCTGGTGCCCGGGGCGTGCTGCGCCTCCAGGTTGACGACGAGGAAGAAGACCAGCTCCCGGCCGCCCTGGATGCGCCCCAGGTCCACCGTGCGGTCCGCCGGGGTGATGCCCGGGTCCGGATTGATGTCCCGAAGGACGCCGCGCGCGTCGTAGGCGGAGACGTCGTAGTCGGGGATGCCGTTCGGGTATCGGGAGTCCACGTCAGGCACGGCGCCCAGTTGGCGCGGGGTGGTCCTGTCCTCGTCATCGTCGGTGAGGAGGAACGGGAGGTGGCCCAGGCCCCGGTTCCCATTCAGGGCATGGGCCGGCTCCAGCAGGTTGGGGATGCGCGCGAAGAGCCCGTTGTCGGAGAAACCCAGGCCGGGAGGCGGGGACGTCGTGGCATCGCGCCCGATGACGTCGACCGTCTGCGAGGGATGCGCTCCCGGACGGGCATCCAGGAGTGATTGTGAGGCGAAGCTGGGGGTGCAACCCGCATTGAGCGCCAGTTCGGGCTGGCTGTAGGTGAGGCCCTGGGAATTGAAGGTCTGGAAACAGCGGCGATTGACGCCGATGTACGGGCGGGCCCGGGAGCCACTGGGGGGCGCAAGGTTGTAGAGGTCCTCGTGCAGGTCCGCGATGCCATTGGCATTGAAGTCCATCAGGTTGCCCCAGGGGTCGACGTAGCCGCGTTGCAAAAGCTCGTCGACGTACAGGTACCCGAGTGCATGGCTCGCGAGCGAGTCCTTGTGGACGAACGCCACGCTCAGCCGCAGGTCCTTCGGGAACACGATGTGCTCCGCGTCGAGCGAGCCCCACGGAGGCAGGGACACGGAGCCCTGCTGGAGTGCCACGTTCTCGAACTGCTCGAAGCCCTCGGCCGTGAAGGCAGGCTGGTGGTTGGCCTCCAGGTGCTGGACGAAGCTGAAGTCGAACGCCGTCGTGGTGGACAGCCCCAGGCCGTTGGTCACCGTCGCTGTCACCGGGGGGCTTCCATTGGCAAGACACAACGGCGCGGTCCAGGACAGGCGGCTGGTGTTCGCATTGCCCAGCGGCGTGCTCAGCGTGCCCGCGCTCGCGCTCCAGGAGAAGGTGAGCGGACTGCCCTGCGGATCCACGGCCTGGAGGCCCAACCGCGAGCTGCCGCCCGCTTCCAACTGCCGAACCGTCTGCGTGACGGTGGTGATGCGGGGAGGCTCGGCGGCGTGGGCCGGCGGCGCTGCGATGACAAGCAAGACACTCCCGGCCACCCGGGCCAGGAGTCGGAAGGACTGTGGATGCATGGAAGACCCCCTCGTTCGACGGCTGCGAAGAGGGGGTCTATCACCTGTCGCCGGGGGGGCTGGAGAGCCGCTGGGTCAGGGCGTGACGGGCACGGTCTCGTACCCGATGTCCACGTTGTGGATGGTGGGCTGGCAGGTGCTGCTCTGCCCGCCATTCAAGGTTGCCTTCCAGCAGAGCTGGTTCCCGGGTGTGCTGGAGACATCCAGGATGCGGTACGGGGGACCCTGGAACGTCACCGGATGCCAGGTGGGCGTGGGGCTGCCGCAGTCGGTGGAGATCGCATAGGAGATGGAGGACGTGGCATCACAGGTGGCCGCATCCCGCGTGTCCTGCTTCTCGAAGTACACGCGGGAGATGGCGCATCCCGCGTCCGCGGGGCTCAGCACGCGCGAGCGCACGAGGCCGGACGGATCGGACCGGATGAGGAAGACGACGTCGTTGAAGTCGCGGTCCCCTCCGCCATTGAGGTCCTCGAAGGCCAACAGCCATTCGCCGGGCCAGGTGCCTGTCGCGCCCACCATGACGTGGGGCATGTTCATGCTCAGGCTGGGGGATTGGGGCGCGACGATGGCCGTCCTCGGGAGGTTGATGTTCCCGTAGTGGGGCGTGTTGAGCCGGACCTGGGCATCGTAATCCAGCCACCCGCACAGGGACTGCGTGGTGCCGACCACGGTGCAGGCGTCCGTGGAGGGGGCCGCCGGATTGCACCGGTCGCTGTAGGCACAGCCGGCGTTCCGGGCCGCCGCCGGCGCCTGGCCCACGGGGTCCTGGTCCAGGTTCCACTTCGCCTTGGAGAAGAAGACGGAGATGGGGGTCTTCAGGTGCAGCGTGCACTGGCCCGTGGCCGACTTGCGCAGACACGGGAAGACGGTGCCGTTGTCCATGGAGTGGGGCAGGCCGTAGGCGGCGACCAGGAAGAAGACCAGCTCCCGGCCGCCCTGGACGACTCCCAGGTCCACCGTCCGGTCATAGCCGCTGATGCCAGGGTTCGGATTGACGGACCGCGGAAGGCCGTGGGCGTCGTAGGCGGAGACGTCGTAGTCGGGAATGCCGTCGCTGGCGGTGGACCCATCCCCCACCGCGCCGAGCTGCTGATACGTGCTCACGTCGCTGTCGTCTTCGGCGAGGAGGAACGGGATGTGGCCCAGGCCCCGGTTCCCATTCAGGGCGTGCCTCGGCTCCAGCAGGTTGGGGATGCGCGCGAAGAGCCCGCTGTCCGAATAGCCGGTGCCGGGCGTCCCGGGCGGGAAGCTTCCCACGACATCGACGTTCACGTTCGGGTGGGAACCAGGACGGGCATCCGCCAGGAGTTGGCCCGCGGAGAAGGCCGTGGCGCAGGAGCTGTTGCTCGCCAGTTCGGGCTGGCTGTAGGTGAAGCCTCCCGAAGTGAAGGTCCGGGTGCAGCGGCGGTTGACGCCGATGTACGGACGGGCCTGGGTGCCGGTAGGCGGCGCCAGGTTGTAGAGGTCCTCGTGCAGGTCAGCGATGCCGTTGGCGTTGTTGTCCGTCAGGTTGCCCTGGGAGTCCACGAAGCCGGCCGCCCTGAGGTCGTCGACGTAGAGATACCCGAACCCATGGCTCCCACCCGCGCTCTCGTACACGAACGACACCGTCAGCCGCTGATCCGACGGCAGCACGAGCAGCTCCGGGGACTCCGGCATCCAGGCCGGGTTGGCGCGCAGCGTCTGCTGGGGGGTGAGCGTCACATTCTGGCGTTCGGTGAAACCCGAGGCCGTGAACTCCGGCTGGCGATCGAGGTACAGGTCCTGGGCCACGCTGAACTCGAAGGCCGCCGAGGTGGACAGGCCCAGGCCATTGCTCACCGTCGCGACGACGGGCGCGCTGCCGTCCGCCAGACACGCGGGCGCGGTCCAGCTCCGGCTGCTCGAATTCGCGCCGTTCACGGGCGCGCCCAGCGTGCCCGCGCTGGCGCTCCAGGAGAAGGTGAGCGGACTGCCCTGCGGATCCACCGCCTGGACTCCCAGTTGCGCGGTGTCGCCCGCGTTCAGGGCTTCCGCGGACTGCGTGATGCCAGTGAGCTGGGGGGGAAGGCGGACTGCCTTGGTGCCTTGGAGGGCCGCGGGTTCGGAGGGACCGGCGGCGACGGCCACCGTGGACATGACGGACAAGGCGGTTCCGGCCACGAGGGCCAGCCGCCGGGGGGAGGGGGAATGCAAGGACAGACTCCTCTGACTTGGACGGACCGGCGAAGGCCGGTCGCGGCCCGCCGGGGCATGGGGACCCGGCGGGCCCGCAGGAGACGCAGGAGGACTGTCTGTATTCAGTCAGGGCGATGATTTGCCCGCGCGGGACGTCAGGTCAATGCCTTGCGCAGGCGCTTGGGAATGGCCTCCGCGTGCCAGCGCTGCACCTCGCGGGCGATTTCGGCGGAGCGTTCCGCGCGCTCGTCCCGGGCTTGGGGCAGCAGCTTGCGCGCGGCCTTGCGCTGTCCGGGTGGGGCCTCCGCGGCGGCGCGTTCGAACAGCTCCAGACGCACGTCCGCGTCGTGCAGTTCGCCCAGCCCATCCTGCAGGGGCACCAGCACCTCCAGCAGCGCGCCCACGGTGCGGCGGAAGGCCGGCTGGTAGATCTCCAATTCGTAGCGCAGCTTCTTCAAATCCTTGCGCAGGGCGTGCGCGGACGCGGCGTCGGGAGCGTCCGCGTAGCGCTCCAGGCGCTTCTCCACGCGGCGCAGGCGCTGGCGCAGGTGGCCGCGCACGCGCTTACCGGCGAAGCGGTGGTCATCCTCCAGCGAGTCCAGCTTCTTGAGCAGGCGCGGCACGGTGCGCTCCGACCAGCGCTCCAGCTCCGCGCGCAGCGTCTTCTCCTTCGCCTTCAGGCCGGACAGGTGCGTCTTGCGCAGGCCGACCAGGGCCTTCGTCGTGTCCTTCTTCCCCTTCGCGGCGGCGCCCAGCCACGCGTCCTGGACGTGCAGGTCGCGCACGCCGCCCAGGGCGTCCTGGAGGCGCTTCACGTCCGCCTCCAGGCGGGTGAGCTTGCCGGTGGCGTGGAACACCTGGAGCGCGGCGCGCAGGCGGCGGGTGGCCACGCGCATGTCGTGCACGCCGTCCTCGTCCAGCTCCCCGTCGAGCTGGGCTTCGGGGTGGCGCGCGTCCGCGAGCCGGCCGGCGAGGATGCGGCGGGCGGCGTCGCCCAGCGCGGTGTCGGGGCCGAGGCCCCGGATGGGAGTGGGAGGGGGCATGGCGGTCAGTCCTCCTTCTGGGCGTATTGGACGACCATGCGCTCGGCGGCCTCCGGGCCTTCCCAGCCGAGGACATGCGCGTCCTTGTCCGCGAAGTGCACCACCGCGAGGAAGAAGTGCTCCAGCTCCTCCAGCTCGCGCCGGGACAGGTCCTGGTAGGAATTCATCCCCTCCGCCCGGGGGGCGTTCACAGGGACGACGAGCACGCGGTCATTGCGTTCGCGCGCGCCCGTCTGGCTGTCCTTCTTCTTCTGGTCCACCAGGAGCACGCCCAGCGGCCGGCACGGCAGCACGACGCCGGGCCACGTGGGCACATCCCAGTACACCAGCGCGTCCAGCGGGTCGCCGTCCGGGCCCTGCGTGCTGGGGATGAAGCCCCAGTCGAACGGGTAGCGGAACCCGCGCGTCAGCGGCCGCGACAGGGTGAAGGCCTGGAGTTTCGTGTCGTATTTGAGCTTCACCGTCGAACCGCGGGGCGACTCGACGACGACGTTCAACGCATCCTGGAAGCCGCGCAAGGGCAGGCGGGTGAAGTCGGTGGCCATGAACCTTCAAGGCTGGTGTCGCCTGTCCGCCCACGGCAAGTGCTCCACCGGAAAGGATTTCACTCGCCAACCTTGGATGGCGCGCGAGCCCCTACCCGACAGGTCTTCCCAGAGGCCGCGAGGGTTCGCTCCGGGCCATCAGCCTCCGCGTCGCGCGCGCGGCGGCCAGTCCGCCCAGCGTGTACCAGGCGACGGTGAGCAGCGAGGTGGACGGCCGGGCCTGGGATGGTGCCCTGCCCAGACCCAGCCAGGGGGGCAGCACCACCGCGCCCAGGCCGGCGAGCAGTCCCAGCACCGCGCCGCGAAGGTAGGGCCGCTTGGGACGCCCCAGGGCGACGAGCGAGAAGAAGAGCCCGTTGGACACCAGGTCCGCCGCCAGCGTCTGGCGATGCAACTGGCGGTCCCTCGCGGGCTCGCCGCCGAAGAAGCGGATGCCCTTCTTGAGGGAGCGCATGCCCAGCACGTCCATGCGCGGCGGATGCTTCAGGACACGGCGGGCACTCTCGTGCACCAGCGTCAGCGCGGTGGCGCCGAAGAGCCCTGGACCGAGGGCGCGGAACACGATGCGGGGCGGAACAGGAGGTTCGATCATGTCCTCCAAGCTAGGCACCCCGTTCCCTGGATTCCCGCCAGGAGGTGCCCGCCTGCCTGCTGGGCGGACGGTGACAGCGCGCGTCAGGAACTACAGCTCACCACGAGGTGCCGGCCCCACGTCGGTGGAGAGGCCGCGTAGGCCTCCGAACCCGGGTGTTCTTCGAAGGGCGCGGACACCAGGGCGAGCACCCGGTCCACCTCCGCGAAGTCGCCTTCCTGGGCCCGGGCGATGGCCTGCTGCGCCACCCAGTTGCGCAGGACGTACTTCGGGTTGACGCGGTCCATGCGCGCGTGGCGCACGGTGTCCACGCTGCCCTCGGCGTCGAGCCGTGCCCGGTAGCGCGCGGCCCACGCGTCGAAGCCCTCGGGCGGGAGGAAGTGGTCGCGGAGGGCGTCGTTGCGCACGTCAGGCTTTGAATCGAACCGGTTCAGCGCGCGGAAGAAGCGCGTGTAGTCCACGTGAGAACCCGCCATCAGGCCGAACAGGTCCTCCACGAGCGCGCGGTCGTCGTCGCGGGTTTCGGACAGGCCCAGCTTCTCGCGCATGCGCGCGAGGAAGTGCGCGGCGAACGCGGGCTGGAAGGCGCCCAGGGCGGCGCGGGCCTCGTCCTCGGTGATGAGCGTCAGCAGTGCTTCACCCAGACAGGCCAGGTTCCACAGCGCGACGCGCGGCTGCTGGTCGAACGCATAGCGGCCCTGGTGGTCGGAGTGGTTGCAGACGAAGCCGGGGTCGAAGTCGTCCAGGAAGCCATAGGGCCCGTAGTCCAGCGTGAGCCCCAGGATGGACATATTGTCGGTGTTCATCACGCCGTGCTCGAAGCCCACCGCCTGCCATCCGGCGATGAGTCTGGCGGTGCGCTCCACCACCTCCTCGAAGAAGCGCGCGTGGCGCCGCTCCTGTCCCATGATGTGTGGGAAGTGGCCGGCGATGACGTGCTCCGCGAGCGTGGCCACGTGCGCGGGCTGTTCGGTGTGGTGGAAGAACTCGAAGGTGCCGAAGCGCACGTGCGAGGGCGCCATCCGCACCAGCATCGCCCCGGTCTCCACGTCCTCGCGGTACACCGGCGTGCGACTGCCCAGCATGCACAGCGCCCGGGTGGTGGGGATGCCCAGGGCGTGCAGGGCCTCTCCGGCCAGGTACTCGCGCACGGTGGAGCGCAGCACCGCGCGTCCGTCACCGCCGCGTGAGAAGGGCGTGGGCCCGCCGCCCTTCAGGTGCAGGTCCCACTTCGCGCCGTCCGGGGCTCGCACCTCGCCCAGGAGCAGCGCGCGGCCGTCTCCCAGGCGGGGCACGTACACGCCGAACTGGTGCCCTGCGTACACCATGGCCAGCGGCTCCATGCCGGGCAGCAACTGGCCCCCGCCGAACACCCGCGCGAACTCCGGGCGCGTCGCCGCTTCCGCGTCCAACCCCAAGAGGCGCAGCGCGGCCGGGTTCACGCTCACCACGTGCGCGTCCGGGAAGGGCGCGGGGGCCACCCGGGCGGCGAACCCGGGCGGCAGGCGGGCGTAGGTGTTGTCGAAGACGAGCTGTTCGAGCGGGGCCATGGCCTGGGGGACAACCCCTGTCAGGGGACCTGCATGCCCCGCTGCACGGCGGGACGGCTGCCCACGCGGTGCAGCCACTGGAGGATGTTGGGCGTGTCCTGGAAGAGGTCGCCGAACTTGGGGTTCCCGTGCACGGCCTTCACCCACGGATACGTGGCGATGTCCGCGATGGAGTAATGGGCCGCCAGGTAGTCGCGCGAGGCCAGGTGCTTTTCCAGGACCCCCAGGATGCGCTTGGACTCCGCGCGGAAGCGGTCGATGGCGTAGGGCACCTTCGTGGGGGCGTAGACCTCGAAGTGGTTGAGTTGGCCGAGCATGGGCCCCACGCCGCCCATCTGGAACATCAGCCACTGCGTCACTTCCGCCTTGCCACGCGGATCCGTGGGCATCAGCGTGCCCGTCTTCTCCGCCAGGTACAGCAGGATGGCGCCGGATTCGAAGATGGCCAGCGGCGTGCCGCCCGGCGCCGCGTGGTCCACGATGGCCGGAATCTTGTTGTTGGGATTGATGGCCAGGAACTCGGGCTTGAACTGGTCGCCCTTGGTGATGTCCACCACGTGGGTCTTGTAGGGGATGCCCAGCTCCTCCAACGCGATGGAGATCTTGCGGCCGTTGGGGGTCTTGAACGTGTACAGGTCGATCATGCCTTCACTCCCGTGAGCTCTTCGCTCACCTGCCAGAGCCGCTCCGCGAGCGCCTCGTCCCGGGCGGCGGACGACGGCTTCGCCTTGCGGCATTTGATGAAATACTCCCCGCTGACGCCCGCGACCTCGGGGGAGGCCGCCAGGTACACCGACGTCCTCGCGCCCTTCTCGGAGGAGATCATGAAGGGCGCGCCCAGCTTCACGAGGTGGCGGAAGATGCCCTGGCTGTTGTGCCCGAAGCCCGTGCGCACCGCGCCCGGGTGCAGCGCGTTCGCCGTCACCTGCGTGCCCGCGAGGCGCTTCGCCAGCCCCTTGGTGAACAGGATGTTGCTGAGCTTGGCGTTGCCGTAGACGCGGAGGGGGCGGTAGGGCTGGTTCGCCGTCTGCGGGTCGTCCAGGAAGTCGGTGTTCGCGAAGGCGTGCCCAAACGACGACACGTTGATGATGCGCGCGGGGCCACTGGCCACCAGCAGGTCGCGCAAGAGGTGCGTGAGGAGGAAGTGCGACAGGTGGTTCGTCGCGAACGTGGCCTCGTAACCATCCACCGTCACCTCGCGACGGTCGATGATGAGGCCCGCGTTGTTGACGAGGATGTCCAGGCGTTGATGCCGCTCGCGGAACGCCTGGGCCAGGGCGCGCACGGACGCAAGCGACGACAGGTCCGCGAGCAGCGACTCCACGCGCGCCTGGGGCGCGGCTTCACGCACGGCGGCGATGGTGGCGGCGGTGCGGGCCGCGTCCCTGCCGGACAGCACCAGCGTAGCCCCCAGTCGCGCCAGGGCCTTCGCCGTCTCCTGGCCGATGCCGCCGGTGGCCCCCGTGATGAGGCACACCTTGCCGTCCAACCGGTCGTTCTGAGCCTGAGCCGCCATGCGCCGCGCCCTCCTGGAATCCAGAGGACGCGTTCTATACGGACCCGGACTTCCCCGCGCAGGGGAACAGCGCGGGAGTCCGCCGGGTTGCGGAAAAACTCAGGTGGTGGCCTGGCTGATGTCCTCGGCGGTGCGGCCCCGGCGGTTGCCGCCGCCCCGGGGCGGAACGGTGGTGCCCACGCGGGCGTCGCCGTTGAGGTGGCTCTCCAGGAACCAGAGGTCCTCCTCGGTCTCGCCCAGGGTCTGGGTGAGGATGTCCGCGGTGACCGGGTCATTCACCTCATCCGACTTGGTGATGCCGTCGCGGAGGCTGGAGGCGTAGCGACCCACGCGCTCCACTAGCGCGCGGATGTGGGCCTCGCCGTCCACGGCCTGGAGGTCGTATTCGGGCAACTGGCTGTTGTTGCTGGCCAGGCGGATGGTGCCCTGGGCGTAGCCGCCCAGCGCGCCCGCACGTTCGGCGTAGGAGTCCGCGTGCTTGCGCGCGTGCTTGGCCACCTCGTCGAAGAGCAGGTGCCGGCTGTAGAAGTGCGTGCCGCGGATGTTCCAGTGCGCCTGCTTGACCTGCCAATGCAGGTCGACGGCGTTGGCGAGCAGCGTGTTGAGCATGTCGATGAGCTCTTCGCGCGCGTTCTGGGGAAGGTTCACGTGGCTGGTGGAGTACATGGTCCGCATCCCTCGGAAGGTGGTTGTGCGCGGCAGGGCGTCGCGGCGCTTCCGGTAGGGTGGGGATGGCCATGGCCTCGTGCCACGGCACGGCACGCGGCGCCTGGCTGTCCGGCCGGCTCGTAGGGCAGGCGGCCGGACGGTCCGCGCGGCTCACGCCGCGTCGGGGGCGGTCAGGCGGGCGGCGATCTCGGTGGCGGCGCGTTCGCCGGACTCCACCGCGCCATCGATGTAGCCACAGCCCTCGATGGCCGTCTCGGTGCCGGCCCAGTGCACCCGGCCGAACGGCGCGCGCAGGGCCTCTCCGATGGCGGTGAGTGTGCCGGGGCGGGGCAGGCCCACATAGCAGCCGGTGCTGAACGCCTCCGCCTTCCAGTTCAGCTCCGCCACGGCGACGGGCGTCAGGGCCTGGGGCCCGAAGAAGCGCGCGAAGCCCTCCAGCGCGGCCCGGTGGATGTCGCCCGCGGGACGGCCGGTCCACGCGCGCGCGGTGTCGCCCAGGAAGAAGCCCACCAGGGCGGGGTGGTGCCCTCCGGGGCCACAGTCGTCGAAGCACAGCCGCACCGGGCCCACGTCGCTGACGGCCTCGCCGGACAGGCCCGCTTCGCGCCAGAAGGGATGGGCGTAGGTGGCCACGACCTTGATGACGCTGCCCATGGGCAGGTCCGCGTGCACGCGGCGGCGGCCGGCGGGCAGGTCCGCGCCGAAGTCGATGCGTTCGGCGAGCGCGGGCGGCGTGGCCACCACGGCGTAGCGCGCGCGAACGGTGCGGCCGTCGGTGGTGGTGGCGGTGACGCCGCGCGCGTCCTGGAGGACCGCGCGCACGGGGGCGGAGAGGACGACGCGGTCCGGGGGCAGCGCTTCGGCCAGTCGGAGTGAGAGGGATTGCGCGCCGTCCACGAAGCGCTCGGCCTGGGCGCCGTTCTCGATTTCGGTGAGCGGCATGAGGCCGCCGTTGGAGTGCACGTAGGAGAGGAAGTGCAGGAACGACACCTCCGACGGCTCGGCGGCGAACACCGCGCGGGTGGCGATGTCCAGCGCGGCGCGAGCGCCCCACGTGGGCACGTGGCGCTGCTTCCAGTCCTCCACGGTGAGGGCGTCCCACTCCGCGGCGCGGGGCGCGGCGGCGGGCTTCTCCCGGGGGACCTTCTTCGCCAGGCCATCCAGCTTCCACACCGTGCGTTGCAAATCCAGCAGCGACAGGAGGGGCAGGGACGGGACCTTGCCCTTGTAGGTGCGCAATCCGCCGCGCACCTCCAGCACCTTGGTGCCCTGGTGGTGCTGGGCAAAACGCTTGAGGCCCAGGCTGTCCGCGAGCCGCAGGACATGGCGCTGGCGGGGGCCCACCCACTGGCCGCCCAGGTCCACGGCGCCGCCGCCCACGTCGCGGGTGAGGGTGCGCCCGCCCACGCGGTCGCGCGCTTCGAGCACGGCCACGGAGGCGCCCGTGCGGGCGATGTCCCGGGCCGCGGTGAGCCCCGCGACGCCCGCGCCGATGACGACCACGTCCACGCTGGTGTCCATAGGGCCGGGCACTCTATGACGGAAGCCGCGCGTGGCCAGGGTGCGCGTGCCGGTGTGTCAGTTGGGAAGGACGGAGGTCCGGATGTTCGCGTTGGAGATGGTGGAGAAGGTGCGGCAGGTATCGCCGGGCGCGGCGAACGCGCTGACGACGTTGGCGGTGAAGAACATCGTCCCGCTGGCGGCGGCCATGGGCTACCGCGTGGAGGAGGTGACGGACGCGCGCGTGAAGGCGACCGTGCCGCTCAACCGCAAGACGAAGAACCACGTGGGCAGCGTGTACCTGGGCGCCCAGGTGACGGTGATGGAATTGACGATGGGCGTGATGCTCTTCCGCCGCTTCCCGCCCAGCCAGTACAAGATGCTCGTCAACCGCATGGAGGTGTCCTTCCACGCCAAGGCGAAGAGCGCGGTGAGCGCGGTGTGTGAACCCTCCGAGGAGCTGCTCGCGGGCCTCGCGTCCTCGCTGCAATCCACGGGCGACAAGGCGGAGGCGTGGATCCCCGTGCAGCTTCTGGGCACCGACGGACAGCGCGTCGCGGAGGCGCGCTTCCTGGCGGTGTTCAAGCGCGGTTAGCGCTGGGGTTCTTCCTCCATCAGGAAGTCGCCAATGGTCTTCCACAGGGCCTCGAACTGGGGCCTGCGGAAGCCTGAACCGGAGATGAGCCAGTCCACGTGCGGGGGCTGGTGCGCCGGCTGGTCGAAGTGGCCAATGGCATCCAGGTGGTCCGCTCTCACCGCCGTCAGCACGCGCCCGTACACCTGCGAGCGCGTGGGCACGATGCCGTCGCACGCGGTGGGGCCGGGCATCGCGCCGTAGGCCTGCACCAGCGCCGCCGTCTGCGCGGGCGTGTGCAGGGGAAGCTGCGTGAGCGGCATGCGCTGCGTCTGGCTGTACACGAACGCGTAGATGGTGTGCGTGAGCTGCGCGTACGGGTCCAGGCCCGCGGCCAGCCGCGTGCGCAGGGACGGGGGCCGGGCCTGCGTCACCACGGAGCCGTAGCGCACGCCGGGGCGGTCATGGGTGCCGCCGTTGAACAGGTCGATGCCTTCGGGCGTGAGCTGCGGAATCAGCGACGTGTCGCGGCCCACGTCCCAGAGGAACTTCGTCACCGCGTCGCGCCGCTCGCTGGAGAAGTCGCCCAGGAGCTGGTCGAAGAGCTGATCCAACAGCGTCGCCTTCCACCCCAACTGGTCATCGGCGCGCGCCATCAGGTGCCCGAAGCGGAACACCACGCTCAAGGGCAGCCGTCCAAAGCGCAGCACGTACATGGTGAACAGCGACAACAGCTTCAGGAGCTGCTGGCCGAACAGCCCCAGGAAGAACGTGGCCAGCGGCGTGCCCGCGTGCGGGGCGGAGATTGTCACCACCGTGCGCACCCGGCGCGCGAAGGGCTCCAGCTCCAGGGCTTCCGACACCTGCGCGCCCGGGCTGACGAACAGGCGGGCGTCCAGTCCGCCGGTCGAGTGGCCCACGAGGTGGATGGGGCCGTCGTCGCCGGAGGCCGTCTCGTGCACGGCCTTGAGCAGATCCGCGGTGCGCTGACGGATGGAGGCGGTGGGGTGCGAGACGATGGTCACCACCTCCGCGTCCACCCCCCGGCGCGCCAGGTCCTTCTTCAGGACCTCGTACGCATGGCCGAAGTAGAGGAGCTCGCCCAGGTTGGTGAACCCGAAAAACCCGGGGACGAGGTAGACGTGGTGCTTCGCGGCCATTGGGCCCGAGCATACCCCGCCGCCCCCCACACCGGCTTGGAATACACGGCTGCCTGCCGGGTTGACGCGCGCCCGTCCGCATTGACAGAACCGGGCGCCCTTTTCTCGCTCTCCAAGGAAGCCTGACCATGCATCGCGGACTCCTCGCGTTCGGCCTGCTGTTGTCCCTCCCCGCCTCCGCGGAGGAGGGCATGTGGACCTACGACGCCTTTCCCGCCGCCCAGGTGAAGAAGACCTACGGCTTCGAACCCACGCAGGCCTGGCTGGACAAGGTGCGCCTGGGGTCGGTGCGGCTGGCGGGCGGCTGCTCCGCGAGCTTCGTGTCACCGGAGGGCCTGGTGATGACGAACCACCACTGCATCCGCGGCTGCATTGAGGACCTCACCACCGCGAAGGACGACCTGCTCGCGAAGGGCTTCCAGGCGAAGTCCGCGAAGGAGGAGCGGCGCTGTCCCAAGGTGGAGGCCAACCAGTTGGTGGAGATGACGGACGTCACCGAGCGGATGAACACGGCGACGAAGGGCCTCACCGGCGCGGCCTTCAACACCGCGCTCAAGAAGGAGACCGCGACGGTGGAGGGCGCGTGCGCCACCGGCACCGACGTGCGGTGCGACGTGGTGACGCTCTACAACGGGGGCAAGTACCAGCTCTACAAGTACCGCCGCTTCCAGGACGTGCGGCTCGTCTTCGCGCCGGAGTTCTCCATGGCCGCCTTCGGCGGTGACGCGGACAACTTCAACTTCCCGCGCTTCGGCTACGACGTGGCCTTCGTGCGCGTGTGGCAGGACGACGCGCCCGCGAAGAGCCCGGACTTCCTGCCGTGGGCGAAGGAGGGCGCGAAGGAGGGGGACCTCATCTTCGTCTCCGGCCACCCCGGCGGCACCGAGCGCAAGAGCACCGTGGCGGAGCTGGAGTTCCAGCGCGATGTGGCGCTGCCCCAGACGCTGCTGACGCTGGCGGAGATGCGCGGGATGCTGCGTGAGTTCACCAGCGGCTCACCGGACCGCTACCGGATGGCGCGCTCGCGCCTGCGCGGCGTGGAGAACGGCCTCAAGGCCCTGCGCGGCCGGCAGGAGGCGCTGGCGGATCCGGCGTTGCTCGCGCGCAAGCGTCAGGAAGAGGCGGAGCTGAAGAAGCGCATCGACGCGAACCCCCAGGCGAAGGCGCTCACCCAGGGCATGTGGGACGAGACGGGCAAGGCGCTGGAGGCGTGGCGCCGGATGATGAACGACTACCGGATGAAGGGGGCGGGGGACGCCTTCCGTTCGGAGCTGTTCGCCCACGCGCAGGCGCTGGTGCGCGCGGCGGATGAAAAGTCCAAGCCCAACCCGGAGCGCCTGCGCGAGTACACCGACGGCCAGCTCCCCGGCCTGCACCAGCAGCTCCTGCGCGACGCGCCCATTCCTTCGGAGCTGGAGACGCTGGGGATGACGTTCGGCTTCAACAAGCTGCGCGAGACGCTGGGCGCGGATGACGCGTTCGTGCGCGAGGTGCTGGGCAAGGAAGCCCCGGCGGACCTGGCGCGCTCGCTGGTGCGCGGCACGAAGCTGGGCGACGTGAAGGTGCGCAAGGCGCTGCTGGAGGGCGGCAAGGCGGCGGTGGACGCCTCCAAGGATCCGATGATTGTCCTGGCGCGCAAGGTGGATGCGCAGACGCGCGCGTCGCGCAAGCAGTACGAGGACACGGTGGAGGCGGTGCTCAAGCGCAACGGCGAGCGGCTCGCGAAGGCGTACCTCGCGGTGAACGGCACGTCGGGCGCGCCGGATGCCACCTTCACGCTGCGGCTCAACTACGGACAGGTGAAGGGCTGGGACGACAACGGCACCGCGGTGCCGGCGCTCACCACGTTCGGCGGCGCGTACGGGCGCGACACCGGCAAGGAGCCCTTCAAGCTGCCGGACCCGTGGATGAAGGCGAAGGGCAAGGTGCCCGACCAGATGCCGCTCGACATGGCGACGACCAACGACATCATCGGTGGCAACTCCGGCTCGCCGGTGGTGAACCGCGAGGGCGAGGTGGTGGGCCTCATCTTCGACGGCAACCTTCCGTCGCTGGGCGGCCGCTACGCCTACGTGCCGGAGTCCAACCGCGCGGTCGCGGTGCACGGCGACGGCATCCTCGCGGCGCTGGAGCACGTGTACGGCGCCACGCGCGTGGTCAACGAGCTGAAGCGCCCGGTCGCGCCGGCGGCCCCGGCGCGCTGAAGCGGAGGCGCTGGGGGCGGAGGGGGACTGCGGCAGGTCCTCCTCCGTCTTGGCGCGCTCGCGGGAACTCCATGAGCGACTGCCGTGCGGGTCGAAATGTGTTGATGATAGGCGCATGTCGTCGCCTCCGGCCCATCCCTCCCTGACCTCTCTCGTTCCCCCACCGGGCGATCTTCTTCGCACGCAGAGAAAAGCGGGCCGGTCCGCCGTGGTCGGTCTGATGCTCCTCTGGGGCGCCGCCTTCGTGATCCCCTTCGTGGCCTACCAGGAGGACGTGCAGGCGGCGGAGGGCGAACTGCTCGCTCACCTGTCGGACCGCGCGGGCCTCCAGGCCCAGGCACTTGGCGCACACCTCGGGCTGCTGCGCTCGGAGCTGCAACGGCTCGCGGAGCACCCGTCGCTCAGACCCGAGGATGGCGTCGCGGGACTGGAGGTAGCGCTCCTCGAGAATGCCTTCCGCCACACGTCTCTCTTCTCGGCGGGAGTCGCGCTGGTGTCCTCGAACGGCACGCGCATGTGGAGCGACCCGGTGGACATGCCGCTCGGACGCACACCGCTCGCCTCGCGCCTGTGGTTCCGGCGGATGGTGGAAGAGCGGGTCGCTTCGGTCGGACTGCTGGACGAGGAAGGCGGAGGGCTCGTCGCGGTCGCGGTCCCCATCGTGCGCGACGAGCGTGTCGTGGGCCTCCTCGTGGGCGAACTCGCCACGGCGAACGAGCTGCTACCGACGACCCCTCGCGGGACGAACGAGTCCATGATCGCCCTGCTAGGCGAGCGCGGTCGGCTCCTCCTGCCGGCAACGCCCCCGCCACTGCTGCGCCAGCCGGAGCTCGCCTCGCGCCTTCGCCCGCTGGTGGACGCTCCCGGGGCCGTAACGCTCGGAGGCACGCGGCTGCTCGGCGCAGCGGCGCTCGTTCCCGGAGCCGGCATGCTGCTCGCCGTGCTCGAGGACGAGGCGCGGGACCGGGAGATGCTCAAGCGCCGCTACCTCGGCCAGCTTGGCTTTCACACCGCGCTGTTCGGCGGCGTGCTCCTGCTCTTCACGGTGCTCCTGCGTCGCTCCTACCGTTCGCTGGTGGCAGCCGAGGAACAATTGCGGCGCCAGGAGACGATGGCGGCGCTCGGTACGGCCTCCTCGCTCATCGCCCACGAGGTGAAGAACGCGCTCAACAGCATGCAGGCCGCGCTCAGCATGATTCGCGCGAAGGGAGGGGAGACGACATTGCCCGTCCAGGCGCTGCGTTCCCAGGCGGACCGGCTCGGCCACCTTGCCCGCTCATTGCTGAGCTTCGCTTCCCCCCAGTCCACGCAGCGGCGCAGTTGTGAGATGCACCTGCTCGTCCAGGACGCGCTTCAAGCCGTGAGGCTCCTGCCGGAAGCAGCGGATGTCGCCATCGAGACCACGCTGCAGGAGGGGCTCTTCGTGAAGGGGGACCCGACGCTGCTGGTCTCCGCGGTCGACAACCTCATGCGCAACGCCGTCGAAGCCGGCGCCGTGGCCCATGATATAGGCCAGCAGCCCACTCCTCGCGTCGAGGTCCGGCTCCTTCGCGAAGGCGGAGAGGTGGTGCTCGTCGTGGAGGACAACGCCGGAGGAGTGCCCCCGGCCTTCGAGCCGCGGCTCTGGGAGCCATTCGCGGTGGGTCGGTCGAAGGGGATCGGACTCGGGCTTCCGATGGTGCGCACGGCCATCCGTGCGCATGATGGAGGAAGTGTTTCCTACACTCGCGTGCCCGGAGGCAGCCGCTTCACGGTCCGCCTTCCGCTCGAGAAGATGGCGTCATGAGCACCTCCCTGCTGCTCGTCGATGACGACAGGACCTTCTCCTCGCTCGCGGCATCCATGCTGAGCCAGGAAGGTTTCCGCGTCCGGGTTGCCCGCTCGCTGCATGAGACCCGCGCCGCGCTCGCCGCCGAGGCGCCTGACCTCGTCGTGCTGGATCGAAGGCTGCCGGACGGAGATGGGCTCGTCTTCCTGCCCGAGCTGCGTGCCCAGCTTCCGGCGACCGTCGTGCTGATGGTGACCGCGCACGGCGATATCGAGAGCGCTGTCGAAGCCATCCGGGCAGGGGCTCGCGACTACCTGAGCAAGCCGGTCGAGATTGACGACCTGGTGATGCGCGCACGCCGCGCGGCAAGCGACCTCCAGCTCCAGGAACGGCTGCGCCAGGCCGAGAGCGTCCTCGAAGGTCAGCATCGGATGGCGGAGCCTCGCTCGCCGGCGATGCAGCAAACCCTCGAGATGCTGGAGCGGATCGCCACCACTCCGCGCAGTCCCGTCCTGCTGCTGGGGGAGACCGGGACCGGGAAGGCGGTGCTCGCCCGCCATCTCCACGCCTTGCGCCAGAAGCAGGGGGCCTTCGTGCAGATCAACTGCGCCGCGCTTCCGGACACGATGATGGAGAGCGAGCTCTTCGGACACGAGCGCGGCGCTTTCACGGATGCGAAGACGGCAAGGCGCGGGCTCGTGGAACTCGCGAGCGACGGGCTCCTCTTTCTCGACGAGGTGGGTGAGCTGCCGTTCGCGCTCCAGGCCAAGCTGCTCACGTTTCTCGACAAGGGTGCCTTCCGACGACTCGGTGGCACGACGGAGCTCACGAGCACCGCCCGGATCGTGGCAGCCACCAACAAGGACCTCGAAGCGGAGGTCGCCGCCGGGCGCTTTCGCGAGGACCTCCTCTTCCGGCTCAGCGTGTTCCGGGTGGAGGTGCCTCCCTTGCGCGAGCGTCGCGAGGATGTGTTGCCGCTCGCACGGACGCTCGTGCTGGAGCTCTGCTCGGAGCTGGGTCGACGCCCGGTCCCATTCTCTCCCGCCGCGGAGGAGCGCCTGCTGAGCTATCCCTTCCCCGGCAATGTCCGGGAGCTGCGCAACGTGCTCGAGCGAGCGCTCGTGCTCGAAGGCGGGCCCGCGCTCGAGCTGCAGTCGCTCGCCAAGGGAGGCGGCGCGCCGGCCTCGGTCGACCCCAACGCCTTCTCCGTGTCAGGCCCACCTCGGCCGCTCGATGAAGTGGAGCGACTCTATGTCCGGCACGTGCTCGAGCAGCTCGGAGGCAGGCGCATGGAGGCGGCCCGCGTCCTGGGCCTGTCCTATCCGACATTTCTCCGCCGCCTGGAGGAGAACCCACCCTCGGAGTGAAGGACTTAAAAAGTCTTTCATCGCCTGAGTCGCGGGCTTCAAGTTTCTTTCATCCCCCCGGTTCTGTCGCGCCACGCCCCCGGCGGTAAGGGCCCGGAACGGGCTGGCACAACGCTTGCGTAGTCCCGCCTGTCACGTCGATCCCTTGTGCGGGTCGGCAGATGACAGGGGAGCGCAAGCAATGACTTCGGGTGGAAAAGCTGCAGAGGCGAGGCCCTCGTTGAAGGAGATCCTCGCCTCGGATTTGCCGGCTTCGCTGGTGGTGTTCCTGGTGGCCCTGCCCCTCTGTATGGGCATCGCGCTCGCCTCCGGAGCGCCCATCATGGCGGGACTCATCGCCGGCGTCGTGGGAGGCGTGGTGGTGGGCCTGATGGGCGGCGTGCCGCTTCTCGTGAGCGGCCCCGCGGCGGGCCTCGCGGTGATGGTCTTTGGCTTCATCCAGGAGCTGGGCTTCGCCGTGACGTGCGCGGCGATCGCCGTGGCGGGGCTCGTGCAAGTGGCGCTCGGCGTGCTGAAGGTGGCGCGTTCGGCGCTCGCCATCTCGCCGGCCGTGATCCACGGAATGCTCGCGGGTATCGGCATTCTCATCGTGCTGGGTCAGGTCCACATCGTTCTGGGTGGCTCTCCGCAGAGCAATGCCTGGAACAACCTGCGGGAGCTGCCCGGGCAGATTGCCGACCTTCATGGACCGGCCACGCTGCTGGGCCTGCTCACGCTGGGAATCCTCATCGCGTGGCAGTTCCTGCCGAACGGGCGGCTGAAGAAGGTCCCGGGGCCGCTGGTGGCGGTCGTGGGCGGATCCGCGGTCGCGGCGGTGTTGAACGCGAACGTGGCACGGGTGCAGTTGGCCGCGGATGCGCTGTCGGCCATCAAGCTGCCTTCCCTTCCGGAAGGGGCCGCGTGGGGTGCCTTCTTCGTGGCCGTGCTGTCGCTCGCCCTCGTGGCGAGTGCCGAATCGCTCTTGAGCGCGGTGGCGACCGACAAGCTCCACACGGGCGCGCGGGCGAACCTCGATCGCGAGCTGCTCGCGCAGGGCGTGGCGAACACCCTCTCCGGTCTGGTCGGCGGTCTGCCCATCACCGGCGTCATCGTGCGCAGCGCGGCGAACATCAACGCCGGCGCGAAGACGCGCTGGTCGGCGGTGCTTCACGCGGTGTGGATGCTCGCGTTCATCACCCTGTTGGGGAGCCTCGCGGCCTTCGTGCCCCTGACGGTGCTCGCCGGCCTGCTCGTGCACGTGGGCCTGAAGCTCGTGAACCTCGCCCACATCCGGGAGCTCCGGCACCGGGGCGAGCTGCCGGTCTACCTCATCACCGTGGCCGGTGTCGTGGGCATCAACCTGCTCGCGGGCATCGGTCTGGGGCTCGGCGCGGCCATCCTCCGGCTCCTGTGGCAGCTCGGCCAGGTGCGCGTGGAGAGCCACGCCACCAATGGTGTTCACCAGGTCTGCATCAGCGGAGCGCTGACGTTCGTCGGCGTGCCGAAGCTGTCGGCGGCGCTCGCGAAGGTTCCCTCGGGCTCCAAGGTGGAGGTGGACGTGGCGGTGAACATGCTCGACCACTCCGGCTTCGAGGCGCTGGAGAGCTGGGCTGACACGCATCGCAAGACGGGCGGCACCGTGACCATGGAGCCGCTCGAGGACGTCTGGAGTCGGCGGGGCGCGCGTGCGGCCCTCGCTGCCGGGCCTGCTGCTGTTCTACCCCCTTCATCCTCGGCTCATCACGTTTCGTCTCTCGCTCCCGGAGGTGCTCAGTGAAGAAGCTCATTAGAGGTCTGCTCGATTTCCAGCGTCATACCCTGCCCTCGTACCGGGCGACCTTCGCGAGGCTCGCGAAGGGGCAAACCCCTGACTGTCTCTTCATCAGTTGCTCGGACAGCCGCGTGGTGCCCAATCTGCTCGTCTCCACGGACCCCGGTGACCTCTTCACCGTGCGCAACGTGGGCAACCTCGTTCCGACGGCCGTGCTCAACGGACAGCCCACGGCGGACCGCTCGGAAGCGGCGGCGATCGAATTCTCCCTGGGCTTCCTGCCCATCGAGGACGTCGTTGTCTGCGGACACTCGAGCTGCGGCGCGATGAAGGCGATCTTGGCCGGAGGCGTCGTGAACGGCTCACCGAACCTGGAGAAGTGGCTCGCGCACGGAACGCCCTCGCTCAAGGCGTTGAAGGAGAACACCCAGGTGGGCGTGGGGCTGCCCGATGCGGATCGCCTCTCCCAGTTGAACGTCCTCGAGCAGCTCGAGCACCTGAAGACCTACCCCATCGTGCAAGAGCGGCTCGCGGCGGGGACGCTGCGGCTGCACGGCTGGTGGTTCGACATCGGGGCGGCACAGGTTCACGCCTACCGCTCTGACCTCGGCCGCTTCGTTCCCATCGACGAGACCGAGGGTGATCGGCTCCTGACGGAGCTGAGCGACGCAACGGAAGAGCAGTCGGGTCTCCGCGCCGTCCAGTAAGGCGGCATCGAGCTTCAGCGATCCTGCGTCCAGCGCGGATCGCTGAAGCCCTGCTTCAGCCGTGGGAGGCGTGCGCTCCGCTGCTGCTGGGAACAGCTCGCTTCCCCGCCAGATGGAAGAGCGCCATGCCGGCCATCATGGATGCAACGGCCTTTCTGAAGCGTCCTGCCACGCCCTCTGCCCCGGCACGTTGAAGCGGGCGCGCTGGGGGCGGTAGGGGGACGGCAGCAGGTCCTCATCCTGCAGCACCTCCCTCAGGAGGGCGATGCGGCGGTATTGCTTGAAGCGGTGCAGGAACAGGCAGACCCACTGCGGCGGTGGCGCCCAGGTGCCCCAGTTCCTGGCGTGGGGGCCCCCCGCGCCGGGCTCCAGCGAATCCAGGAAGGGCATCACGTCGTCCATGCCGAGCAGCGGCCGGTGCGGCGGCAGCGTGGCGCGCTGGCGGTCGCGGGACGCCCGGAGGTCGCGCGCGGTGGTCGCGTCGTAGCGCGCTCGCAGGAACTCGTTGAAGGTGGCGTGTCCGTAGGGCTTCAGCAGCAGGGCGCGCAGCAATTGGGCCTGCTCGCCCCGGTCCATCCAGTCGCCACCGGGTTTGCGCGCATACAACTGCCGGCGCCGCTCGCGCCGCGCGGCCTGGAGGGGATCCTCGAAGGCGGGGGCCTGCTCCAGGTGTTCGAGCGCGTGCTCGCCAATGATGCCCGGGGGAAGCAGGGCGCGCACGTGGTCCAGGCGCTCCTCGCGGGGCAGCTCCCGCGTGCGGGCGGTGGCCCAGCGGATGAAGGGGTTCACCTTGTCCCCTTCGCGCCGCGAGCACTTCACCTGACGGATTTCCGGCCCGCGCCAGGGCGCGCAGTCCGGCACGTCCGCGTCCAGGTCTCCGGCCCGCAGCCATGTGGCCAGCTCCCGACGGGACTCATGCCGGGCCGCGCGGTGCACGCTCGCGCGGGATTCACGGGCCTCCTTGCGGCCCGTGGAAGGCAGCAGTGAGCGCGCCATCTGCCGGACCTTCTCGTCTGCGTAGATCATGGCCCGGGGGCCCTCCGTGGCCGCGTGGGACGCGTCCGCGTGCCGGTTCCTGACTCGCACTGGACGTCTCCCACCGCGACGCGTCGGGTGCCAGACACCGGAGGCCCAGAACCCTCCGGGTGCTTGGTGCGCCGCGTCAGGAAGTCACTAGGTTGGGGGTGCGGACGTGGGGTCCGCCTCTGACTTCGCACGGTTGCGTTCCCCGGAACGTGTCCGTCCGGGTGGGTTCCCGGCCAGGTTGGGAGCCCGGGCCCGTCGTGCAGTAGCATCACGGTGTCTGCGCCGGGGGGAGGGAGGATGCACGATGGTGGTGGAGGCCCCGGAGCCCCGGAAGTTGTCGGCCATCATGTTCACGGACATGGAGGCCCCTGCTGGTCAACGCTGGCGGGATGAGTGTCTTCAGCAGGCCCTGCACGACGAGCATGGACAGCTCGTGCGGGACCTGCTGCCGCGCCACGGAGGGCGCGAGGTGAAGCGGATGGAGGAGGGCGGTTTCCTGCTGGAGTTCGGCGCGGGACTGTCCGCGGTGTCGTTCGCGCTGGAGTGGCGCTCCGCCGTGGATGCACGCAACCGCTGCGTGCCGGGCGAGCGGCGCATGTCCATCCGCGCGGGCGCGCACCTGGGCATGGTGGTGCACCGCGATGGCGACGTGTTCGGCGAAGGCGTCAACCTGGCGGCCCGCATCGAATCCCTGGCGCGTCCGGGCACCGTGTACGTCAGCGAGACGGTGGCGGCGCAGGTGGAGGGCCGCCTGAGGGCGCCCCCCGTGCGGCTGGGCCGCAATGAATTGAAGAACATCAAGCTGCCGGTGGCCGTGTTCCGCATCGACACGCCGGAAGAGCCCCGGAGCGAAGGCGCCCTCATGGCGCGCGTGCGTTCACTGCTGGGCCGTCGGCGGGTGCCCGCGGGCGGTTGAAGCTGACGGACGGGCGCGCGGCGGTATGGTGCCGCGCCATGTCCGAACTCACCCTGGTTGTTGGTTCCAAGAACTTCTCCTCGTGGTCGCTGCGCCCCTACCTGGCCCTGGCCCACACCGGCCAGCCGTTCCGCGAGGTGCTCGTTCCGCTGGACACGCCGGAGACCGCGGCGCTCATCGCGATGCACTCGCCCAGCGGGCGCGTGCCGGTGCTCAAGCACGGCGACACCGTGGTGTGGGATTCGCTGTCCATCTGCGAGTACCTGGCGGAGAGCTTCCCCGCCGCGAAGCTGTGGCCCGAAGCCAGCCCCGTGCGGGCCATGGCGCGCTCGGTGACGACGGAGATGCACTCCGGCTTCCAGGCCCTGCGCACCCATCTGCCCATGGACCTCACCGCGCGCAAGACGGTGCCGGGGCTGGACGCGCCGGGCGTGCACGCGGACATCGCCCGCATCCAGGCCCTCCTGTCCGGCTGCCGCGAACGCCACGGCAAGGCAGGCCCGTTCCTCTTCGGTGACTTCAGCATTGCGGACGCGTTCTACGCGCCGGTCATCACCCGCTTCGTCACCTACGGCGTGCCGTTCCGCCCGGAGCTCACTTCGTGGCGCGACGCCGTGCTCGGCCTGCCCGCGATGATCAAATGGACCGAGGCCGCCCAGGGCGAGCCGCAGCTCGCCCGCTACCGGTAGCGGCTTCAGAGTCCCAGGGACTTCAACTGCGCGTCGAACGCGGGCGCGTCCGTGAAGACGTGCCCGCGGATGCCCAGGGCCCGGGCCGCGTCGACGAACTCGGGCAGGTCGTCGAAGAAGGCGGCTTCGTCCGGCGCGCAGCCCGCCTTGTCCAGCGCCAGCCGGTAGATGGCCGGCTCCGGCTTCACCGCGCCCACCTCGCAGCTCAGCACCAGGGCGTCGAAGCGCTGGAGCAGCGGCAGCAGCGGCTTCAGATACGCGACGTGCAGCGCGTTGGTGTTGGACAGCAGCACCAGCTTCACCCGGCCGACGAGTCCCTCCACGCGCGGCAGCACCGCGTGGTGCACCGTGAAGTGGCTGCTCCACAGGGGCGCGAACTCCTCCATGGGCAGCTCCACGCCCAGCGCGCCGCACACGTCCTGGCGGATGCCCTCCGCGTCCAGCAGGCCCCGGTTCGCCGCCGTCCAGCCCGCGCCGGTGAGCCGCCGCGCTGCTTCGGTGGGCTCCAGGCCCGCCCGCGCCGCGAGCCGCGCGAAGAGCAGGGCGTTGTCGTGGAACACCAGCACGTTGCCCAGGTCCAGCAGCACGGCCTTCACGGCGGGGACAGCGGCCACTTGGGATTCCTCCGGAAGGGGGGCGGGCCTAGATGCGGTACGCCCGGGCGACGCCTTCCATCCGCCCGGCCACTTCCTGCAGCCGCCGCGCGGCCCCGGTGGTGGACTTCAGGCTCGCCTGGGTCTCGGTCATCATGGAGGACAGGTCCGTCACCGCGCTGAAAATCTGCGCGATGCCCGCGTTCTGCTGGCTCACCGCGCCGGCGATCTGCCGCGCCGCCGCGGCGTTGTCCTGGACGATGGTGGCCAGCTCCTTGAGGTGCTCGCCGCTCGTGCGCACCTGATCCAGGCCCTCCGCGACGCTCGCGTGGCTCTGCTCGGTCATCTTCGCGGTGGAGATGATGGCGTGGCCCAGGTCCCCCAGGATGTCGCGCACCTTCTCCGTGGCCTGGATGGACTGGTCCGCCAGGTTGCGGATTTCGCGCGCCACCACGCTGAAGCCCTTGCCGTGTTCGCCGGAGCGCACCGCTTCGATGGCCGCGTTGAGCGCGAGCATGTTGGACTGGTCCGCCAGGTCCTTCACCGTCTGGGTGATGCCGCCAATCTGCTGCGTGCGCTCGTTGAGCTGCACGATGCGCATGGCCATCTCCCCGGACTGTTCGTGCAGGCCCTGGAAGCCGTCAAGGCTGTCGCGGATGGCGCCCTCGCCCGCGCGGCCCACCTCTTCGGCCCGTGCCGCCACGCCCAGCACCGTCTCCGCCTTCTCCGCGGCCAGCAGCGACGTCTGCTTGATTTCCTGCGCGGTGACCTGCGTCTCCTGGAGCGCGGCCGCCTGCCGGGCCACGTTGCGCTCCTGCACCTCGGAGGCGAGGTTGAGCTCCGCCACCGTCTCACTGAGCACGCGCGTGCCCTGGTGGAGGCTGGTGGCCGTCTCATGCAGGTTCTTCATCATCTGCACGAACGCCTCCGTCAGCTCGCCCACCTCGTCCTTGCCCGCCTGCCCCTCCAACACCTGCGTGAGGTCGCCTTCCTTCACGACGCGGCGGACCATCTCGCTCAGCGCGCGCAGCGGCCGGGTGATGCCGCGGGCCAGGGCCCAGGAGCCCACGCCCACCGCCGCCACGAAGAGGGCCGCCAGGCCCAGCACCAGCCGGCGCATCTGGTTGAGCGGCGCGTACGCTTCCGCGGGATCCACCTGCGCCAGCACCTGCCACCCGTCGCCCACGTCGCGCACGAGCGTGCCGTCCACCGCCGTCACCGCCACCCGGCCCGTGTCGTCGTGCTCGCCCTGGCGTGTGTCGAACAGCGTGATGCCGTTCGCGCTCTTCACCTCCATGGAGAAGCTGGGGTGCCCGCGCTGCTGGGCCCGGGCGAGCGCGGGCTTCACCAGCTCCCCCACCTGGCCCCAGTCGAACGCCGCCAGCAGCACGCCCAGGGGCCTTCCACCTTCGTCCGTCACCTGCACCGCCAGCGGCAGCACGTGCACGCTGAAGATGGGATCCTCCTCGTTCACGCCCTCCGCCGTGGTGCGGCCGGCCTGGGCCTCGCGAAACCACGCGGACGCGAGCACCTGGGCGTGGGTTCCGGCGTACGCGTCGCGCAGCGCGGGCGTGCTGGCGGAGAGGGCCATGCCTTCGTTGCTGAAGAGCACGATGCCGTTGAGCGTGAGATAGCGCCGCTGGAGCAGCGACAACATCACGTCGCTGGCGGAGGCATCCTTCGTGCGCAGCGCGGCGCGCAGCACCGGGTCTTCCGCCCAGCTTCGCGCGCTGGACTCGCGCTCCGCGAGGGTGGACTCGAGCAGGTCCTTGAACCCTTCGGCCTCCATGCGCAGCGACGAGTCGATCTGCGCCTCCGTCTGCCGGCGCATCAGCGAATCCTGCATCCCGGTGAGGGCCAGCAAGGGCACGCAGGACACCAGGGTCATGTACAGCAGCAGCCGCCCACGCAGCGTCAGGGATCGCAAGAAGAGAGGAGGCATGGCACGTCGGGCGCGAAGAGAGGTAACCCAGGTCCTATACCAGAACCCGGGCCACATACCCCTTGGCCGACTGCCCGCCTACAACAGGGGCACCCGGTCGTGCAGCTCCCGCTCCGGCAGGCTGGAGAAGTCCGAGGCCAGGTCCAGCCGCACCCGCTGCTTCACGCGCGTGCTCAACAGGCCCCGCATCTTGCCCAGGAACGTGGGCGGCGCGGCGATGACCAGCTCGTCGAAGGCCCTTGAGTCCACCCCCTTGTCCAGACGCGCCGACAGCTCCCGTGCGAAGCGGTCGTGCTCCAGGTCCCTCCGCCCGTTGGGATCGTTCTCCGACGCCGGGCCGTGCAGCGTGCCCGCGTTGGGATTGTCGGCCTGGTTGAACAGGTCGACGGGCTTGGTCCGGCTCTCGTCATGTTGGAACTGCTCGATGAGGTCCCACTTCTCCGCCTTCGCGTCCGTGGCGAAGAGCCGGGCACGACTCGCGTTGGCCACCAGGATCCAGAGCCTCTTGTCCGCCATCTTCACGCCTCCTTGGGTCGTGTCTTGAGGAGTGCGGACCCCCTTCGTCCCCGGCAAGCTTCCCCCAGCGAGCACTCCGACCTCCGAGCGGAGTCCAGGCGACCCGCCTGCCGCACCCTTCATGCCGGGAACAGTCTTCCCGACACCGTGCTAGCGGCCCTTCCGCCCACGTTGACCAACCGCATCCAAGCGGCGACCATCGATGCCGGGGGAACAGGACGGGAGTGCGCTGTATGGAGAAGTATTTCAATGTCCGTGGACGGAAGGTACGTGCTCGCCGCACATGGGACAGCTCCATGCGGGGTGGGGCGGTCCAATCGTCACGTGGAGAAAGTTTTTCCGTCGTTGGAGCGATAGATGCTCGCCCCAGGGTTGCAGGGTTGCCCGACCATGGAAACCTGATCCCCCCATGGTCACCGACGATCTCTTCGCCCACACAGTCCTGTCCGGCCACGGTGAAGCCGTGAGCGACAGTGGCGGGATGCCGGCTCCGGTGGTGGCTCGGCCTGGCGAAGAGGTCCAGGAGGGGACGGTGCTGGGCAACTACCAGCTCGAACGGCTCCTGGGTGAAGGCTCCATGGGGCGGGTGTTCCAGGCGCGGCACGTGCGGCTGGGCCGGCAGGTGGCGCTCAAGGTGCTGCGGCCGGAGCACGCGCGGGACAGCTCGTTCGTGCAGCGCTTCTTCCAGGAGGCGCGCACCGTCAACCAGATCAACCACGAGCACATCGTGGAGATCTTCGACTTCGTGGATGAGTCGCCGCACGGGCACGTCTACTGCGTGATGGAGCTGCTGCGCGGCCAGAACCTGGGCGCGCTCCTGAAGGAAGAGGGGCTGACGCTGGCGCGGGTGCAGCGCATGGGCGTGCAGGTGTGCGCGGCGCTGGGCGCGGCCCACCAGGTGGGCGTGGTGCACCGGGACATCAAGCCGGACAACCTCTTCATCAGTCATCGCTCGGGGCAGGCGGACTTCGTGAAGGTGCTGGACTTCGGCGTCGCCAAGCTGATGACGACGCAGACCGGCGTGAGCCTTACCGGCACGTTGGATGGCACCATCATCGGGACGCCCGCGTACATGGCGCCGGAGCAGGCCGCGGGCCTCCCGGTCGACGCCCGCGCGGACATCTACGCGGTGGGCAACATCCTCTACGAGATGCTGTCGGGGCATCCGCCCTTCCAGGCGTCGGCCTTCGGGCAGTTGGTGGTGCAGATCATCACCCAGCCGCCGCCGCCGCTGCCCGCGCACCTGCCGTCGGGTGAACCGATGCCGCCCGCGCTCGCGGCGCTGGTGATGCGCTGCCTGGCGAAGGAGCCGGAAGCCCGTCCGCAGCAGTTGGCGGAGGTCACCACCGCGCTCCTGCTGCTGCCGGCCCTGACGGCGGAGCCCGCCCATCTGGCTCCAGTCGAAGAGCTGGAGCGCCCCACCGTGCGCATGCGGATGCCGTCCGCGCTGCGCGACCGGCGACTCCAGGTGTCGGCGGCGCTGGCCGCGCTGGCGCTGGTGTCCGGCATCACGACGTGGAAGGGCCTGCATCCGGCGCGCACGCCCGAAGCCGACGTCGCCCAGGTGGCGGGGGCCCCGGCTGTCGCGGGCCGTCCCGCCGCGGGGGCGACCGACGCGGTGACGCTGACGGTGCAGTCGTCCCCTCCCGGCGCGAAGGTCGTCCGCGTGGACACCGGGGAAGAGCTGGGCGTCACGCCGCTGACGAAGGCGCTGGAGCGGCGGTCGATGCCGTCGCAACTGCGGGTGGAGCTTGCGGGCTACGTGCCGCTGGAGCGCGCGGTGGAGCTGAAGCAGGATACCGCCGCCGCGGAGCTGACCGTGCCGCTCGTGAAGTCGAGTCCGGGGCCGCGCCGTGCGCCGGCTCGCGGGACGGGTCGCAAGGGAGGAAGCAGGGATGCGGTCATTGATCCATTCGCGCCGCATTGACCGCAAGGCGCTGAGCCTCGTGCTGGCGCTGTCGTTGGGAGCTCCGTTGCAGGTGGTGGCGGCGGCGGAGGCGCCCACGGCTTCTTCGGAGGCGCAGGCGCGCGAGAAATTCTCCGAGGGCAACCTGGCGTACGACCTGGGGGAGTTCGACCGGGGCCTCAAGGCCTTCAGCGAGGCGTACCGCCTCAAGCCGCTGCCCGCGTTCCTCTTCAACATCGCGCAGTGCCACCGGCAGTTGAACAACCCGTCGCGCGCGGCCTTCTTCTACCGGCGCTACCTGGCGCTGTCGTCGGAGGAGCCCGCGAACGCGGACGTGGTGCGCGAGCTCATCGCGGAGATGGACAACAAGGTCCGTGTCCAGGAGGAGCAGCGCCGCGAGCGCGAACGCTTCACGCGGGACCGCGAGCTGCAACGGGCGCGCGAACAGGCCGCGTTGGCGGAGGCTCGCGCCAGCCAGGCGAAGCTCGCCGCGAATCCGGCCGCCGCGCAGCAGAAGAACGGGGCCTCCGAGGCCCTGGCGATGCAGGTGCCGGAAGGCGCGGTGACGGCGCAGGCCTCCAAGCCCTGGTCGCGTCGCTGGTACGTCTGGGCCGGCGTGGGCGCGGCGGCGGTGCTCGCGGGTGGCGCGGTGTGGCTCGCCACGGCGCCCAACCCCCGGGACACGACGCTCGGCACCGTGGGGCGTTAGGGCCCGTCGTAGGGCTCGGGCATCGGGGCTGCTGGCCTCGGTGCCGGGACATGACGCTCGGCACCGTGGGGCGTTGGGGACCGTCGCGGGGCTCGGGCACCGGGGCTGCTTGGCCTCGGGTTCGTCGAACTCAGGTGCCACGTTCGGGACACCTGGAGAGGGGCGCGGGGCTTCGACGGTCGCGCTCGAAGTGCCCGGTCGCGGGCACCCGGACTTCGCTTCAGCGCGGCGGCGGCGAAGCGGAGGCCTGTGCGAGCACCTGCGCGGCGATGCGGCCGATGCGCGCGTTGAACGTCGCGGCGTCGTGGAAGGTGAGGCGCACGTCGCCCACCTTCAGCTCATCTCCGGGATGCAGCATCCGGGGCTGCTCGGGCTCCAGCGCCTCACCATTCACCGTCGCGGGCTTGGAGTGCGCCAGCCGCTCCACCGTCCAGCGCCCCTCGGTGGTGGGGTGCAGGGCCAACTGCTCGCGCGACACCGTGGCGTCGTTGACGACGAAGGTGTTGTGCTCGGCGCGCCCCAGCTTGAGGGGGCCGCGCTCCGCCACGCCCATCAGCTCGAAGCACAGCGCGTCGCCCGCGGGCAGGCAGTCGCGCAGGTCCATCATGGGCAACCGCGTCGCCGACACGTTCTGCTCTTCGGGGACGTTCCACGCGCCCGCTTCCCACACCAACCAGGGGTGCGGGTACTTGGCGTTGAACTTCTCCTTGAGGGCCATGTGCTGGCGGATGAGCAAAGAAAGCAACAGGGCGCGCATGTGCCCGACATAACCCCATCAGGGCCCCTTGCCGCCACCGCGCATTCGCAGGTGTCCACGAGTGGTCGAATGGCTGGCGGGCCCCGGTCCGGGCGCTACAGCCGGGCGATGACGGCCCGGGCCATCCGCTCCGGCGCCGCCGCATCCAGGGTGAGGAACAGGCACGGCTCCGTCACCTCCACCTCCTGCAGGCGGGTGTGTCCCGCGTTGTCCGTGGCCACGTCCACGCGCGCGTACAACAGCCGCGAGCCACCGGATGCCTCCAGCACCGCCTCCGCCACCTTCAGCTCCGCCGGGTTGTCCGGGGTGAACGCGTGCGGCTCCGCGAAGCCCCGGGGCGCTGAGGCCAGCGTGGGCGGGCGGCGCACCGCGTGGCTGAAGACGCCGTTGAAGAAGATGTAGGAGCGCTCGCCCTCCGTCTCGAAGGCGGTGAGGTAGGGCTGCACCATCACGTCGCCCTCCTTCGAAAGCTCCGCCACCTTCGCGCTCGCTTCACCCAGCGCGTCCCTCCGGAAGATGAAGACCTTGAGTCCGCCGGCCGCCACCGCGGGCTTGAGCACCACCGCGTTCCAGTCCCGTTCGCGCGCCACCTGCTCCACGTCCAGCGTGCCGCCGGGTGCCACCCAGACGGTGGGCGTCAAGGGCAGCCCCTGGGCCTCCATGTCCTTCAGGTAGCCCTTGTGCGTGTTCCAACGCAGCACGTCCAACGGGTTGAACAGGCGGCTGACGGCGTCCACGCGCTCGGCCCAGGCGAGGAACTCATCGCGGCGCAGGTGGCTGTCCCACGCGTTGCGCACCACCGCCGCGCGCACCCGGCTCCAGTCCACGGTGGGGTCGTCCCAGATGACCGGCCGGGCATCCAGCCCCAGCTCGCGCAGGGCGGGCACCAGCGGCGCATCCAGCGGGTACAACTGCGGCATTCCTGCGTAGGTGATGACGGCGATGTCCAAGGCGACGCACTCCGGGAGCGGGGACGCGTCGGGTTCTAGCGCGCTCCCCGGCCCCGCGCAGCGCCTGCTCGCGCCGCCCGGACCTTCGCGTCCAGGGTGCCCGGGCCTCAGGCCGAGCGCACGGCCGGCGCCTTCACGGCGGCGAAGGACTCGGAGTCCTCCTGCGTCAGCGCCGTCGCGAGCGCCTTCGCTTCGCGCGCCACCCGTCCCAGCTCCGCCTGTCCATGGGGGAAGGGGGCTGCGGGGCCCTCCAGCGCCAGGAGCTGCTGGCGCAGCGCCGCGCCGTTGGGCGTGCGCCGCTGCGGGTCCTTCTGCAGCAGCGACATGACGATGGCATCCAGCGCCACCGGCACCGCGGGGTTGAGCTGCGAGGGCGGGACGACCTCTTGATCCACCGCCGCGCGCAGCAGCAGCTCCTCCGAATGCCCGCTCAGCGCGCGCCGTCCGGTGAGGGCCTCGTGCAGCGTCAGCCCCAGCGCGAACAGGTCCGCCCGTCCGTCGAAGTCCCGGCCCATGGCCTGCTCCGGCGCCATGTACCCCAGCTTGCCGCGCACGCTGCCGGCCACCGTGAGGTTCGCGCGGGCCGCGTCGCGCGCGATGCCGAAGTCCGACAGCTTCACCTCGCCGATGCGAGAGATGAGGACGTTGGGCGGGTTGACGTCGCGGTGCACCAGCCGCAGGAGCTCTCCGTCCGGGCTCGTCTTGCGGTGCACGTAGTCCAGCGCGGACGCCAGCTCCGCGGCCAGGAACGTCGCGGCCGACAGCGGCAACGGCTTGCGGACCTGCGGCTTGAGCACGCCGCTGAGCGGCAGCCCGTCCACGTACTCCATCGCCAGGAAGTAGGTGCCACCGTGTCGTCCCAGGTCGAACACCTGGACGATGTTGGGGTGGTTGAGCGTCGAGCACAGCTCCGCCTCGCGGCGGAACATCGTCACGAAGGCCGCGTCGTCCGCGAACGACGGCAGGATGCGCTTGAGGGCCACCTGCTTCTCGAAGCCGCCCTCGGGCGAGTACGTGGCCCGGTACACCTCCGCCATGCCGCCCGCGCCCAGCCGCTCATGCAGCACGTACTTGCCCATCACCTCCTGCTCGCGCAGCGACGCGAGCGCGCTCCGGGTGCGCTCCAGGAAGTGCCGCGCGAGCACCGCCGTCAGCGCCCCGGTGGCCACGAAGAAGAACGCGCGCACGCAGATGAACAGCGGCGCCAGCGTGATGAGCGGGTTCTCCGGCAACAGCGGCCGCACGAAGCCGAAGTAGAGCGTCAGGTACTCCGCCGCCACCAGCGCGCCCGCGGCCAGTCCCAGGCGCGGGTTGCTGCGCAGGCCCGCCAGCGTCACCAGCGCGCCCCAGATGACGATGGTGGGCGCGGTGAGCGCGTAGACGGGGCCCTGGTAGCGCAGGTCGAATGTCAGCACCACCGCCGGGATGCTCACCTCGATGGCCACGTTGAGCCACGGGATGGCCGGGTGGAAGACGCCCTTGCGCAGCACCGCCCACATCACCGCGTAGTAGCCCGCCAGCACCACCGACAGGCCCATCAGCGCCAGCGTCAGGTCCCAGCCCATGGACGGGCCCAGGGCCGCGGCCACCACCACGCAGATGCCGGACAGGATGCTCATGAAGCGCGCGACCGACAGCTCACGCGCCTGCGCATCGCGCCGCAGGTGCCCTTCGAGGAAGCGGGAAACGGTACTCGACGGATTCCGGGTGATCATGTGCCCCCCTACTCTAGACCTTGTGCGTCCGCGTCATGAGCACGCTCCCCCACACGTTGGGTGCGCTCCTACCACACCTCCAGGCACACGGCGGACGCTTTGAGTCCCACGAAGTGGACTTCACGGGTCAGGTATCGCTGAAATGTTGCACCCCGGGTCCTCTGCCACGTGCGAGGTCCGGGGTGCTCTTCGTCGCTCCGACCTTTCTCGGCACTGCCTTTCCGGCAGGAGGCTTCATGCGCAGCTCCCCCCGCTTATTGCTGGCCGCCCTGGGCGCGGTCCTCCTCTTGGGCAGTGCCTGTGGATCCGATGATCCCGAAGTTCCCGTGGTGGTGTGCGGCGACGGCAAGAAGGAGGGAAGCGAGCAGTGCGACGACGGCAACAAGGAGGGGGCCGACGGGTGCGAAGCCAACTGCACGCTGTCTCCGTCGAAGTGTGGCGACGGCACCAAGGACGCCACGGAGGTATGTGACGACGGCAACGATGTGAGCGGCGACGGGTGCGAGGCGGACTGTACCGCCACGCCCACCAAGACGACGCGGTGTTGGGCCGCGCCTCCCGCGGCGCTTCCGGACGGCGCCACGTGCGCGGTGACGAAGGCGGGCACGGCGGGCACGCTGTTCACCGGCGTGGTGCTCACGGACGGTGAGACGTTCCTGGGCGGCCAGGTGCTGGTGAACGCCCAGGGCTCCATCACGTGCTCCGCCTGCGACTGCTCCCAGACGGCCGGCGCCGCGGACGCGACGCAGGTGATGTGCCCCACGGGCGTCATCTCCCCGGGCCTCGTCAACCCGCACGACCACATCACCTACCCGGGCGCGCCCCAGCCGGGCACCAGCGCGGAGCGCTACGAGCACCGTCACGACTGGCGCACGGGCAGCAACAAGCACACCCGGCTCAACAACCCGGCCAACTCGAAGGCGGACGCCATCCTCTGGTCGGAGCTGCGCCAGGTGATGGCGGGCACCACCTCCATCGCGGGCGCGGGCGGGGCGAAGGGCTTCCTGCGCAACCTGGACGTGGCGGGCTCGAACGGCGCCGCGCAGCAGGAGGGCCTGGCGGAGGGCTCCGCGGACTCGGACACCTTCCCCCTGGGTGACAGCAGCGGCACCACGCTGGTGGGCAGTTGCGCCTACGGCTCCTTCCCGTCCGCGGCGGACGTGGCCTCGCGCACGTCGGCGTACCTGCCGCACGTCGCGGAGGGCATCGCGGCCACGGCGCAGAATGAGTTCCGGTGCCTGTCCTCGGGCTCCGCCAACGTGTTGTTCCCCCGCTCGGCCATCATCCATGGCGTGGGCCTCACCGCCCGGGAAATCTCCCAGATGGCGGCGCACGGCACCGGGCTCATCTGGTCGCCGCGCTCCAACATCTCGCTGTACGGCGACACCGCCATGGTGACGGCGTTCAAGACGCTGGGCGTGTCCGTGTCGCTGGGCACGGACTGGATCCGCTCCGGCTCCATGAACATCCTGCGCGAGCTGCGCTGCGCGGATCACCTCAACACCACGCGCTTCGCCAAGACCTTCACGGACGAGGAGCTGTGGCGCATGGTGACGGCCAACGCGGCCGACGCGGTGGACGTCTACGAGAAGGTGGGCCGCATCGCGCCGGGCAAGGTGGCGGACCTGGCCATCTACCGGCAGGGCAGCTACGCCGCGTCCCCGCACCGCGCGGTCATCGCGGCGGAGCCCGCGGACGTGGTGCTGACGATGCGCGGTGGCAAGCCGCTCTACGGCGACCAGGCCCTGGTGGACGGCCTCAAGGGCGCGGACACGTGTGACGCGCTGGCCGTGTGCGGCACGGCGAAGGCCGCGTGCGTGCAGTCGGAGATTGGCAAGAACCTGACGGCGTTCCAGGGCTCGTCGGACACCGCGGGCCTCTACCCGCTGTTCGCGTGCGAGACGCCGACCAACGAGCCGACGTGCGAGCCGACGCGCAGCGCGGTGGGCACCGCCTTCCCGGTCGCCGCGGTCAACGGCTCCACCGTCTACACGGGCGTGGCGGGCGCGGACGACACGGACGCGGACGGCATCCCCAACGCCACCGACAACTGCCCGGCCATCTTCAACCCCGTGCGTCCCATGGACGACGGGCGGCAGGTGGACACGGACGGCGACGGCGTGGGCGACGCGTGCGACCCGTGCCCCCTGGAGGCGGGCACCACCGCGTGCGTGGCCTCGCGAGGCGATGACGACGACCACGACGGCGTGCCCACGTGGCGCGACAACTGCCCGTTCGTGACCAACGCGGACCAGAAGGACACCGACAGCGACGGCAAGGGCGATGTGTGCGACGGCTGTCCCACGGACGCCGGCGTGTGCTCGGCCACCGACCCGTCGGACTTCGACTACGACGGCATCCTCGCCCCCGGCGACAACTGCCCGCTCGTGGCGAACCCGGACCAGAAGGACGCGGACAATGATGGCGTGGGCGACGAGTGCGACCCGTGCCCGGTGCCGAACCCGAACGGCTCCGCGTGCGCCGTCACCGTCTACGACGTGAAGACGACGCCCACCTCCGGCAAGACGTCGCTCGTGGGCGTCAAGGTGGCGGTGGACGGCGTGGTGGTGACCGCCGTGGATGCGAATGCGACCGCGACGCGTGGCTACTGGGTGCAGGTGGCGAACTACCCGTCGGGCAAGGGGGCGGAGAACTCCGGCCTCTACGTCTACGGGGAGAAGGCCAACGTGGCGGTGGGCGACAACGTGAAGCTGGAAGGCACGCTGACGGAGTATTTCGGCCTGCTGGAGCTCATCAACGTCACGGTGACGAAGAACAGCGCTTCCAATGCGTTGCCCGCGCCGGTGGTGGTGCGCACGGAGGCCATCCGCACGGGCGGTCCCCAGGCCAAGGCCCTGGAGGGCGCGCTGGTGGAGGTCCAGAACGTGTTCAACACCCGGCTGGAGAACGCCCAGCGCGAGTTCATCATCGACGAGAACAAGTCCGGGGACCCGGCGCTCACGGGCCTGATGGTGGACGACCAGGCCTTCAGCTATCCGGTGCAGGTCCTGGGCACCGAATACCGCGTGGTGCGCGGCGTGCTGACGTACACCTTCAGCAACCACAAGCTGCTGCCCCGGAGCGCGGGTGACATGCAGATTCCGCTGCCGCCCCTTCCGGCGCTGACGGCCTTCACGTCCGGCGGCTTCGTGCGCGTGGGAGGCTCCGACGCCATCCCGCAGAAGCTCACGGTGACGATGGCGTCCAGCTACCCGGTGGACGTCACCGTGGCCATCGCGTCGAGCGACGCGACGGCGCTGAACGCGGTGGGCGGACAGGTCGTCATCCCCGCCGGCCAGACGAGCGCTACGGTGGCGCTCCAGGCGCTGGCGCCCGCGGCGGCGGTGACCCTCACCGCGACGTCGGGCACGTCCACCCAGACGGCCACGCTGCGCGTGCTGGGCACGGCCGAGTCCGCGTCCCTCGCGAACCTCACGCCGCAGACGCAAGGCGTGGCGCCGGGCGGAACGGCGCGCTTCACCGTGACGTTCGACCGGCCCGTGCCGGCCGGCACGACGCTGGACCTCGCGGTGTCACCCGCGGGCTTCGGCACCTTCTCCAACACGACGGTGGCCACCGACGTGCTGAGCACCACCTTCGACTTCACCGTGGACGAGGCCAGCACCGGCGCGGGCACGGTGACGGTCACGAATGGCACGGACACCCTGAACGCCACCGTGAACGTCATCACCGATGTGCCCCGGCTGGTGTCGCTCTCCCCGTCCACCGCCACGGTGAACGCGGGCGCGCAGCAGGTGTACACGGTGACGCTGGAGTCCGCGCCCACGACCGCCGTGCAGGTGCTGCTGTCGCTGACGTCGCCCACGACGGGCACGGCCTTCGGCTCGCTTTCCAGCACGTCGGTGACGGTGAACCCCGGTGAGACGACGGCGACGGTGACGTTCACCGCGGCGGCGGAAGGGGAGGGCACGGGCTCCGTGTCCGCCTCGCTCAACGGACTCACGCGCACGGGTGCGCTGACCGTGCTGCCCCCGCCCGCGAAGCTCTCCAGCATCACGCCGGACGTGGTGACGGTGAACGCGGGCAAGACGCAGGTGTTCACCGTGACGCTGGACCGCAAGGCGCCGGCGGGCGGTGCGACGGTGGACGTGGTGCTCGCGCCCTCGGGCGTGGGTGAGCTGTCGCCCGCCGCGACGGTGACGGTGGCGGAGGGCCAGACGACCGCCACGGTGACGTTCACGGCCGGGGCCACGGCGGGCAGCACCCAGCTCAACGCGTCCTACGCGGGCGTGACGAAGTCCGCGGCCATCACGGTGAACGTCGTCACCGGTGCCGGCCACGTCGTCATCAGTGAGTTCGCCCCGGCGGGCCCGAGCGGCGCGAATGACGAGTTCGTGGAGCTCTACAACCCCACGAACGCGGAGGTGGACCTCTCCGGGTGGAAGCTCCAGTACAAGAGCGCGGCCGGCAAGACCTATGGGGCCGCCACGGTCATCGCGCTCCCCGCGGGCGCGAAGATCGCCGCGCATGGTTACTACCTGCTGACGGGCAACACCTACTCGAGCGCCAGCACGGCGGCGTCCGATTTCTCGTTCGGCGTCACCATCCAGATGGCGGCAGGCTCCGGTCACATCCGCCTGGGCCTGCCCGGCATCGGGCTGGAGAAGACGGAGGCGCTCGCGGTGGACACGGTGGGCTATGGCGCGGACGCGGACTCGGCGGAAGGCGGAACCCCCATCGTGGGTCCCCCGGCCGCCGCTGGCACCTACGAGCGCAAGGCCAAGGCCGCCTCCACCTCCGCGACGATGGCGGTGGGGGGCGAGGACGCGGTCCTGGGCAACGGCTACGACACGGACAACAATGCCGCGGACTTCGTGATTCGCGCGGCGCGCCAGCCGCAGGGTTCGCAGAGCACGACGGAAGCGCTGTAGCGCGGCAGGCACCTTCCGCTTCCCTCGAACCTGGGGGAAGCGGGAGCCCTCACCGCTGGAGCCACTGAAGTGACAAGACGCCCGCTCCCCACCGCATCCGGGGGCCGGGCGTCTTCGTTTCCGGGGTCGTTAGCCCAGCGGGCCGCGCACGTGCAGGCCGCCAGAGAGGATTTGATCCAACGACGCCATCAGCGGGTCGTAGTTCACGGTGGTGCGGAACAGGTTGTGGTGCAGCAGGATGCCCAGGTAGCCGCCCATCATGGTGTGGGCCATGTGCAGCGGGTCCACCTCCGAGCGGAACTCCTGCCGCTTCTGGCCGTAGCGGATCATCCCCGCCAGCACCTGCACGTAGACGGCGATCTTCTCCCGCAGCAGCTCCGCCACGCGGTCATTGGACTCCGCGGACTCGGCGGACAGCATTCCGAAGAAGATGCCGTATTCGCGGTGGTAGCGCAGGAACTGCGAGGTGCGCGAGACGACGAACACCAACTGCTCCCGGCCGGACAGCGGCCGGCGCTCGGTGAGCAGTGGCAGGAATTCCGCCTGGTAGCGGGAGTGCAGCTCCTCGATGGCCGCCAGCAGCAGGTCTTCCTTGGTGGGGAAGTGCCAGTACAGCGCGCCAGGGGTCATCCGGATGGCCTTCGCCAGGTCCGACATCGTCGTCGACAGGTAGCCCCGCCGAGCGAACAACGTGATGGCGGCCTCCAGGATTTCCACCCGCGTCCGCGCCGCCCGCTCCTGCTTGATTTCGCGCTTCGCTGGTTCCTTGCTCATTTCCGGGTAAATCTACACCTCACGCCAGAAGCGTCACCTTAACGATTTCAGACGGTGCGCCGACGCGCAGGGGCGGGCCCCAGAAACCGGTGCCCCGGCTGACGTAGAGGTGGCGGTCGCCCTCCTGGAAGAGGCCGGCGTCGTGCTTCCAGATGGCGGAGACGGCGACGGTGAAGGGGAAGAACTGCCCGCCGTGGGTGTGTCCGGACAGTTGCAGGCCCATGCCGGCCTTCGCCGCCACGTCCCAGTTGGAGGGCTGGTGCGCGAGCAGCACGCCAGCGCGGCCCGGGTCCCGGCCGGCGAGCGCGGCGTCCAGGTTGTAGCCCTGGGGCCCGTTGCGCATGGACCAGTCATCCACGCCCACCAGGTCGAACGCGCCGCCCGCATCCCCGATGGACACGTGGCGGTTTCTCAGCACCGTGATGCCCAGGCCGCTGAGCGCGTCCGCCCAGGTGCTCGCGTTCCAGTAGTACTCGTGGTTGCCGGTGATGAAGTGGGTGCCCGCGCGCGCCTTCAGGTTCTGGAGCGCGGCCACGGAGTGCCCCAGGTCGCTCACCGTGCCGTCCACCAGGTCTCCGGTGATGGCGACGAGGTCCGGCTTGAGCGCGTTGCAGCGCGACACCAGCTCGTCCATGAAGCGGCGCTGGATGATGGGGCCCACGTGGATGTCGCTCACGTGGACGATGCTGAAGCCGTCCAGGGCCTTGGGCAGGCCGGGCAGCCGCACGGTGACTTCATTCACCACGGGCGGGTGGAAGGCGCTCCACATGCCATAGCCCGTCAGTCCGCCGGCCGCGAGCACCGCGCCGCCCGCGGTGGCCCGGGCGAGGAACCTGCGCCGGTCCTCGTCCACGGCGGGTGGCGGGACGGTGATGGACAGCTCCGCCAGGGAAGGCGTTCGCGCTGTCTCCGGGCTGACCGGACCCGAGGCCGTGACCGGGGCCGGGGGGATGCCCCGGTGGCCCCGCGTCCGGGCGACGAGCCAGCGCACCCCGCCCAGCGCCGCCAGGGAGAGCAGCAGGTACACGGCCACGCCCATCCAGGTCCACGACATGACGGCGATGGCGAACGCGGAGGGCAGCACGCGCGTCACCACCCACGACAGCAGCAGCGGCAGGCACAGCGCCGTCAGCAGCACCTTGCCGGTGAGCCGCCACGCGCGGCTGTCGGACGTGTCCCGGAACAGGCGCCGGTACAGATAGATGTGGACGTAGACCGCCGCGACGCCGACGACGAAGAAGAACAAGATGAAGCGCAACGGGCTTTCCATGGCGGCCCCATCCTCGCGCGCACGCGTCACGACGCAACCGGCGCGCGCGTGAAGAAGCGTGAAGCGATGGGGGCGAAGCGGGGAAGCCGGTTATTTCCGGGCGTCGCCCAGCGCCACGCCAATCTGCTGCCACTCCTGGGCGTAGGTGCCACGGGAGAAGGCGCGCAGGTCGTCGGACGTCACCGTGCCGCGCGTGAGCGCCGTGTCGAGCGCGCGCACGATGGCGGCCTTGTGCGGCTGCTCCACGAAGGGGTTGTCCTCGCGGAACACCTCGCCGAAGAGCGACTCCAGGCGGCCGTCCTGCTTCAGCCGCTCCACGATGCGGTTCTGCGACACCGGCGCATCCGAATGCGCGTGCAGCATGGCGGACGCGATGCCGCTCTGCGCGTCGGCGTCCGGGAACTCCTCCAGCAGGCCCAGCTCCATGTCGGCCTGGGCGATGGACTCCGCGTCCGCGGGCGAGGGCGGGGGCTTCACGGCCGGCGTCTGCGCGGGCGTGGGG
>NZ_RAVZ01000409.1 GCF_003611635.1 Corallococcus terminator | reverse complement strand
GGACCCGGTAAAACGGGTCAAACGCCCCGGACGAATTGCGTCAGGCCCTGCTTCGCATCCACACCCGGCGGTATCAGAACGGCGGCTGCTGCATGCCCGTCCCGGGTCTCATGCCGGGGCCCGAGGGGCGAAGGGAGGACGTGTTAGAGGGGCGCCATGATCGTCCGCCCGCGCCTGCACTGGCTCCGCATGCTGTTCGTCTGGAGGGGCTCGGTGGTGCCGCGCATCTTGTGGCGGCTGGGCTTCTTCCTGGCGCTCTCGTGCCTCGTGGTGGCGATGGGACCTCCGTCCTTCCGCCTGGAGCCCGGGCCGCTGGGGTTGGTGGGCGTCGCGCTGGCCATCTTCCTGGGGTTTCGCAACAGCACGGCGTACGACCGCTTCTGGGAGGGGCGCAAGCTGTGGGGGTCGCTGGTCATCGTGTCGCGCTCCTTCACGCGGCAGGCGCTCACCCTGCCCACGCCCGCGCTCACGCGGGACGAGCGGCGCGGCGTGTGCGATCGGCTCAGCGCGCTGGCCCTGACGCTGAACCATCAACTGCGACAGACGCAGGCCGACGTGACGACGCTCTCCAGCGGCGTGCGCGAACACGTGCTCCGCGCGGAGCACCGTCCAGCACGGGTGTTGATGGGATTGGCGGAGTGGCTTTCGGAGCAGCGCCGCCAGGGGCGCCTGAGCGACCTGCTGGTCACGTCGCTCGATGAGAACCTGAATCGCCTGTCGGAGGTCCTCGGTGGCTGCGAACGCATCGCCGCGACGCCAATTCCCTACGTGTACAGCGTGATGTTGCACCGCACGGTGTATCTCTACAGCCTGCTGCTGCCGTTCGCGCTGGCGGGAGGCCTGGGCTGGGCCACCCCCCTGGTGTCCGTCTTCATCTCGTACACCTTCATCGCGCTCGACACCGTGACGGCGGAGCTGGAGGACCCGTTCGGCACGGAGCCCAACGACCTGCCCCTGGACGCGCTCACCCGCCATGTCGAGCGCGCGGTGCTGGAGTTGGCCGGAGAGCCGTTGCCCCCGGCCCTCCAGCCGGATGAGCGGTTCGTGCTGACCTGACGGCTTCAGGCGTGTACAGGTCCAACGACAGTTTACGACAGGTTCGGTTGACCGACGGAGATCTTGGAGGACACCGGAATAGAGCCTACCCCCATGGGCGTATCGAAGCACTGGATCCGTTTGGAAATGTCATTGAAAACGATCACGTCCCATTGACTCCATGAAAATCACAGCCCCAGTAGATAGATTCAAAAACCAGACAAAGGGAGCAGAAGTTGCATCACTCGAAATCAACCAGGAGGAGGGAGCCTTCTATTTGATTCGCTTGAGCGCCCAGGGACAGTACATAGCCGACACTTGGCACCCAAGCATTGAGGAAGCAATGCGCCAGGCGAAGCATGAGTTTTCTGTAGATCCCGGCGACTGGAGTAAAGGCGACTAGCAGAGCGGTGCCGGAGGATCATTCAGTCTTTTCGGTACACTCCGAACAAAAATCCCTGGCTTGCGTTGAGGGAGGCAAAATCAGCGAAGCCATGGTTTTGGATCCTCAGAGAAGCAGACTGATCAGTTTTGGCGTCGGGTGGGCAGCAGGTACCTGCATCTCATTCGGAGCTCGATAGGAGATTCAGGAGATGAACTGGAGAACAATCACGTTGCATGGCGGAGCAAGCATTTCCAGGATTGCCAACATTTATGAAATGCAAGACCGCCGCATCCCCGGCACAAAATACAAAGTTAAAGTTCTGGAGCGCGGATTGGGCGATTTCCTGGCGATGCCCAATGTGTGCGTGAAAAACAAAGCCGGGGAGCCCGATTGGCTCGCGGGCCTTGGCCGAACGGAATTTGAAGCTCTTCAAGACATCATCGACCGAATGAATGAGTCATTAATATCCGCAGAGCGACTGACTCCGGAAGACTTCGAGTGGAGTGATCCTCATGACTTTTGAGTCAGAAACCGTTCACCCATTGGGGCCTCCCCTGAAGGAACTGCAGGGCAACGGACGGTGAGGGGAGACGACACTCGAAGGTATTGGATCCAGAGAGGGATTGAGGAGCACGCGGCCGTGTCGCCCGCACCCTGCGCGCGTGTGCATCGCAGGGCCATTCCAGCGATGCTCGTTCACATCCAGCGACAGAGGGTGCCGCGTTGAGCGAAGAGATCGTCTACCGCCATGCCATCGAAGGGCTCTTCCTGCGCTCCGTGGGCAAGCGCCTCACGCCGGAGCTCAAGGAGCAGTTGCGCGCCATCGGCCTGGACCTGGACGTGAAGATTCCGCACCACACGCCCCGCAGCGTCTTCGCCCAGGCGCTGAGCATCACCGCGCGGCACCTGTACCCGGGCATGGACGCGCAGGAGGGCTACCGGCAGCTCGGCGTGGGCATCATCACCGGCATGGAGCACACCCTGCTGGGCAAGGCGCTCGTGTCCCTGTGGCCCATCTTCGGTCCCGACCGCGTCCTCTCCCGCATGCAGGAGAGCTTCGCCACCGTGAACAACTACCTGAAGACCGAACTCATCACCCACGGCCGCGCCAACCACACCATCAGGGTCAGCGAGTGCAACGGCAACCCGGGCTACCTGATGGGCATCATCGAAGCCGGACTCACCCGCGCCGGAGCGAAGCATCCGCGCGTCGAACCCTTCAATTTCGACGGACACGCCTGCTCCTACCGCGTGCGCTGGGACCCCTGAGCCCGCCGTCCCCCACCCGGAGTCCGCCCCGATTTTCGTAATCTTATAAAAAAATACGTTCTGGTCGGTTTGTACTGGTCTGCCGGGAAATTCCGGGACTAAATGGGGAAGACCCTTTTTCCTCGGCCAGCCTGCCATGCCCCCAGACTCCTCCCCTCCCTCCGCCTCCTCCGGAGAAGGCCCCCCGCGCTGGCGCAAGCCGGTGATCGCGGCAGGACTCGGACTGGTCGTCCTGCTGGCCGGGGCGGCGCTGCTCTCCCGGGGCGAGGGGACTGAAGCGGGTGGCCCCAAGCGGGAGGCCCCGGCGGAAGGCTCCCGCCAGGGCACGGCCTCCCGGGGTGGCTCGGGCCGTGCGCGCGGAGACACCACGGAGGGCATGGAGGCGGACTCGGCGCCCCGGCGCTTCGAGTCCGGGACATGCTGGCGGGACCTGGAGCGCTTCAACGACCAGGTGACGGTGGCGACCTTCCGCGACTGGGCCGCGCCGCTGCTGGCCTCGCGGGATGCCGTCGTCCGCAACTACCTGAAGGAGCGCCTGACGGAGCTCATCGGCAACGACGCGGAGCATGCCCGGGAGGTGCTGGGGTGGGCGCGCGACGCCCGGGGCAAGGAGTTCCAGGTGTACCTGTCGGCCCTGCGGGACTCGGAGGCCGTGCAGCAGCCGCAGGTCGCCGCGCAGTTGATGGCCGCGGGCCTCGACCCCAAGCTGGAGACGGGGCGGCGCGCGGGGATGCTGTCCGCGCTGGACTCGCAGAAGCGCCTGGAGCCGGCGGTCCTGGACCAGTTGGCGAACTTCGCTCGGGATCCGGCCTCCGCGGAGGCCGGCTGGGCCGCCACCCGCACCGTCGCGCGTGTGATGAAGAAGGACTTCGAGCGGACGGGCAACGCGTCGCCCTATCTGGACCGGCTGCTCACCATCGCCACGGACTCCCCCGACGAGGACATCCGCTACCTGGCGCAGTCCACGCCCATGCACACGGCGCCGGTGCTGGATGCGGCCTCCACCGAACGCTTCACGCGCATCCTCACCAGTGAAGGCAACGACGACGGGCGGGACGCGGCGGCGCACAACCTGTCGCTGTCCCAGGACAAGGAGCAGGTGCTGGCGCTCTTCGCCCGGACCTTCCCCACGGAGCCGTCCGTGTGCGTGAGATGGGCGCTGTTCCGCTTCTCCGCGCGCGTGGCGGGCAAGGACGCGCTGCCGGTGATGGCCCGGATGGCCGCCATCGACCCGCGCTTCCAGGAGCAATACCGCATCTTCGAGCAGCTCTATGCCAGCGGCGTCCTGGACTTCATGCGGCTGTGGAACAGCCTGCCCAACCAGGACCCCTTCGCGTGCATGGAACACCACGACTGAGGCCCGGGAATGCCCATGACCCGCATGTCTTCCTTCCGCAAGAGCACCCTGGGATGGCTGGCGTTCGCGCTGGTCCCCCTCCTTCCCGTCACGGCCTTCGCGCAGGGCGCGTCCACCCCTCCAGCGCTGGAGGGAGAGACCTGTTCGGTGACAGGGCTGATGGATCAGATCCGCCGGGGCCTTGCCTCCAGGTCCCCGGCCTACCAGCGCTATCTGCGCACGCTCTTGCGTGAAGCCGCCGTCACCCTGCCCGCCGCGGAGCTCCAGGCCGCGTTCGAGCGGGAGAAGGACCCGACGATGGCGGAGCACCTGGCGGCGGCGCTCGTCGCTCGCAGCGAGCGCGAAGCGGACGTGGGCGCGATGCAGGTCGTGGCGAAGCGGGCGCTGGAGGACCGCGACCCGGCCGTGCGCTCCGCCACGGTCCGCGCCATGCGGCGCACTGGCGCGCTGGAGAAGACGGGCGACCTGTACGAGCGCCTGATGCGGGATGCCTCCCCGGAGGTGCGCATGGAGGCCGCGACGAACCTGTCGGAGGACAACCAGTTCGTCTACGCGGGCCAGCTTGGTTCCGCGACGGACACCGCGGTGGCGGCGGCGGCGGCGTCCCGCGACCCCAAGGCGACGGCGAAGATCCTGGGCACCCTCAACACGGAGAAGCTGGGCGCGGAAGCGGCAAGCCAGCTCCAGGGCCTCCTGCGCAACGACTCCGCGGAGGTGCGCCAGTCGGCGGCGCTCGCGCTGGGCGGGGTGCCGGCGGAGCAGATGGGGCAGGCGCGTGAGTCCCTGGTCTCCATGTACCGGGGCGAACGGGACGCGGGCGTGCGCAAGGCACTGGTGCGGAGCATCGCCCAACTGGGTTTCGCGGGCGCGGTGCCGGAGCTGCAGCGGCTCCGGGGCATCGACCCGGGCATGGCACCGGAAATCGACGCGTGGATTCGCGCGCTCGGCACGGGTCTTCAGGAGTGGGAGCTGATCCTGAGGGAGAAGCAGCGGCTGCAAACGGCTCCGTAGCAGCGGTCACTCACCCCCCAGGGCCGGGAGTCCGGCCCGAAAGGAACATCCGATGCGTTACATGACGAAGGCGTCCCTCGCGGCACTGACCCTCCTCCCCCTCATCGCTGGCGCCCACACGGTGAAGTCGCCCTTCCCCGGCACGGTGACGGCTACCACTTATTACTCGAGCGGCAGCTTCCACGGTGCCGTGGACATCTCCAGCGGCCGTTGCAACTACTGGGGCGCGGAGACCGGCGTGGTGGGTTCCGTGTTCTGGGACGTGACCATCCGCAAGACGGGCGTCTACTGCAACGGTACCGGCAGCGGCACCCAGAACGAGGCCAAGCACGTCTGGGCCAGCGGCTGGACGTTCCGCCAGTGGCACTTCATCAAGACGGCGGACTCCTATGACCGCACGTGCGACCGCTGCCAGGTCGGCAACGAGGGCGCCACCGGCAACTCCACTGGCCCCCACGCCCACCTCCAGCAGGACAAGGCCGGCACCAACGACACGTCCTGGTACAACGGCTACACCACCAAGGGCGAGGCCGTGGACCGCTCCGAAACCGTCGGCGTGCTGGACTAGTTGAGCCCGGAGGCGCGGCATTCCCGCCGCGCCCCTGTTTCGGCAGGACAGGCAGACGTGTCATGGCAGACTGCCCGCCATGACACGTTCTTCCATGCTTTCCGCCCTGGCGGCCCTGAGTCTGTCATTCCTGTCCGTGGGCTGCGCGACGGTCGACCCCGCCAAGGCCGACCGGGACATCCGCCAGTTGGTGAGTACGCAGACCCAGGCCTGGAACGCGCACGACGCGAAGGCCTGGACGCAGGACTTCACGGACGACGCGGACTTCATCAACATCGTGGGCACCGTGTTCCAGGGCCGCGAGGAGATCGAGACGCGCCACGCGGCCATCTTCGCGAGCATCTTCAAGACCAGTCACGCCAATGTGACCGTGCGCAAGCTCACCTTCCCGACCCCGGACATCGCCGTGGTGGACACGGTGCATGAGGTCACTGGCCACTCGGGCCTGCCCCCGGGCGTGCAGAACACCCAGGACGGGCTGCTGCGCACGCAGATGCGGTACGTGATGAAGCGCACCGACACGGGGTGGCGCATCGTCGCGGGGCAGAACACCGACGTGAAGCCCCCGCCGGCGCCCAGGCCCTGAAGCGCCATCCGCCGCGAAGGTTTCCTGGTGGAAGCGGGCCCTCCCAGGCCGCCTGACCCAGGTCGGGGCCAGGGAGCGGCAGCGAGGGTGCTTCCTCCTTCCCCCTGCGGCGGGGCGTGGCGGTGGCCGGCAGACAGCAGGTGCGTGAACTCCTCACGTGCGCCTTGCGGTGCGGCCCTGGCTGCACTAGCCATCCGGGAACGGAGGGGCGACGGCGCCGACCGCTCGGATCCTCCGATGAGGAAGCCATGGCGCAGCGCCGTCCGAACCCCAGTTCCGCATCCCCTGGCAAGTCCACCGCCCGCAGTGCACCTGGCAAGGCCGCCGCGAAGCCCGTGGGCAAGGCCGCCACCGGCAAGGCGCCCGCCGTGGTGAAGAAGGGAGCGGCGGCGAAGAAGGCCGCTCCCGCCACGAAGGCCACGCCCGCGCGGGGTGCTTCGGCGGTCGTGAAGTCGAAGCCGGCGGCTTCTGCCACGAAGGCCCCCGCATCGAAGTCGAAGCCGGCGGCTCAGCCCGCGAAGGGCCCTGCGGCGAAGTCGAAGCCGGTGGTTCAGCCCGCGAAGGCTCCTGCGGCGAAGTCGAAGCCGACGGCTTCTGCCACGAAGGCACCCGCATCGAAGTCGAAGCCGGCGGTTCAGCCCGCGAAGGCTCCTGCGGCGAAGTCGAAGCCGGCGGTTCAGCCCGCGAAGGCTCCTGCGGCGAAGTCGAAGCCCGCGGCTCAGCCCGCGAAGGCTCCTGCGGCGAAGTCGAAGCCGGCGGCCCCGGCGACAAAGGTGCCTGCTGCGAAGTCGGCGCTGGCCACCAAGGGACCGGCCGCGAAATCCAATCAGGTCGCACAAGCGAAGGTGCCTGCGGCGAAGTCGAAGCCCGCGGCTCCGGCCGCGAAGGCGCCCGCTGCGACGTCGAAGCCCGAGGCACCCGCCGCTGCACCCGTCCCGGCCGAGACGCCGCGTGCGCGCACGTCAAAGAAGGGCGCCACCAGCGCGCCTCCTTCGGAGACCGCCCCCGAGGCAGCGCCCGCGATTCCCACGGCCACGGCCGACGTGCCCTCCTCCAGCGCCGAGGAGGCGCCCGCGCCCTCGACGCCTCCGGCGAGCGCCGTGGAGCCGGCCGCGACCGAAGCCTCACCGTCGAGCAGCACGGAGCCCACCAGCGAAGCCGCATCGGAGCGCACCGAGGCCCCGGCCACGGCGCAATCCCCCAAGGCCCGCGCAACGAAGCGCAAGGCCGCGTCTGAAGACAGCGCATCCGCTCCGACGGAGGAGCCGGCGCCGCGACCCGCTGCCGAATCCCCGACCGCAGCGGAGGGAGCAACGCCCGTCGCCGCCTCTTCCGAAGCCACCGCGCCCGCAACGAGCCCCGAGGAGTC
>NZ_RAVZ01000408.1 GCF_003611635.1 Corallococcus terminator | reverse complement strand
CCACGGTGGCGGTCGCGTCGGGCGCGTCGGAGGGCGACCCGGGTGAGGCTCCGCCCCGGGCCAGCGCCAGCATCGACATGAGTGAGTCCTCCGACAGGCGGCCCCGCTCCCGCAGCAGGGCCAGGGGCCCGCGTGCCTGACGTCGGGCTTCCTCCCGCAGCGCCGGCGCTTCCTCCTCGGAGAGGAGGCCCTCCGCGAGGGCGACCCGCAGCTCGGCCTCGAAATCCTGACGCATCGGGCAAAGCTCCCAGGCAAGGCGCCCATCGTACCCGCAACCGTCCGGGGACCGGGGTGGGGGCGCTTCCAGCCCGGGAGCCCACGGCATGTCACCGGCATGTCGGCGACATGTCGCCGGGGGCCGTTCCTTCCGCCACGGGGGGCAACGCCGGGCGTGCCTCCTCGGAGGCCCCCTCCGGCCGGGAGGCGCGGGCCGTGGCGCGCCCCGTGCAATGTCAGTCATTCGCGCAACACAGCGCATCGAACCACTCAATCCCTCGCATCCCGCTGGAGATACGCACCATGAAGCAGCTCCTGACCTTCGCAGCCCTCGCGCTCTCGTTCACCGCCACCCAGGCTTCGGCCCTCGAACTGGAGAATGTGCGCACCATCCTTCCCCGGTCGGTGGTCGCCCCGTTTTGCCCCAGCGGCTCCCAGCCGGCCTATGTGCCCATGGCCTATCAGGGCATGACCGGAAACGAGATCTGCGCCGCGAACCTGAACGCCCCCAAGACCTGCGCCGCCGCGAAGTTCATGGCCATCAAGGTGGACAACACCTACTCGATCTATTCGCCGGCCGACGTGAGTTGCTCCACGCCGGTCGTCGGTGCCTGGCCGTGGGGCCGCATGCAGTTGAAGCCGGACGTCCTCGACTCGCAGTGGGCCCACCCCGACATGCACATCATCTGCTGCCAGTAGCCCCGGGTGACGTTGGGGGGAATCTGTCGGTCTATCCTGTTACATTTGGGAATCCTCGAATCGGTATCGAGTGCCACCCCCGAACCCCCGACAGGGAGACGTCATGCGCCCCTCGCCGTTGCCCGCTGTCTACTCTCACGTGGTGGGCCTGATGGCCTGGGGCGTGCTCGCGCTCAATGCGAGCTGCGCGCCCCTGCCAGAGCCCGGGCCGGAGGACCTGGGCAGCTCCATCGCCCCGGTCACCGGGGGCACGATCCTCTTCGTGGGCAACAGCTTCACGCACGGCAACGAGGAGCCGGCGTATTCGTACAACAAGGCTGCGGTCACGGACACGAACGGCTCCGGCGTGGGCGGCATCCCGGGCATCTTCAAGAAGCTGACGACGCAGGCGGGCCTGTCGTTCAACGTCAGCCTGGAGACGGCCAGCGGGCAGGGCCTGGGTTGGCATTACGCGAACCGGCCGGCGATCATCGGACAGGCCACCTGGAACACCGTCGTGTTGCAGGAGCAGAGCACGACGCCGCTGCCCACCGCGCGGGGTGGTTCGCCCACGGCCTTCACCGATGGCGCGCGCAACCTGCGCTCGCTGGTGCTCTCCAAGAACCCCGCCGCGAACCTGTTCCTGTACGAGACCTGGGCGTCGCCGGCCTCCGTCAGCGCGCAGGGCTACCCGGCCGGTACGCCTGGGCTGCAAGCGATGCAGACCGACCTGCGCGACGCCTACTTCAAGGCGTCCCGGGAGCTGGGCTTCACGGGCGTGGCCCGCGTGGGCGATGGCTACCTGCGCGCGGTCGACCAGAACCTGGCGGACCCGAATCCGGCGGATGGCATCTCCGCGGGGATGTTCAACCTGTGGAGCGCTTCGGACAGCCGCCATTCGAGCAAGTACGGCAGCTATCTGTCGGCGGCGGTGCTGTTCGCGAAGATCACGCAGTTGGACCCGCGTGCCCTGGCGACGGGCCCGGGCAGCGCGGCGGCCGACCTGGGCATCAGCGCGACCGAGGCGGGCAACCTCCACCGCATCGCCTATGAAATCGCGGCGCTGCCCGACCCGGTGGTCACAGTCCGCACGCGCCTGCCGGTCACGGGCGCGACCTTCACGGGCGCGGTGACGGCGGGGGCCCCGGTCCAACTCACCGGCGGTGCGCAACTGGCCTCGCTCACCACGGCGGAGGGCACCTTCACCAACCTGGTGGGCGCGACGGCCAGTGGCGTCACGGGCACGAATACGCCCAGCTCGCTGGGGACGGTGCCCGCCAACGCCAACGCGGCGGCTTCAGGGCTTGGGGCGCACGATGGCTCGAACAACGTGGGGTCGGGCCACTTCCAGTTCGGTACGGGCTTCAGCGCCAGGACACGCTTCTTCATCGTGGAGAGCACTTTGGCCTCCGCGGCGGTGGGCGACCCTACGACCGTCACGCTGATCAGCGCGTCCAACCAAGCGGTGGGCACGTATTCGCTGTCGTTGGGTGAGAGCGACTTCACCGCCACGGCCGCTGGCAACACGGCCGCCTCGCTGGCGGCGCTCAACTACACGGGCGGCGTGGCGAGTGTCACTGGCACTCCGGCGGGTTCTGCGAAGTCGAAGCTGGGGGCTGTGTCGTTCTCCCTGGCGGACCTGGGCGTGACCGACCTCACGAGCGTCAGTGCAGCGACTGGCCTGCGGATCTCCAGCTCCACGTTGGATCCGAACGTCATCGGTCTCTACACAGTGCCCTGAGTGCGGACCTCCACGACGTGCTGGGGCGACGCTCCTGCGCGTCGATGGGCCTGGGGGTGGACCGTGCGCGTTGAGGCCTTGTTGTTGTGCCTGGGGATGGTCCTCACCGGCTGCGCGTCCCTGCCATCCGCGCCTGGCCGGAGCCTGAGCCATGCGGCCCGTGATGTTCCCAACCCTTCTTCCGCGCCACCGCCGGGGGATGGGGCTTCGCGTGCGTCGGCCTCGCCGCCACGGTTCGTCACGGACCCCGTGGTGTCGGCGCGGTTGCAGCGTCGCGGAGGCATGACGGGTGCGAATCCCGTTCGTATGGCCGTGGCTCCTCGTGGCGGAGAGGCGAATGCCTGGGAGAAGCTGCTGACGGCAGCGGGGCTGGAGGAGCGGGATGAGCGGCCCTTGTCCGGCGGTGCCCTCACGCCCACGCAAGCGGCACGACTCCTGTCGGTGTTGCTGAGCAAGCCGGTGACGCTTGGCACCTTCCCCGCGCGCATGGCGGTGGGCCACCTGTTGCGCGAGGTGTTGGAGCAAGGCGAGGTGTCTCGGGACACGTTGCTGCGCCGGGTGGAGCGCTTCCGCCGGGTGGCGGTGTTGCGGCCGGATGGCCACCTGGCCTGGGTGTGGACGGGGCGCACGCAGCAGAAGGCCGGAGCCATGAAGTGGAAGGACGGCGCTTTCCGCGCGGGCCCTTTCGAGCTGGGCCGCTTCTATGTGAGCAACGGCTTCGTCATCGAGTTGGCGGACGAGCAGTTGGCGCCCGTGCATGGCCCTGTGTTCGTCGAGGTGTACGACGATGCGGACCTCATCAGCCGGACGTTGGACGGAGCCGAGGCGGCGTTCGTGAAGCTGGCGCTCGCGTTGGGCCAGTTGCTCACCGCTCCGAGGGACAGCCTCGCCGCGTTGAAGGACCTTCCAGCGGGAGTGGTCGCGCTCATTGCGTCATCGCCCGAGTACTTCGAGCGCTTCCGGTACATGACGCGCGGCGAGCAGGTGCAGGCCGTGGCGGAGCTGACGACGAGCCTCCTCGTCACGAAGGGCACGGCGACGTCCGCGACGCGCACGGTGACGGGCGCGCTGGTGGGGACGGAAGCCACGGTGCCGGTGCTGTCGCTGTCCGCGCAGGGGGCTCTCACCATCGAGCGCGTGGCTGTACCCGTGGGGCGGGCTGCCTCCGTGTTGGGGGGCGGGCCTGGGGCGGCCATCCTGCTTCAGCGGGCCAACACGGCGACTCCGCCTCTTGGGCCCGGCAAGTGGGGGCCCGCCGAGGAGTCGATGTCCGCGCGAGCCCGGCGCTACCAGGAGCAGATTTCGGGGCACTCGGCGGATGAGGCCTACTGGGTCGGCGGCGTGGGCAGGAACAGCGGCGGCGTGAAGTTCGACGGTTTCAAGGACGAGGTGCTGCTGGAGGCGAAGGGGCCAGGCTATGCCGAGTTTTTTGATGGCCTGGAGCCTGCGTACTGGTTCAAGAACACAGGGGCCAGGGGGCTCGTTGAGCAGGCCGAGCGACAGAGCAGGAGGGTCAAGGGTATGGGCACCCGCATCGAGTGGCATGTTGCGGAAAAGAAGGCTGCGGATGCGATTCAGTGGCTGCTGCGGATCAGCAATGTCGAGGGAATCAGGGTCGTGCACACTCCAGCGCTCTGAGAAGAGAATACCGTGACAACTACGACCGAGTCCCAGACCTACCCTGAAACCTACTATGTCGGCGCCTATTGGGGACCGCGTAAGGAGTCACCTCCAGAGTGCGCCCAGCGAGCAGCGCTCTTCCTCGGCATGCTGGCCTCGTGTGATCCCTTTCTGGCCCAATGGTACAAGTTCGCCAGGTCGCGGAAGAACGCGCGCCAACACCCACTCATGCCGCCCGATGCGCCCACTCTCACCGAGATGTTCCGGCGAGGCGTCAACCGGGAAAACGGTGGGCCTGTCTTTGAGGATTTGGGCTTCCGTATCGGGATCCATAATGGGGGATCCGCCTACGATGACGCGGATCTGAACATCAAGTGCGGGGACTATTCTGGGGCTACTTCCAACGTGTGCGTGTTGTCGCTGCCCAGGCCTGGGCGTGGCGCGAACGCTGATCGGGTGCTGACCGCTCCCGTGCTGACGGATGTGGTGCGAAGCATGGTGCTGGCGTGGGAGCCAGACTGGGCGTTCGCCACGTCCTACGCGTACGAGAGTGCGTCCCCGAAGCCCGGCTCGGCGCCCTTCTCCCTGGGCTGGATCACCTACCTCTCTCCTCAACGAGGTCCGGTGCCGCCGCTTCCTTCCCCCGTGCGCATCGAGCCCGTGGAGGACCGGGGTACTCTGATCATCCTGACCCCCGAGCGCTTCACGGTGGCCAACCCCGAGCACGTCGCGCTGGCGCGACGCGTGCGCGGGTTGCTGGCCAGCGCGGGGCTCATGCAGCCCACCTCGTCCTGACCATCAGGCCCCGCACGGCCCCGAGGGACAGCATTGCCGCACTGAAGGACTTGCCCACGGGGGTGGTCGCGCTCATCGCGTTATCGCCCGAATACTTCGAGCGCTTCCGGTACAAGACGTGCGGCGAGCAGGTGCAGGAGGTGGCCGAGCTAACGAAGAACCTCCTCGTCACGAAGGGCACCGCGACCTTGGCGACGCACACGGTGACAGGTACGTCGGCGGCGTGGGCAAGGATGGTGGTGGGCTGAAGTTCGACGGTTTCGCGGACGGTGTGCTACTCGAAGCCAAGGGGCCGGGCTATGCGAACAAGTTCCTCGACAACCTCACGCCCAGGGTCTGGTTCCAGCAATCGGGCGCGAAGGCCCTCGTCGAGCAAGCGGCAACTGGCGAGAGCGCCACCGGACGTGCCCATCCGCTGGCATGTCGCCGAGCTGAAGACGACGGGGCCATCAGGGAGTTGTTCAGGCTCAATGGCGTCGAGGGGATTGATGTTGTCTTCACCCCTCCCTCCCGTGAGCAGGGCGGAATCATGACTGAGACCTACCATGTCGGAAGTTATTGGGGTCCCAGGAAGGAAACGCCGGAAGCATGCGCCCTTCGACTGGGACGTTTTCTCACCGGCTTGCGCGATGTCGATCCCTCATTCGCCCAGTGGTTTCAGCCGGGCAGGTCGCGCAAGGCCGCACTGACACGTCCCATCGGGCTGGAGCCGGCGGAGCTTGAAAAGCTCGTTCGCCTTGGCAAGGACCGTGTCGTGGAGGAGATTGGCTTTCGAGTGGATGGCTGGAATGGGGTGGGTGCTGACCACGATGCATGCGGCTTCCTTGTGACCTGCGGCAGTCATGCGGCAAGGGTGAGTAATGCTTGCTCAATCACTCTTCCGAGCCGTGGACCCAATGCGGACCGGTTATTGACTGCTCACGTGTTGGCAGGGCTGTTGCGTGCTGCTGCTGTCGCGTGGGAGCCGGTCTGGGGCGTGGCGACATCGCAGGCTCATCGGAAGTTGCTCGACGAGCGTGGCGTCAGGGGCGCTCCCTGCGTGGGGTGGGTGATGTACCTGGAGGGGCATCGCGGCGCGGTGCCCCCTCTTCCTGCGCCTGCACGCATCGAGCCTGTCGAGGGGCGGGGGACACTGATCACCTTGACCCCCGAGCGCTTTACAGTCGCGAACCCTGAGCACATGGCTTTGGCCGAGCGGGTAGGAGAGCTGCTGGCCGGAGCAGGACTCATGCAGCCCGTTTCGCCCTGACGGTCAGGCAGGTCCGCGCCCCTTGTCCGGAGGGGGGCCACGATTTCACGGCCCAGCTCCCGCGGCGAGCCCTTGTGGGAACTCTCTACGTGGTGATGGGCACGGGCGGTACGCTGTTGTTCCCTGAGAAGGACGGGCCGCAGCGATCGGGTGCCTTCGCTTCGTTGGACCGGGGGGACCGTGCGCGTTGAGGCCTTGGTGTTGTGCATTGCGATGGTTGTCACCGGCTGCGCGGGGCTGACGCCTGCGTCCAACCGGGGGCGGAGCCTGAGCTACACGCCTCACGAGGCCAACAGCCCTGCTTCAGCGCCGCCGAGTGATGCCTCCCCCCAGGTGCCCGCCGCCCCGCCACTGTTGGTTACGGACCCCGTGGGGTCGGCACGGCTGCCTCGTCGCGGAGGCATGACGGGCGCGAATCCTGTTCGCACGACTGGGGTACCTCGCGGCAGTCAGGAGGCGGATGGCTGGGAGAAGTTGCTGACGTCGGCGGGGCTGGAGGAACGGGATGAGCGGCCCCTGGCCGGAGGTGCGCTCACACCCACGCAGGCGGCACGGCTCTTGTCGGTGTTGCTGGGCAAGCCGGTGACGCTTGGCACCTTCCCCGCGCGCATGGCGGTGGGCCACCTGTTGCGCGAGGTGCTGGAGCAAGGCGAGGTGTCTCGGGACACGTTGCTGCGCCGGGTGGAGCGCTTCCGTCGGGTGGCGGTGTTGCGGCCTGATGGCCACCTGGCCTGGGTGTGGACGGGACGCACGCAGCAGAAGGCCGGAGCCATGAAGTGGAAGGACGGCACGTTCCGGGCGGGCCCGTTCGAACTGGGCCGCTTCTACGTGAGCAACGGATTCGTCATCGAGTTGGCGGATGCGCAGTTGGCGCCCGTGCACGGCCCGGTGTTCGTCGAGGTGTACGACGACGCGGACCTCATCAGCCGCACGTTGGATGGAGCCGAGGCTGCGTTCGTGAAGCTAGCGCTCGCGTTGGGCCAGTTGCTCACCGCTCCGAGGGACAGCCTCGCCGCGCTGAAGGACCTGCCGGCGGGAGTGGTCGCGCTCATCGCGTCATCGCCTGAGTACTTCGAGCGCTTCCGGCACATGACGCGCGGCGAGCAGGTGCAGGCCGTGGCCGAGCTGACGACGAGCCTGCTGGTGACGAAGGGCACAGCGACCTCCGCGACGCGCTCGGTGACAGGCGCGCTGGTGGGGACAGAAGCCACGGTGCCGGTGTTGTCGCTGTCCGCGCAGGGGGCGCTGAGCCTTGAGCGCGTGGCGGTGCCGGTGGGGCGGGCTGCATCCGTGCTGGGG
>NZ_RAVZ01000407.1 GCF_003611635.1 Corallococcus terminator | reverse complement strand
GGGTTCGCGGCGGTGCGACGCGGACGGACAGGCCTGGAGGCTGGCGGTCCGGGGCAGCGGAGGAAGGTGTGGATGCGGGGGGCACCGGAAGCTGGCTCGCGGTGGCGTCCCGTGGAGGGATGGGATTCTGGGCGGAGCTTGTACCAGCGACCGGCATGTTCGCTGTCGGGATGGAGCTGGAGGCTTCCGGTTCCGACGGAGCTTCGGGCGTCAGGTCCCAGCCGGGCTCGTCATGCTGGGGTTCGACCTCCACCTCGACGGAGAGGACCACCTCGGTGTCTTCGGGCGCCGAGGGGCTTCGCGCTTCGGTGGACGCCGCGGACGTCAGGGCCAGCTCGGGCGGCAGCGAATCCGACAGGTCGAGCGACGCGCCACCTGCCTCCAGCGGCGCGGGAGTCGTTCGCACCGCGCTCGACGCGGACGCCCAGCCCGTCGTGCCTGCCGCGTCGGCGGAGGCCGGACCCGGCGACCCCGTGGGAGGGAGGTCCGACGCAGCGCCCTTCCCTGCCGGACCGACCGCGCCGGACGGCGCCTCGCGCTGGGTGATGAGGCCAGGCGTGCCCTGCGGCGTCGCGGACGCGCCATCCTTCGGCTTCGTTCGGGACGTGGTCGGCGTGCCCCTTCGCGCGTACAGGTCCGCGAGCATCTGCTGCACGCCCTGATGCGCCGGATCCAGTTCGAGGATCAGCTTGCTCGCGGCGATGGCGCGCGGCAGGAAGCCCTCTTTCGCGAAGCCCTCCGCGGCGGACTGGTACGCGGTGACGGCGCGGTCGCGATGACCGGCCTTGGACCAGGCGTCCCCCATGCGCAGCCGGCTCTGGTGGTCCTTCGGCTCAGCGCGGCAGTAGTCCTCGTACAGCTCCGCGGCCTTGGAGAAGCGGCCCTTGGTGAAGGCCTCGGTCGCCTTGTCCTTGAGCGCGCGCAGCTCCATTCACCGCGCTCCGCCAGCGACCTTGTCATCCTTCGTCGAGGTCGCGCCCACGGCGTTGCGCACCTCGCGGAAGTAGTCACCCTTGAGCGCATCCAGCGGCTCGGCCTCCGCGCCCGTGTTCATCTTGCGCAGCGCCGTGGCCGCCGCGGCGCGGATCTCCGGCAGGTCGTGGTACAGGTCGCGCCCCACCTTCTCCGCCGACTTCGCGTCGCCAATGGCGCCCAGGGCCAGCAGCACGTCGCGCCGGGCCACACTGTTGGAGTCGTCCAGCGACTTGAGCAGCGTGGGCACCGCGTCCTTCGCGCCCATCCGGCCCAGCAGGATCGCCGCGAGCGCCGCCTCCGCCCCACCCTCCTTCACCACCACCTGGAGCATCTCCGACGTGGAGGCCGGCGGCGGGCCCGCGCGCGTCAGCGCATCCAGGACCACCAGCTTCTCACTGCCCATCTTCGGCAGCGCCGCGACCAGCGCCACCTGGCCGCTCTCGCCCTGCTCCGCCAGCGCCAGCGCCAGCGTCTTCTGCAGCTCGCGGTCGGGCTCCAGCAGCGCCGTGCGCGTGATCTCCACGCCCTCCGGCCCCACGTACGCGAGTCCCACCAGGGCCGCCGCGCGCAGCACGGGGCTCGCGTCGTTCGTGTAGCCCTTGAGCACCTCCAGCGCGCCGGGAGCCTTGACCGCGCCCAGCCCCGTCAGCAGCCTGGCCAACGGTTCGAGCTTCGAAGGATCCACGTCGTCGCTCAGCTCGGAAGGCACGCGCGGGGGCACCACCGCGCGCCCTGCCCCCTTCGCCCGCGCCACGTTGAGCGCCTGGAGCCGGTCGAAGAGCTGCGCGTGCTTGCCCGCCTTGCTGTCCTCCTTCTTCGACGTGGTACGCGGGGCGGCCGGATCCAGCTCCGCGCTGTACTTCAGGGGCAGCGCGGTCGGCACCCAGTCCGCGCGCAGCGTCGCGAGCCCGGCGACCTCCTGCTCGTAGAGCTTCTGGAGCGCGGGGGCGACGGACGCATCGCCCATGCTCGTCACCGCCTCCACCGCGAGCGTGCGCAGCGCGACGTCCGGCTGGTTGAGCCACGGCGTCACCTTGGGCAGCAGCGCCTTCGCCGTCGGTCCCAGGCCCACCACCGCCTGGAGTCCCGACGCCGCGGAAGCCGGCCGGGAAAGGCGGTCCGCGATGGGATCCGCCGGGCAGCCGCCGCGCGAACGCATGGCGCGGCCCGCTTCCTCGGCCTCCGCCCGCGCGCCGTCGAGCGCGATGGCGCACAGCGCGGCGTCCGTGGCCGGCGTGCGCTGGAAGGTCAGGATGGCGTCGGTGGCGAGCGGACTCACCGCGCTCTTCTCCACCGCCACCGCCTGGAGCCGCGTGGCGGAGGTCGGATCCTGGAGCTTCATCAGCGCGCTGATGGCGGACTCGCGCAGCTCCGGGAAGCTTTCGTCGAGCAACAGCGCGATGGGCGCCACGGCGCGCGGGTCGCCCGCGTCGCCCAGCCCGCGCACGGCGGCGGCGGCGAGGATGACCTGGCTGTCGCGCACCATGGGCAGCAGCCGGTTGATGGCCTCCGGACGGCCGCTCTTGCCCAGCTCTTCCGCGGCGCCCACGCGTTCGGGGAGCGCGCCTTCGGTGAGGGCCAGGAGGTTGCGCTCCCAGAGGCCCTTGGATTCGGCGGCGACGACGGTCGCCATGGCGCCGGGGACGTTCGCGCTCTTGAGGGCCTGGACGATGATCTGCCGCGTGGCGCGGCCCCGGCGTCCGTATTGGAGCGTGAGGTAGGCCTTGGCCTTGTCGCTCTTCACCTTGGCGAGCGCCAGGGCGGCCTTGCCCTGCACGGACTCGTCCGCGTCCTCGAGCAGTTCGCCGAGCAGGTCCACCACGCGGGGGTCCTGGCTTTCGCCGAGCGCGCCCGCGGCCTCACCGCGAACGATGGCAGAGAGGTCCTTGGCCGCGCGCGTGAAGAGGACCAGGTCGTCCGCGTTGTTCTGGGCGGCCAGTTTCTTCACGGCCGCGGCGCGGATCTCCGGACGGGGGTCCTGGATCTCCGCGAGGAGCTGATCCCTGTTGCCGTTGCACCCGACCAGCAGGGTCAGGGCGAGGAAGAGGGGGCGCACGCTGGATCGCATCGTTCTCCCGGAGAGGCGGACGGTGGAGGTAGGCGGCGGTTATATCAACGCCCCCCCGGGCCGCCCACCGACGGCACGACCCGGGAGGATGGATGTCCTAGCGAGGACGGCGGGGACCCTTGGAGAAGCCGGCGCCCTTGCTGGCGCCGCCCCCCTCGCCCGGAGGACCCTTGCGGATGCCGGCGCGCACGATGCGCTCGCCGGTAGGCCGGGCGGAGTCGCCAGGACGGCTTCCACTCGCACTCGCGGAACGGGGCGTACGGCCCACGCCACCACGGCTGGCGCGCGGGGGACCCCGGCTGCCGGAGTCCTCGCCACGGGGCTTCCACTCACGACGCTCGGGACGGCCTTCGCCGCGCGACGCGCCAGCCCCCGCGGGCTTGCTGAAGCGAGCCCCACCGGCCGGCTTGCCGAACCGGGCACCGCCGCGAGGAGCACCGCCTTCACCACCACCGAAGCGGCTGCCACCCGCGGGCTTGCTGAAACGAGCCCCACCGGCCGGCTTGCCGAACCGGGCGCCGCCACGAGGAGCACCGCCCTCATCACGGCTGAAGCGACCCGCCGGCTTGCCGAAGCCACCCGCCCGAGGAGCGCGATCGCCATCCGGCTTGCCGAAGCGACCCGCCGGCTTGCCGAAGCCACCCGCCCGAGGAGCGCGATCGCCATCCGGCTTGCCGAAGCGACCCGCCGGCTTGCCGAAGCCACCCGCCCGAGGAGCGCGATCGCCATCCGGCTTGGCGAAACGGCCGCGAGGAGCCCCGCCCTCGTCACCACCGAAGCGGCTGCCACCGGCAGGCTTGCCGAAACCACCCGCGCGAGGCGGGCGATCACCGGCCGGCTTGCCGAAACCACCGGACCGGGGAGCGCGATCACCGTCCGACTTGGCGAAACGGCCCCGAGGAGCGCCGCCCTCGTCACCGCCGAAGCGGCTGCCACCGGCAGGCTTGCCGAAGCCACCCGCACGAGGCGGACGATCACCGGCCGGCTTGCCGAAACCACCGGACCGGGGAGCGCGATCACCGTCCGACTTCGCGAAGCGGCCCCGAGGAGCACCGCCCTCGTCACCGCCGAAGCGGCTGCCACCGGCAGGCTTGCCGAAGCCACCCGCCCGAGGAGCCCGATCGCCATCCGACTTCGCGAAGCGGCCGCGAGGAGCACCGCCCTCGTCGCCACCGAAGCGGCTGCCACCGGCAGGCTTGCCGAAGCCACCCGCGCGAGGCGGGCGATCACCGGCAGGCTTGCCGAAGCCACCGGACCGAGGAGCACGATCGCCGTCCGACTTGGCGAAACGGCCGCGAGGAGCACCACCCTCGTCACCTCCGAAGCGGCTGCCACCGGCAGGCTTGCCGAAGCCGCCCGCACGAGGAGCCCGCTCACCGGCAGGCTTGCCGAAACCACCCGTCCGAGGCGCGCGATCGCCGTCCGACTTCGCGAAGCGGCCCCGAGGAGCACCCTCGTCCGCACCACGACCCGCACTGGCCGGCTTGCCGAAACCACCACCGGCGCCGCGAGCCCCCGCGGGCTTGCCTTCGGAAGCGCGAGCACCCCGGCCCGCAGCGGCCTTCGGCTCCGTCACTTCCTCGCCCTCATCGTCGAACGTCGGCACGTCGGAGTCATCGAAGCCCTCCTCCATGTCCTCGCCCTCCGCGGGCAGCGTCGCCCCGCGCACCGCGAACTTCGGCGGACGCGTGCCACCGTCCTGCACGCCCTTCCACTCCTTGCGCTCCGGACGGGCCTCGCGGGTCTTCGGACCCGTGGGGGCCTTCTTGGCCCCGCGGTCCGCCTTGGCCGCGGACTTGCGCGGAGGCGGCGGCAGTTCGTCGTCCATGGACAGCTCGACATCGTCGTCGTCCGGACCGTCGAAGCCCGGCGCGGCACGGCCGTGGCGGCGCGGCGGCAGCTTCATCTCCGCTTCCGCGGGCTGCGCGCGACCTTCCGCGACCTCGTTGAGCTGCGTCACCTCCGCGAGCTTCAACTGCCGCAGTTGGCCGGGACGCAGGCCCTCCACGCCAATGCCCGCGTAGGCCGGACGGAACAGGCGCACCACCGGGTGGCCCACCGCCGCGCACAGGCGCTTGATGAGGTGCGGCCGGCCTTCGGCCACGACGATCTTCAGCCAGGTGTTGCGCTCGACCTTCTCGAAGATGCCCACGTACACGGGCGTCGCCATGCCGTCTTCCAGACGCACGCCGCCGCGCAGCTTTTCAATCGTGGGCATGTCCGGCACGCCCTTCACCTTCGCCAGGTACGTGCGCGGCACCTGGAAGCTGGGGTGCGTGAGCTTGTGCGCCAGCGCTCCGTCGTCCGTGAAGAGCAGCGCGCCCTCCGCGTCGTAGTCCAGGCGGCCCACGGGGAACAGGCGACGGCCCGTCTCCTCCACGTAGTTGGCGACGGTCGGACGGCCCTGCGGATCCGACAGCGTCGTCACGACGCCGATGGGCTTGTAGAGCAGGTAGTACGACGATTCTTCCGGCGGCGTGACGAGCTTCCCATCCACGGTGACCAGGTCCTCGCCCGGCGTCACACGACTGCCCAGCTCCGTCACCGTCTCGTTGTTGACTCCCACCCGACCGCTGGTGATGAGTTCCTCTGCGTGCCGGCGCGATGCAACTCCCGCGCGAGCCAGGTACTTCTGCAAACGTTCCGCCGCCATGCCTTAGCCTTCTTCCATTCCAATTCGGCCCGTCACTCGGGCTTGGGGCCCTCGCTATCACCCTTCAAGGGTGATGGGGGGCTTTCCAGGGCGCTGGAACTGACCTTCTGGGTCCGCTCCGCGGCGGCCATGGCCTCTTCCAGCTCCTCCAGGGCGGCCTCACTGGCCGCCTCGTTCTTCTCCATCCGCTTCGTGAAACCCGGGTCCGACAGCGCCTGGACCGTCCCCGACGCCACAGGTACGGGCGGCGCCACTTCCTTCTCCACGATGTCCCGGTGCTCCTGGGTCAATTCATGGAATTCCCGCAGCGTGGGGAGCGCTGACAGGTCCTTCAGCGCGAAGAACTCCAGGAACTCGCGCGTGGTTCCATAAAGAATGGGGCGGCCGACTTCTTCCCGCTTGCCCAGGATTTTCACCAGCTTGCGGTCCATCAGGGCCTTCAGGACGGCGCCGCAGTCCACGCCGCGGATGTCCTCCAGCTCCGGCCGGGTGACGGGCTGCCGGTAGGCGATGATGGCCAGGGTCTCCACGGCGGCCCGCGTCAAACGCTGCGGCTTCACCCGGAGGTAGCGCCGGACGTACTCGGCGGAATGGGGGTCCGTGCGGAACTGCCAGCCGCCCGCCACCTCGTACAGCACGATGCCGCTGATGCCCTCCCTGTGGATGCCGGAGAGCTGATCCAGCGCCTGGGTGATGGCCTCCCGGTGGATACCGGTCGCCTGGTACAGCTCGTCCACGGACAGGGGCCGTTCGGCGACGAAGAGCACGCTCTCCAGCACCGTGCGGATGCGGTCCGCGGACAGGTTGCGGCTCTTGGAGACGAGCTTTTCGAAGGAGCTCTGGAGGTCCGGGACGCTGTCGTCCGAGTCCTCCTCGATGGCGGCGGGCTCCACCCCGTCCAGTTCCGCGTCGTCGGGACCGGGGCCGGTGACGGCGGCGATCTCCTCCTCGGAGAACGGGCCGGGACCTCCGGGCGTGCCGGGGGCGGGCGTCTCGTCACCGTCGTCGGGACCGTTACCGGTAGTCACTCTCGTCAACCTCCGTGGGGCGCAACTGTTCCAGCGCGTCCCCGTTGGGAATCACCTGGATGGGGCCCAGGGGCTCCGCCTGGGAAACCTTGATGAGGCGGCGCTTCACCATCTCCAGCATGGCGATGAAGGTGATGACCACCTCCTGGCGCGTGGCCGCCTCCGTGAACAGCGCCTCGAACACCACCGTCCCGTCCTTGCGCAGCCGGTCGGCCATCCGGAGGATGGCCTCGGACAGGCTCACCCGCTCCAGCACCACCTCGTGCTGCACCTTGGGCGTCAGGCGCTCCAGCACCCGGTCGAGCGCCTCCACCAGCTTCAGGACGGAAATCTCCTGGAGCCCGATTTCGTCGTCCGGGATGGGCACGGCCTCCACCGGCACCCGGCGCGTGAAGACATCCCGGTCCAGGATGTCCTGCTTGGCCATGTGTTCGGCGGCGTCCTTGTACTTCTGGTACTCCAAAAGCCTGCGCACCAGCTCCGCGCGGGGGTCCTGCGCCTCCTCCACCGCCGCGAGCGCGTCCGCCCCTTCGGGCACCTGGGCCGCGTCCTGTCGGGGCAGGAGCATGCGGCTCTTGAGGTGCGCCAGGGTGGAGGCCATCACCAGGAACTCCCCGGCGATGTCCAGGTTCAGCTCCCGCATCCGCTCCAGGTACTCCAGGTACTTCCCCGTGATGAGCGCCAGCGGGATGTCGAAGATGTCGACCCGATGCTCCTTGATGAGATGGAGCAGCAGGTCGAGGGGCCCCTCGAAGTTGGGCAGCGCCACCCGGAAGGCATCGGCGGGTGTGCGCGGCGTCCCCTCCCCGTCCGGGTCCGGTGGGAGGTCGTCAGGCGGTGGTGGCTTACGACCTTCGCTCACCGGACGGCGTCCTTCGGGGGGGTTGGGAG
>NZ_RAVZ01000406.1 GCF_003611635.1 Corallococcus terminator | reverse complement strand
GATAGGCTCCGGTCTCGTGGGCTCGGAGATGGGTATAAGAGACAGGCAGGATGTTGGCGGAAGCGACCCCGTCGAAGCAGGAGGATTGACGGGGGGCGTTCAGCGGTTAATGTAAGTCGGGTGCGGAGAAGTCGTGGCCGCATGCAGTACGGCGAATCTGGGGGCGACCTGGCTTCGACGGGGGCATTGAAGTTCGAGACGCGTGCCGAGCTTGTTGGGACCTCGTTAAACTGCCGACAACAACACAAAAGCCAACGACAACGTTGAGCTCGCGCTGGCTGCCTAATTAGCAGTCTTTAGTGCGCGGTCCCCCTGCTCTCGGTCCGTGGGGTGGGGATGGGCCGTCATAATGCGGACTGGTCACTGAGGGAGCCTGGGCCCGAGGTGACGAGATCTTTCCAGGACCGGCATCGGGAATCCCGTCCGTGGGAGTCCAGGTGACGTAAAAAATCGCGGACTACGCACGTAGGGTCAAAGAGCAGACGGCTTTCGGACGAGGGTTCGATTCCCTCCGCCTCCACAGTGAAGAAGCCTGGCAAACCAGCAAGGGTTGCCAGGCTTCTTTTTTTGTTCCGGTCGTTCGAGTTCATCTTGGAGTGAGCACGTGGCGCGGCGCCGCCCTGGCTCGAATCCCATTCATTTCGGGGCCAGCACGGCGAGGCCACATCCAGGGGACCCTCACCGAAGTCCCTGTCGGGCCTCAGCGGCTGGTGGATGTGCGGGCGTACGACAGCCATGGCCTGAATGTGTACGGGGGGAACGCGAGCGTGGACGTGTACGACGGAAGCGTGGCGCTCGCGTTCATCAGGCTGGTCCATGTCTGGCCGAACTGCCCATAGCGGGAGGGGCGGAGGATATCCCCATCGTCGAACGTCGTTTGCCGGGCGGTTGCCGAGCTACGCGTCATGCGGTTCAGGGACCCGCCGGCACATCCCTGGCAATCGCGCGGCGGGAAGCCTGCTCCTCGCGCCACGTGACGAGCTTCGCCAGGTCCACGGCAATCCCGCCGCAAACCACGATAAGGGGTCGGCGATAGGGGGCCAGTACGTCGAGCCCCTGGTACGCAACCGCGAGCGCGGCGCCACACGCGGGTTCGACGAGGATGCGCAGGTCGTCGGCGAACTGCAGGCACGCGTCGAGCGCCTGCGTATCGCTCACCGTCACGCTGTGGACCGGGTGGCGGCGCGTCCATTCGAAGGCCGCGGACGCCACGCGCTTCGCGCCAAGCGTGGTCGCGATGGAGGTAATGGCCGGCAGGGTGACGAGCTTGCCGGCGTTCACCGCCGCGTGCAGTGAAGCGGCGCCCTCGGTCTCCACGGCGATGACTGGCACGTGCGCCAGCTTGTTGCGGTGCAGCCCCTCCAGCACCCCGCACATGAGCCCGCCGCCTCCTACCGCGCAGACCACCACATCGAAGCCATCCTGGGTCTGGGCCACCGCCTCGTCGATCAGCGTGGCGTTGCCGTCCCAGATGTCCGGGTGGTCGAACGGCGGCACGTATGTGGCTTTCCCGCCGCTACAGCGCCGCAGGGCCTCCTCGTTGGCTTCGTCCCAGACGGCGCCGTGCACCACCACCGTCGCGCCGAGTTCGGCAATCCGCTGACGCACCGACTCCGGTGTCGAATGGGGGACCAGGATGGTGGTGGGCACGCCGAGGGCACGCCCGGCAACCGCCGCGGCGAAGCCCGCATTGCCACCGGAGGGACAGATGAACTGTCGCGTGCCGGTCTCCACCGCCTGCTGGCACAGCTTTCCGATGCCGCGCAGCTTGAAGGAACCGGAAGGCTGAAGGCTCTCCAGTTTGAGGAGCACGGCCTTGCCGAGCGAAGCCGAGAGCGCGTCGTGTGGAATCAGGGGGGTGGTGATGTGGAGAGGGCGCATGATGGTGGAAAAACCTATACCAATCGGGACGCGCGCATCGCACCCCATCGGTCGTCCAGTGGATGAGGCCGGTGCCGAGGCCCTCGCTCGCGTCGCATTTGAGCGCCACGCGAGGGTGAACTGGAGTTGTCGCGGAGCCGTGCTCACACATCTGAAGTGAGCGTCAGCGCTTCGCCCGCCTCAATGCTCCTGCAATGCCTGACGCAAGAAGCCGCGCCAGTCCTCGAGCAGTTGGGGCGACACGTCATGGCCCAGGGCCGGATAGGTCCTCACGTCGATGGGAACACCCACCGCCTTCAGGTCCGCGACGCGCGCGAGTGTCTGTCGCAGGGGAATGATGGGGTCGTCCTCGCCCTGGAGCACGAGCACCTGATGGGACGAGGGCAGGGACCGGGTGGGCTCTCCCAGCAGGCGCGTACCCATGGGCACCGCGACATCCACCAGCTCCGGGTAGCGGAGGGCGAGCAACCACGCGAGGTCTCCTCCGTAGGAGAATCCCGTCACGGCGACGCGGCGGATTTCAGGATGCTCGCGGCGGACCTCGCGAATGATGTCCGCGAGCTGGGCGGCCACCCGCTCCACCTCCGCTGTCTTCCGAAGCCCGTCCCTCTGCTCGTGTTCGGCGGGGAACCAGGTGAAGCCTTCCCGATGGGGCCTCGCGCCGCGTGGCAGGACCACCCGCACGGCGGTGCCCAGGGTCTTGACGTGCTCGTCCCAGAACTCGGGAGTGGAGCCGGAGTAATGCAAGGCCACGAGCAGCCCCTCGGGCTTCTCCGAGCCCAGGGTGTATGTCTTGTAGAAGAGCGGCTGCGAAGCGCCCTGGGAGGGGATTCCTGGCAGGGTGCTCGCGCATGCGATTCCCAGCAGGGACAGGATGACGAGCGACGTGGCTTTGAAGGGCTTCATGCGTCCTTGGATGGGGCGGATGGCGAGGGAAACCCTAGCGGCTCCGACTGGCGGGCCGCAGCGCCGCGACGGCCAGTGCCGCCACGGTGTCCGCGTAGGCCCTCGTGAGGGGCGCGGTGCGCAGCAGCCAGCGGTGGAAGAGCGGACCGACGAGCAGCTCCACCGCGACACTCAAGTCCACGCCCTTCGCCACCTGTCCGGCTTTCTGCGCCGCGCGCAGGCGCTCCTGGATCGCCGTCAGATGGGGCCGCAGCACGGCCTCCACGAACTGCTGGGCCAGCGCCGGGTCTGACTGGGATTCGGCCGTGAGCGCCCGCGAGGGCAGCTCGAAGCGCGGATCCGTGAGCTCCTGCACCGTGGCGCGCAGCACCGTCTTCAGGTCTGCCTCCAGGTCACCGGTGTCCGGCAGTGCCGCGGGCTCACTGCTTCCGCCCAGCGCCACGAACGCATCCAGCACCACCGCCCCCTTGGAGGGCCACCAGCGGTAGATCGTCTGCTTGCCCACGCCCGCCCGCGCGGCGATCGCCTCGATGGTCAGCCGCGCGTACCCCACCTCGCCCACCAACTCGACGGCGGCGGTCAGGATGGCCTGTCGCGAACGCTCACTGCGGCGCGCCGGCTCCGGTGTCTTCACTTCTCCCATGGAGTCATCCTACCAGTCACAAGACGGACCGTCTCGTCTTGACAGGCCCCCAGGCTGGATGCATTTTGGAGACGAGACGTTCCGTCTCGTTTTCGCCGCCAGGAGAGAGCCCATGCCCCGCCGCGCCCACATCGCCATGGTGAGCATCCCCGCCCACGGCCACGTGAATCCGAGCCTGGAGCTCATCCGGGAGCTGGTCTCCCGGGGCCACCGGGTGACGTATGCCAACGACGCGTCCTTCGCGGAGGCCATCGCCACCACGGGCGCGGAGCTGGTCCCCTACCGCTCCACCCTCCCGCGCCCGGGGACTCCGGAACTCGGCTGGCCCGAGGACACGGTGGGGCAACTGGACATGTTCCTCGACGACGCCATGTCCATGCTTCCGCAACTGCGCGCGGCCTACGAAGACGATCGCCCGGACCTCTTCCTGTACGACATCGGCTGCTCGACGGCGCGAATCCTCGCGGAGAACTGGGGTCTTCCCTGCGTCCAGCTCTCGCCCGCCTTCGTGGCCTGGGAGGGGTACGAGCAGGACATGGCCACGATGGTGGAATGGCTGCGCACGGACGCTCGGGCCGTGGCGCACCACCGTCGCTACTCGGACTGGCTCGCCGCGTGCGGCGTGGCCCAACCCGACTCCCTGCGCTTCGTCGGCCTGCCCCCGCGCGGCCTGGTGCTCATCCCTCGTGCGCTACAGCCCCACGCGGACCGGGTGGACCGCGGGCGCTTCACCTTCGTGGGGCCCTGCTTCGGTGACCGCTCCAGCCAGGGCTCCTGGAAGCGTCCCCCGGGCGCGCGCAAGGTGGTGCTGGTGTCGCTCGGTTCGACCTTCACCCTCCAGCCCGCGTTCTACCGGGCCAGTCTTGCGGCCTTCGGGGGACTCGCCGGCTGGCACGTGGTGCTCCAGATTGGCAAACACGTGGAGCTGAGCGAACTGGGGACGATTCCAGACAACGTGGAGGTGCACCGCTGGGTGCCGCAGCTCGCGGTGCTCGAACAGGCCGACGCCTTCGTCACCCACGCGGGGATGGGCGGGACGCAGGAGGGCCTGTACTGCGGGCTGCCGATGATCGCCGTGCCCCAGGCCGCGGACCAGTTCGCCAATGCCGACCAGCTCGTCGCGCTCGGCGTGGGCCGACGCCTGGACACGGAGCACGCGACTCCCGACGCGCTGCGTTCGGCACTGCTCCAGCTCACGGAGGATCCCCAGGTCGCGTCCCGGCTCGCGGTCATCCGGAAGCAATTGCGCGAGGAGGGTGGGGCCGTTCGCGCCGCTGAGGTGCTGGAGGCCGAACTCCGTTCCTCCCAGGGCTCCGAGCTGCTCCTGTCGAAGCTGGCGCCCTGAGCGTTCCGGATGCGCGTGAGGCCGGGGCCTGCTCCGTGCCTCACGTGCCGCGAACAGGCTCCAGGCGCTCATTCCGCGTGGGCGCGCACTGCTAGGATGGCGCTCCATGCAAACGAAAGTCGCTCCGAAGTCGGGTGGGTCCAGGGTCGTCCTCATGCTCATCGTGATGGTGGTGGCGATGGGGGGCGGCATCTTCGTGGCGTTGAAACTGCTCGGGAGTGATTCGAGCAAGACCGACGTCGGCGACCTGGAGGCGCTCGCTTCGGTGCAGGCCCAGTGGCGCGCGGTGGACGCGTGTCGCATCCAGTACAACCACTGGCCCCGCTCCCATCACCGGCAGATGCATCGGCGGACCGTCTTCATCACGCCCTGCGGCGCGTCGGGAATCGCTCCCAGCAGCGGGAAGGTGAAGCTGCCCGAGTCGTGGGCGCACGACGCGCTCGCGTTCGAGGCGGAGCGCTCGTCGGTGACGGACGACTGGTCCATCCTGGTGAACTCGGAAGCCGTGCCCTTCCCGGTCCTGCTCGCGGGGCTGAGCGAACTCGCGCCCATCGTCGTGCGTGAGGCGCCTGGCGCCATGGCGCAGATGCGTGCCGATGAGGCGGAGGGCAATGCGAAGTATGAAGAGGGTTTGCGCCAGCGGGAGCAGCAGCGGCAGCAGAACCAGAACAGCTATCCCTCGCGCTGACGCCGGTTACTCCTGACGGGCGCCGGAGGGCGGCGTGCAGTGCTCATTGCACGTTTCGTATTCCTGCATGCACAGTTGCCGCTCGCGCGGGTCGTCTTGCGCCACGCGCATGCAAAGCCCGAACTGCGCCCTGCACACCTCGTAGCAGGAAGTGACCTGTGCCCGGACGTCCGCCGTCGAAGGCGCGGGCTGTTCAAGGGCTTCGACTCCGCCGCATCCTCCCAGTCCGCCGACCACCATCAGCCCGGCGATGAGTGTCGCGCGCATGTGCTGCTCCTGTGCTTGAGGGTGGAGGCTGCCGTGACGAGAGGACTTTGGCGGAGCGGGCGGCGTGCCAGCTCCGGCACGCCGTCAGCATCAGCCCCTCAAGGACACTGCGAGATGCAGTAGGCGCGGTAGGAGTTGCAGTAGTACGGATCGCCGCCGCCGTAATAGCACTGGTAGTACTTCGCATCGCAGGCGTCAGTGCAGGGACCGGGCGTCGCCATCTCCACGATGCGGTTCGCCTCTTCCGGGCTCATCTCCTCCGGCGCCTCGACCCCGCCACAGCCGGCCAGAAAACCAACCGCCATCAGCCCGGCAATGATTGTCGCTCGCATGTGCTGCTCCTGTTTCTTGTGGGGTGTGTGCTGCCTCGCCAGGATAGCGCTGCCATTCATGGCAGGCCAAGAGCCCCCCTGTCTGTGGATGCGCGGTGGTCTGCCTGGACCCGCCACAGGGTTTGTGTGACTCCGGCCGTCCGCTTCGGCTGGAGCGAGTCGTCGCGGTCGGCATCGGCCTGCTGCACGGACCCATGGGGCGGACCTCCATGGGCTTTCGCGGGCGCTGGCCGTCCCCGCGCAGGTGCAGGCCGTCCTGGACACCCAGGGGGCATGAGCGGCTCCTCCCAGGGGGGCGCTGCCGTAGCGGAGCGACCCCGTTTCCTCCACCCGCTCCACCCCCTGGAGCGGGTCTTTCGATGTCAGACCCCTCACGTACTGTTCTTCTTGTCGCCGCCAAGAACGAACGAGGGGGAGCGCACCATGGGCACGTCTGTGATTGATAATCGCGTCGAGGTCGTCTTCAGCTTTGACACCACTGGCAGCATGTATCCGTGCCTCGCGCAGGTCCGCAAGAAGCTGGGCGGCGCGGTGGCCCGGCTCACGAAGGAGATTCCGGGCATCCGCATCGGCATCATCGCGCACGGAGATTACTGTGACGCGCGTTCCTCCTACGTGACGAAGGCGCTGGACCTCACGGATGACGCGAAGGCCATCACGCGCTTCGTGGAGAAGGTGGAGCAGACGGGCGGCGGGGATGCGCCCGAGTGCTACGAGCTGGTGCTGCACGAGGCGCGAAGCCTGTCCTGGACCGAGGGCTACACGAAGGTGTTCGTCCTCATCGGGGATGACGTCCCGCACCCTCCCAACCAGAATCCGGGGAAGCTGGACTGGCGCAAGGAATTGGACGCGCTGGGGAAGATGGGCGTGCCTGTCTATGGCGTGCAGGCCTTGAATCGCCGCCACGCGACGCCGTTCTACAAGGAGCTGGCGCAGAAGTCGGGCGGGTTCCACCTGAGCCTGGATCAGTTCGCGCACGTCACCGACATGGTGCTGGCCGTCTGCTACAAGCAGTCGTCGGACGCGCAGCTCCAGGCGTACGAAGCGGAGGTGTCCCGCGAAGGCCGCATGAGCCGTGGCCTGAACACCATGTTCAACACGATGCTCAAGCGGGCCTCGTCCACGCTCTTCGGTGAGACGGACCTGCGCGCGGTGCCGCCCGGGCGCTTCCAGGTGCTCGAAGTGGACGGGGACAGCGCCATCAAGGAGTTCGTGACGGAGAATGGCCTGGGCTTCAAGACGGGGCGCGGCTTCTACGAATTCACCAAGACGGAGACCATTCAGGGCCGCAAGGAAGTGGTGCTGATGGACCGCAAGACGGGCGACCTCTACAGCGGCGAGCGCGCCCGGGAGATGCTCGGCCTGCCAGCGGGCGAGACGGTCCGCATCCGCCCCGCGAGCCTGGAGAAGTACGTCGTCTTCGTCCAGAGCACGTCCGCCAACCGGAAGCTCCGGGGTGGGACGAAGTTCCTCTACGAGGTGGAGGACTGGGACGGGGCCCGCGGCAGCGTGGCGGCCTGAGCCCGGCCTGCGGGGGGACGCGGTCGTCGCAGGGC
>NZ_RAVZ01000405.1 GCF_003611635.1 Corallococcus terminator | reverse complement strand
GAAGGTGGGTGTCGTGGAGACAGGTGGGGGTGCGGGGGTCTTCTCCTCACGCACCTGGGCCAGCTCCTGGGCCAGCCCGTAATAGCCGCACGCCTGGCGCTGGGCCGCGAGCGACGGGGGGGCCCCGCGCAGGATGTCCACCAGGGCGAAGGGCCCCAAGGGAGAGGTCTCCGGTTCACCGTCGGTGAGGGTCCGGACCCGAAAGTCCTCCTCCTCGGTGAGGAGCGCGAGCGCTTCGCGGACCTCCTGGGCGGGGGCGGGGGCCTTCGCGCGTCGGCAGAAGTCCGACACCGCCACGGCCACCGGCGTGGGTACGTCGTCAGGCTGCCGTCTTCTCTGCCAGGGACTGATCATGGAAAGGTTCGGAAAAATGCTCGTTTACGAGGGCGGTTGCCTCTATCGTCGCCGCCAGACAGGTGTCAATGAGCCAGTCCGACCCCAATGTAAACAGCCCACGTGCGACGCAAGTCGATCACCGTGGTAGTCAGGGGAGCGGGCGCTGCCTGAGGGCGGCAGGCGATATTGGCTTGCGGGGCGGGCATCCCAGCCTCAACACATGTGGTGCTCCAGAGATTGCAGATGACGACCCATAGCCATTCCCACGCCCATTCGCACGACGACGACAAGAACAAGGACGAGGTGCTGGCGCGCTACATGGCCCAGCATGGCCTGAAGAGCACGCGTCAGCGCAGCCTCATCATCGACACGTTCTTCGCTGTCGGCGGTCACCTGTCCGTGGAGGAGCTGTGGAACAAGGTGCGCGAACAGGACACCAAGGTATCGGTGGCCACCGTGTACCGGACCATGAAGCTGCTGAACGAGTGCGGCCTGGCCCACGCGCGCAACTTCGGCGACGGGCAGACGCGCTACGAGGCGGCCGCCGGGCGTGAGCACCACGACCACCTCATCTGCACGAGCTGCGGCACCATCGTGGAGTTCGAGAACGACCGCATCGAAACGCTCCAGGACGCGGTGGCGCGCAAGCACGGCTTCACGGTGACGTCGCACAAGATGGAGCTGTACGGCCTCTGCCGCGAATGTCAGATCCGGGGCGGCCCCCCGACGACGGAGGCGTGACCCCGGTGAAAGCGCGCGCCCTGGCGTGTGCCGTGGCCGTGGGGATGCTGTCGCTGTCCGGGTGTCACCGGGGCGGGCCCGTGGACGCAGGGCCCGCGTTCTACCGGGCGCTGTTGCTGCCGTCGGTGGGTCCCACCCGCTACGACCCCCGGCAGCTCCCCGGCAAGGTGGTGCTGGTGTCCTTCCTGGCCACGTGGTGTTTCCCGTGTCTGGCGGACCTGCCCACCCTCAAGAACCTCCAGGCGACGTACGGCCCCCAGGGTTTTCAGGTGGTGGCGGTGGGCATGGACCTGGACGAGGGCCGGGTGATGGCGCCGTTCGCGGACCACTACGCCTTCCCGTACCCGGTGCTGGTGTCGGATGAGCGGATGCGCGCAGGGGAGAGCGCTTTCGGGCGGATCCGCGCGTTGCCCAGCACGGTGCTCCTGGACCGGCGTGGCCGGGCGGTGGCCGCGTGGCAGGGCGTGGAAGGCCAGGCGGACGTGGCGAAGGCCATCGAAAAGCTGTTGAAGGAAGACTGAGTCTTCGTGCCGGTGGCCGGTGCTTCTGACGGTGCTACAGGGCTGGAGCGGAATTCTTGCGGGCAGGGGGGCCGCTGGTACCTTCGCCGGCGTTCATGACGTCTCGGCGAAAGCTCCTGATGGCGGCGGCGGTGGTGGCGGTGGCCTTGAGCCTGGCCTCGGTGGCGGACGCCAAGGGCTTCCGGCGTTACCTGCGCCTGCGGCAGGACGTGGCGGGGCTGGATGAGCGCAACCGCGCGCTGGCCGCGCAGAACGACGCGCTCCGCCGGGAGATCGCCGCGCTCCGCAAGGATCCGGCGACGCTGGAGCAGTCCGTGCGTGAGGAGCTTGGCTACGTGAAGCCGGGCGAAATCGTCTTCCACCTGGAGTCGCCATGACCTCGCTGCCCTCGGTGCCCTCTCCGGCGAAGCTCGTGCGCGCGTTCTTCCGCGCGATCCCCGCGGCCGTGGCCCTGGCGACCTTCGTGCATCTGGCGCGGGGTGGCTTCCGCGGCCTGCACACGCTGGGGTGGACGGAAGCGGCGCTGGTGGTGGGGTTGTTGGTCGGCATCGGGATGGCGGCGTGGCGCCGGGCGATGCGCTCCTCGGTGGGCGCCATCATCGACATGCGCGACGACCTGGAGCTGGGCGGCGGGCTCATCTCCGCGGCGTTCATCGTCGTGGCGATTGGCGGCACGGAGCTGTTCCCCATCGTCTACCTGTTGATGGCGTTCCTGGTGGCGTTCCTGCCGCGCAACGCGGGCATGACGCTGCTGGGCGTGGCGCTGGTGTACGACGGGCTGGTGACGCTGGGCGGGCCGGTGGTGAACGTCACCAGCTTCCTGACGCACACGTTGTTCCTGGCGCTGTTCGCGGGGCTGTACCACCTGGTGCTGTCCGCGCGGATGGCGGTGGCGAAGCGGGCGGAGTCGGACGCGGTGCAGAAGCGCATCCGCGAGGTGGAGGAGCGCGCGCGCACCTTCCGGCTGGTGAGCTCCGGGACGCAGGACAGCTTCAGTGGGATGAGCTCCGACGAGAAGTGGCTGGTCGCGTCGGTGAAGGAGATTGAAGGCGCGGTGCACGCGGCGCTGGAGATCGCGGAGACGGGCCTGCGCACGGACACCTGTGCGGCGTTCCTGCTGACGTCGGATGACCGGAGCCTGAAGCTGTACGACTGCCGTTCGCCCACGGAGCGGGTGCAGCGGGAGAAGTTCAACGCGGGCGAAGGCATCATCGGCGGGGTGTTGAAGCGCCGGGCGCCGGTGCGGATGAACTCGCCGCAGGGGCTCAAGGGCGTCACGTACTACGAGAGTGGCGGCCCCACGGTGCAGGCGCTGCTGGCGGTGCCCATCCTGGAGGGCAGCGGCCTCGTGCGCGGCGTGCTGGTGGCGGACAAGCTCAAGAACGAGCCGTTCACGGACCAGGACGAGAAGCTGCTGACGACCATCGCCGGGGAAGTGCTGCGCTCCATCGAGGTGGAGCGGGTGATGAGCTACATCCGCAAGACGCGCGACGAGAAGGACCGGTTCTTCCGGGCCATCGAGGAGCTGAACCGCGCGGGCAGTCCGGACCAGGTGTTCGTGGCGGTGCTGGAGTCGACGCGGCAGTTGGCCGGGTTGGACTTCTGTGCGGTGACGCTGGTGTCGGAGCAGGAGGGCAAGCGGGTGCACCGCGTGGTGCGGATGTCGGGCGTGACGGCGCAGGGCAAGGCGATGGAGGGCCGGACGTTCCCGGACAACAACGGCCTGGTCGCCAACGTGGTGCGCTACGGGGCGCCGCTGCCGGGCCGGGACATCAAGGCGATGGACCGCCAGGTCATCTTCGATGAGGAGACGCAGGTGCGCGGCCTGGGCGCGCTGAAGATCTTCCCGCTGGTGGCGGGGGACCGCATCCTGGGCACGCTGGTGGCGGGGTCGCGCAAGAAGGCGGCCTTCGAGCAGGACGTGCTGCGGATGATTGAAGTCATCGCCATCCAGGCGGCGCAGGCGGTGTTGCGCGCGCAGCTCTACGAGCAGATGGAGAAGATGGCGACGACGGACGGCCTCACGGGGCTGCTCAACCACCGCACGTTCCAGTCGCGGGCGGACGAGATCCTGGCGCAGGCGCGCCGGTACAACCGCAAGTGCTCCATCGTGTTGACGGACGTGGACCACTTCAAGAACGTGAACGACACGTACGGGCACCCGACGGGAGACCAGGTGCTCAAGGGCGTGGCGCGCATCATCAAGACGCTGGCGCGGGACACGGATGTGGTGGCGCGCTACGGCGGCGAGGAATTCGTGATGGTGATGCCGGAGACGGACGCGCACGGCGCGAAGGTCATCGCCGAGCGGATCCGCGAGGCGGTGATGGCGGAGGTGTTCCAGACGGAGATGGGCCCCCTGCGCATCACGATGTCGCTGGGCATCTCCACGTTCCCGGACAACGGGCAGGAGAAGCAGCAGCTCATCGACCTGTCGGACCAGTGCCTGTACCACTCGAAGCGCAACGGCCGGAACCAGGCCGTGACGGTGGCGCAGATGCAGGGTGGCCGGAAGCTCCAGGCGGTCGCGGAGTAGTTCCGTTCAGTCGAGGTCCGCGAGCTGCCCTTCAGCGAGTTCGCGGTAGTAGGGCACGACCTCCACGGCGAGCACGTCCCGCATCTGCTGGCGTGCGCCGTCCAGGTCGCCTTCGTCGCGGAGGCGGTACATCCGATGGAGGGCGTCGCCGATGCGCCGGGAACCTTCCGTGATGCGCTGACGCATCCGGTGGAGCAGGGCGGTCGCCCCCTCCGGAGTGCGCAGTCCGGCTTCTATCTCGGCGGTGGTCATTGCGAGGGAAGGGCCAGACCGTCGCAAGAGCCCGCGCAGGGGTTCATCCAGGGCGACGGTTCCTTCCTGCTGGGCCCGGTTGTCGAGCATGCGGAGTTGGTGCCAGTCGCCTTCGAGGTCTTCGACCATGGCCTTACTTCCTGCGGTCCGGGGAGCATGCGCGGAAGGGCCACTCGTGCTGCCCTTCGCAATACCGCAGGCAATCGTAGCAGCCCCCTTTCCATCCCTGATTCTTGCAGTCCACGTAGTTGCGGATGCACACCTGCTTCCACTCAGGAAGCTGGGCAAGCCCGTCCTCGACGTCCTCGGCCAACCGAGAGGCCTCGTACGCAGTCTTCAGGATCGTGAGCACCGCGAGGGCTTCTGCCTCTGATGCGCCGCAGCTATCGACAGGGCTCAAAGGGTGCTGCTTGACGCAGCAACTCAGCGTGGAGTCCGCAGGATTGCAGGACGCCAGCGAAGCGGTCGCGCAGCCTTCCGTGAGGACTCCTGCCACGAGCAGGGCGATCCAGGCCCGACACTTCATGGCCCCCATGTTATTCCCAGCGGCGGATACTGTTCTCGATGAGCCCGATTCCCCTCGCCGTCACCACCAGCACGAAGACCGACGTTCCCACGGTGCGCGAGGCGCGGGCAGTGGCGCAGCGGTGGGGCCTTCCGTTCCTCCCGCGCCGCTCCAGCGAGGGCATCGCCCCGTGGCTCGGCACGAAGGTGGACGCGCTGCTCGTCGTGGGCGGTGATGGCGTGACGCTGTGGGAGCCCGAGGGCTCCTTCGCCTTCCACGCGGGCATGGCGCACCTGCGGCGCATGCGGTTGCGGCAGGGCCAACGGGACGACACGTTCCTCAAGCTCGCGGAGCTTGTCCCCGGGGATGCCGTGCTCGACTGCACCCTGGGCCTGGGGCAGGACGCGCTGGTGGCGTCACTCGCCGTGGGGCCTCAGGGCAGGGTGGTGGGCCTGGAGAAGAGCTTGGCCCTGTGCGTCGTCGCCGCGGAAGGACTCCAACGCTATGAGCGGGGCGAGGACTCCTGCGCCATCGAAGTCCACCACGCGGACGCGCATGCGTACCTGAAGACCCTGCCCGCGAAGTCCTTTGACGTCGTCTTCTTCGATCCGATGTTCGCCAAGCCCAAGAAGGCCCAGCCCGCGTTCGACGTGCTGCGCCGCTTCGCGGAACACGCGCCCCTCACCCCGGAAGCCCTGGAGGAGGGGAGGCGCGTCGCCCGCCGCTGGGTCGTCGTGAAGGGCGCCCGCCACACCGACGACCTGCACAAGCTGGGCATCGAACCCGCGCCCACCTCGCGCTTCAGTGAAGTCATCTGGGGCCGGCTGCCCGCGACGCCGTAGCGCCGCCTACTCCTTGCCCGACCCCTTCGGCGGCCCTTCGCTCCCCAGCGGGGACATCTTGCTCGACAGTGCTCCGGCCTGCTCATGCGCCATCAGGTCGCGCGGCGAGCGGTAGTACTGCATCGGCGAGTGGTGCAGGAAGTTCGAGACGCGGCTCGTGTACAGGCACGCGTACTGCTCCACCTGGTAGCCGAACCGGCTGTTCTCGTTGCCTTCCTTGAACAGCAGGCCCCAGTACGGGTTGAAGCCCTCCTCCACGTCACGCTCCAGCGTGTCCGCGATGCCGTTCGTCTCCTTCAACGACTTGCGCAGCTTCTCCAGCTCCGCCTTCGTCTTCTTGCGCAGCTCCTCCGCCTCCAGGCGCTCCGCCTCCGGCAGCTCCCCGCGCTCCAGCCGGCGCTCCACGGAGTTGAGCACCGTCTTGCGGTGGTTCACCTCGTCGTCCAGCCGCGCCCGTGTCAGCTCCACCTCCGACAACGTGCCGATGTCCGCGCGCCGCTGGTCCGTGTACGTGATCTCGTCCTCGATCTCCTGGACGACCATGCACGTGCGCCACAGCGACGACTTCTTCGACTTCAGGATGTCGCCGTAGATGTGGTCGCCCACGTAGAGGATGTGCTCGCCCCGGTAGCCCGTCATCTCCTCGAACTGGGCCAGGTTGCCGCCGGAGTACACCGTGCCGCGCTCCAGCGACTTCGCCTCGCCCACGACCTTGCCTTCCTCCGTCGTCGAGTCCAGCTCCAGGAACGGCCGGTTCTCCGTGAAGAACGCCGGCTTGCCCGCCGCCGTCACCGTGAAGTCGAAGTAGTTGCGCCAGCTCGGGTACTCCGGAAGCTGCCCGTCCAACAGGTAGCGCATCACCGCGTTCGTGTAGTCCCACGCGGAGTTCGTCAGCAGGAACAGCCGCTTCCCACCCGAGCGCAGCTTGTGCAACGCCGGCCCCAGCTCCGGGTCCAGGAACACGTAGCGCGCCAGGTCCTTGCGGATCTCCCGCTTGAGCGAGTTGTCCCGGTGCACCGTGTCGATGGCCTCCCGGATGTCGTCGTAGAGCTTGCCGTACCCCACGGTGTGCCCCATCGACTCCATCAGCTCGATGATGCCGGAGAAAAGACATGTCTCCGGCAGCGCGAAGAGCGTGTCGTTCCACGCGAACTGGGGGTTGCGCAGCCGCACCCGCTTGTTGCGGTACAGCTCCTTCCACGCCTCGCGCTTGAGCGGCCGGAGGCCGTGGTACGCGCGCCCCACGTGCCCGAAGCGATCCATCTTCAGGACGTTGCCGTTCACCCGGTCCACCGCGAGCCCGCGCATCACGAAGTGGTGGTCGTAGAGCAGGCCGCCAATGAAGGGCGGATAGCCGTACTCGCTGATCATCTTCGCGATCGTCATGTCGAACGACAACTGCTCCAGCCGGCGCATGTGGTAGATCGCCAGCGTGTAGTCCATGTCGAACCCGATGAGCTCGACGTGGTCCATGCGCAGGTTGCGGTTGACGAACACCTCCCGCGCGCGTGGCACCTGGGCCGCGGGCTCCCGGGGCGTGGACAGCAGCCGGCCAAGCACCTCGTCGGTGAGCAGCTCGTGGGCGCGGTGCGCGGCTTCGTCGGCGCGCTCCCGGTTGATGGAGGAACGGAAGCTCCCGTGCAGCGGATCCACGGAGGGTCCGCCCGGGATGGGCCTGGTGGGGGAGAGGATGGACGGCACGGGACCGCAAGACATAACACGCAGGGCTCCCGGCCGCCCCGTCCTTGCGGGCTTCGCACGGGGCTGGCACGCTCTGCCCCCGATGCGCTCCTCCCGTCCATCCCCGGCCCCCGCCGAGGACCTCCACACGCGACTGTCCGCACGGATCGCCGCGCTGGAAGATCGGGTGCGTCGCCTGGAAGCCCGCCTGCTCCTGGAG
>NZ_RAVZ01000404.1 GCF_003611635.1 Corallococcus terminator | reverse complement strand
GAGACAGCCCCCTAGCGCGCCCCCTCCCCCGAAAGCAGCCTGCCAGCCGGCCCGGACGCCTCCACCTGTCCTCCAGTGGATGGCGCCTGCCCGCTTCCGCGGGTGTCCCTGTGCGACCTCGGGGCAGATGAATAGGTTGTGGCGAATGGTTCGACGCCTCATGGAGCGGCTGCGCGGCCTGCGCAAGGTGGCACCCCGCCTGTTGCGGCCCGCGAACGTGAAAGCGGACCGGGCGAAGATTTCCGTCGCCCAGTTGGGCCATCGCTTCTCCAACAAGGTCGTCGCGCTCCAGGACGTGAACCTCAACGTCCGCTCGGGCGAATTCGTCTGCCTGCTCGGCCCTTCTGGCTGCGGCAAGTCCACCCTGCTCTACGCGCTCGCCGGCCACGTGACGCCCACCGGTGGCACGGTCGCCATCGACGGCAAGGCCATCCAGGGCCCCGGGCCGGACCGGCTCCTGATGTTCCAGGAGGCCGCGCTGTTTCCCTGGCTCACCGTGCGCGGCAACATCACCTTCGCGCTGGGGGCCCGGGGCGTGCCCCGCTCCGAGCGCCGCGAGCGCGCCGACATCTTCATCCAGCGCGTGCGCCTGGAGGGCTTCGCGGACTCGCTGCCCCATGAGCTGTCCGGCGGCATGAAGATGCGCGCCAGCCTCGCCCGGGCGCTCGCGGTGGACCCCACCGTGCTCCTGATGGACGAACCGTTTGGCGCGCTGGACGCCCAGACGCGCGTGCACATGCAGGAGATGCTTCAGGCCATCTGGCTGCGCTCCGGCAAGACGGTGGTGTTCGTCACCCACGACGTGCAGGAGGCCCTGATGCTGGGCACCCGCGTGGTGCTGATGGCGCCCCGCCCCGGCCGCGTGGTGGAGGACCTGGAAATCCACCTGCCCATGCCCCGCTCGCTGGAGGACCCGTCGCTGGACGCGATGGCCCGCGACATCCGTCACCGGCTGCGCGCCGGGGAGGTCTCTCCGCTGGAAGCCCAGCACCTGGAGCCCGTGCCCCGCCGCACCCAGACCCCCTCCAGCCTTCCGCGTCCCAGTGTCATGACCGGTCGGTGAGGTACCCGCCATGCTGAAGTGGGCGCAGAAGCTGGGATTGATCGCGCTGCTGTTCGCCTTCTGGGAGGGCCTGACGCGCGCGGGCGTGTGGAACAAGCACCTGTTCCCCGGCCCGCTGGAGGTGGTGGAGACGCTCATCGCCATGGTGCGCGACGGCCGGATGGGCGGCGCGACGGCGCGCTCGCTGGGACGGCTGTTTCGCGCCTACCTGATGGCGGTGGCCATTGGCGTGCCGCTGGGGCTGCTCATCGCGCGGCTGGCCTTCTTCCGCAACGCGGTGAAGCCCGTGGTGATGGGCCTGCAGGCGCTGCCCTCCATCTGCTGGCTGCCGCTGGCCCTCCTGTGGTTCGGCCTCAACGACAGCGCCATCCTCTTCGTGGTGGTGATGGGCAGCGTGCTGGGCATCTCCATCGCCACCGAGGACGCGGTCAACGGCCTGGACCCGCAGTTGGCGCGCGTGGCGCGGACATTGGGCGTGCGCGGCCTGCGCTTCTACTGCGGCGTGCTCCTGCCCGGCGCCCTGCCCGGCATCGTCACCGGCCTCAAGCTGGGGTGGAGCTTCGCGTGGCGCGCGCTGCTCGCGGGCGAGCTGCTCTTCGTCTCCGGCGGCCTGGGCCAACTGCTCACCATGGGCCGCGAGCTGATGGACGTGGCGCAGGTGATGGCGGTGATGCTGGCCATCATCCTCATCGGCATCACCGTGGACCGCGTCCTGTTCCAGACGGTGGAGACGCGGCTGCGGCGCCGGTGGGGCCTGACGGCGTAGGCCCGGACTCCGGCCGGGCTTCCGGTGTGCGCCTCACGACGCTTCCCGGCGCTTCGCCCTCGAGGGCATTGATACCGGGCACGGTTTGCCCGCTAGCGTGACGGCAATGCCTTCCGCGCGCCCGATGAAACACCTTCTTGTCCTCTGCGCCGTCCTGACCGGCATCGCGTCCTGCAAGAGCGACACGCCCACGGGCGCCGACGCTCCCCTGCGCGTGGCCTTCTTCCCCAACATCACGCACGCGCAGGCGCTGGTGGCGAACTCCGAGGGCCTCTTCGGTTCGCAGCCCGGCATGGGCCGCATGGAGGTGCGCCAGTTCAACGCGGGCCCCGCCGCCATGGAGGCGCTGGTCGCGGGCTCCGTGGACGTGGCCTACGTGGGGCCCGGGCCCGCCATCAACACGTACCTCAAGGCCGGCAGGGAACTGCGCATCATCGCGGGCGCGGTGAATGGCGGCGCGGTGCTGGTGGTGAAGAACGCGAAGAGCGCCGAGGAGCTCAAGGGCAAGAAGCTGGCGACGCCGCAGTTGGGCAACACCCAGGACATCGCGCTGCGCACCTGGCTCAAGGGCCAGAAGCTCAGCATCGCCACGGACGCGGGCGGCGACGTGCAGGTGATTCCCATCAGCAACCCGGACATCCTGGGCCAGTACCTCCAGGGCGCCATCGAGGGGGCCTGGGTGCCGGAGCCCTGGGGCGCGCGCATGCTCGCCGAAGGAGGAGGCCACATCCTGGTGGATGAGCGCGACCTGTGGCCGGGCAAGCGCTTCCCCACCACGGTCGTCGTGACGACGAAGAAGGTGCTGGAGACGCAGCGCCCGCGCATCGCCGCGCTCCTTCGCACGCACGTCAGGCTCACCGAGCGCTGGCGCGCGGACCCGGCCGCCTTCGCCACGGCCGCCAACGCCGCCTTCGGCCGGCTCACGCAGAAGCCCCTGCCGGGGCCGGTGCTCCAGGACGCCTTCTCCCGCCTGGAGCCGAGCCTGGACCCGGTGCCCGCCGCGCTCGCGACGTCCGCCCGTCACGCGAAGGAGCTGGGCTTCATTCCCAGCGACGACATCGCGGGGCTCGTGGACCTGAGCGTGCTGGACGAGGTGCGCGGCGCGAAGGCGAACTGAACGCTCGCCTCCGCGGCACTCCCAGGGCGCGCTAGTCCAGCTTCTCGCCCTGGAGGGACAGGGCCACGTTGTTGGTCTTTCCCTCCACCTGGTAGAGGGCCACGACCTCCTGGCCCTTCTGCGGCAGCTTGTTGATCTGCATCGCGCTCAGGTCCAGCGGCACCACCGGCCCCGATACGTCCCGCACGTACAGCGTCAGCCCGTCCCGCTTCACCACCGGCCCCGTCACCTGACGCATCCGGTCCACGTCGGGAGTGATTTGCCGGATGGAGAGGTTCTGGGTGAGTTGCGAAGGGGTGCTGTCCGGGACGGTGCCCACCACGTTGGAGCGGCTGGTGCTGGCCGGTTCGGTGGAATCGTGCGAGCCCATGTTCTGCGTCTTGCCCACGTCGGGCTCTTCGGCCAGGCCCGCGGCCGGGACCAGCAGCAGGCCGAGCATGGGCGCGCTCCACAGCACTGCTCGCCATCCTGCGAGGAATCTGCGCATCATCGTGACACCTCCGTGCCGTGGGAGCACTGCTCCCTGGCTCACCCGTGAACGTAGGGTGGGAGGCGCTGAATGTTCAGCGGCGGAACACGGGCCGTGCCCGTGGTAGCGGCAACACAGTAGGGTGGAGCGCGCACGGGCCGACAACCCCTCGCGGATTGCCCCCTGTCTGTCTTTTCTCGCGCCGCGTGAGCGCGGCAAAAATACGAGGCACCTTTGGCTGGACGCACCGACGAGCAGCACCGCATCGCCCTCTTCATCGACTTCGAGAACCTGGTGACCAACACCGGGATCAGCTCCAACAACTTCGACCTCCAGCCCGCGCTGGACCAGCTCCTGGAGCAGGGCAAGGTCGTCTTCCGCCGCGCCTACTGCGACTGGTCGCGCTTCGCGGACGCGAAGGTGCGCCTGCACGACGTGGGCGTGGAGCTGGTGGACGTGCCCCCCTCCACCCGCGCCGGCAAGAACAGCGCGGACATGCGCCTGGTCATCGACGCGCTGGAGCTGTGCTACGCGCGCGAGCAGATCGACACCTTTGTCATCGGCTCCGGCGACAGCGACTTCTGCCCGCTGGCGTACAAGCTGCGTGAGAACGGCCGCACCGTCATCGGGCTGGCGGTGAAGGAAGCCAGCTCCCGCATGTTCGTGAACGCCTGCGACCAGTTCATCTACATGCGGCCCAAGTCCCACGGTGGGAAGGACAAGGACCACGGCGGCAAGGGCAAGGGCGACAAGGACGAGGGCCGCGGCAAGCGCGGCGGCAAGGGCAACAAGGACGAGGGCAAGGGCCACAAGGCCGAGTCCTCCGGCAAGGAAGGCCACGAGGGCAAGGGCGGCAAGAACAAGGCGGAGGTGCCGGCCATCGCTCGCGAAGTGGTGCAGAGCCTGCTGCGCCGTGCCACGGGCCCGCTCAACCCGTCGCTCATCAAGGAGACCATCGTCCGCAAGGAGCCTGACTTCGACGAGCGCGACCACGGCTTCTCCACCTTCGCGCGCCTCCTGGAGGCGCTGGAGCAGGAGGGCCTGTTGCGCCGCATCCAGCAGGGCCGCCAGGGCTACGTCGTGGGCCCGGACACGGACCTGCCGGCCGCGGAAGCCACCAAGGGCGGCAAGAACCGCGGCGCCAAGGCCCCGGCCCCGGTGGAGGAAGAGGACGAAGAGCTGGAGTCCTACCCGGACCCGGACGACGAAGGGCTTTAAGGCCCCGACCGCCGCGGGCCAGGGGAAACCCCGGCCCGCCGTGCGGTGGGATGCGGGCCCATCACGCCGCTCGGGGCGTGGTGGACTCGCACAGGTGCTCCAGGAACTCCGGCAGCAGTCGGGCGGACATCACCCACAGCTTGCCGTCGCCCAGGTCCGCCAGCGACACGCGCTCCGCGTACTCCACGCACGTGCCCTCCACGTAGTGGACGAACACCTTGCGGTCGCGGGCCCGGTACCACTCCGCCGCGCGGCCCAGCAGCGCCACGAACGCGTCCTGCACCTCCGGGCGCGAATCCTCCTCCAGCGGCACCAGGCGCACGCCGTCCAGCACGTTGAAGAGGTTGAGGCCCGGCTGCGCGGACTCGAACACCGCCAGCGCCACGGCCTTGCCCTCGTGACGGGCCACCACCAGCTCACGCTCGCGGGACAGGCCCGCCTCACCCCAGCCGGTGCGCGTGGCGCTCAGGTCGAAGCGCTCCGGCACCAGGTCCAGCGCCTCGCGGTAGGCCTCCGGCCGGGAGGTGGCCACCTTCTCGAAGAAGCGCGCGCGCTCCTCGGCGGTGGGCGTGTCCAGTTCGATGCCGGCGGGCGCGGTCCAGGTGCCGTCCACCTCGCCCTCCATCAGGCGGAAGGGCACGAGGCACGTCTGGCCGGTGTGCGCGTACCAGGTGGCGAAGTCGAACTTGGTGTAGCGCACCCAACGGACATTGGCCTCGCAGTAGGCGAAGAACCACTTCACCTCTGGATCCGCCTGCGTGGGCTCGTAGCCGCGCAGGTAGATGTCGCGCAGCGCTTCGCGCGCGGTGGAGCGGCTGTTGGCCGGCTGGTACCGCGCAAGCTGGTGCGCCATCCAGCTTCCCGCGTAGGGCTTGAGCACGGACAGCGTCGCTTCCATGCCGTCTTCCGCGGGGCGCACCACGCGGTAGCCCAGGCGGGGGTTCTCCTGGAGCTTGTCCTGCGTCTGGTCGAACTGTTCGCGCAGGCTGGTGAACTTCACCGGCTCCTTGCCCGGCAGGCGGAAGTAGCCGGAGCGTTCGAAGAGCTTCCAGGTGGAGTCGTTCCAGTCGCCTTCCACCTTCGTCGTCGGATGGGCCTGCGCCTCCACCAGCGCGCGCCACGCCCGGGCCCCTTCCGCATCCAGCGGACGGACGCACACGCCGCAGCGGCGGCCATTGGGCGTGCTGGAGATGTTGCGCACCTCCGCGCGCAGGCGCACCGGCGCGTGGCCGTCCAGCGCCACCTCCACCACCGGCAGGCGCAGGCCCGGGTACATCAGGTCCTCGCCGGGCTCGGTGAGGAAGGACAGGCCTTCGTAGGAAACGTCGAGCAGGCCACGGCTCACATGCACCTGCGGCCAGAGCGGGTGGTCGAAGTCCAGCGTGCAGGACGGGCTCGCCTGCGTGCGGCGCAGCCAGCGGTGGCGGAAGCGCACGATGGAGGTGGGCACCGGCATCACCAGCAGGTCGCCTTCCACGCGCGCGGCCTCGCCCTGGAGGTGCACCACGCTGCTGTAGCCGAAGGCCTCCACGGTGAAGGGGCCGGGGGGAAGCGCGCCGTGCAGGCGCCAGCCGAACATGTCCTGGAGCGGCTCGAAGAAGGAGGCGGTGACCTCCACGCGCTGACCGTCCTGGGTGCGCAGCACGCCGCGGGCCTGACGCGAGGCGAGCGCCTCACAGATGCGCGCCACGCGGTCCGCGCGGTCGATCTGCTCGCGCCACACCGGCCGCGTCTCCGGCGTGAGCAACAGGCCGTTGTCGCGCAGCGACTCCAGCAGGCCCACGATGCGACGGCCCGCGTCCAGCGGCGGCGCGACGAAGCGCAGGCTGACTTCCGGCCGCGCGTCGTTGACACCAATGACTTCCGCGTCCAGCGCGGTGGCCCACCGTTCGCCTTCACCCACCACCACCGAAGCGGCCTGGCCCTTGCGGGGCACGGTGCGCGACTCCAGGTGGAGCGTGAGATGTTCCAGCGACAACTGCACCAGACGCCCGGGCGAGAAGTGCGCGCCAAATGATGCCGCCGCGCTCAACTCCGTCCCCACCCGATATCCGAGAAGGGTTTCGCGGCCGGCCGGCGCGTCCTGAGTGTCCGTGTGCATGGGGGGCTCCCTCGATGTCCTACGAGGCATGATCCTACGACGTCCGAAGAAACTGTGCTCTCCCCAGTTACGGGTGACCCGGGGAACTCGGATTCCCACAGAGTGGAGATGATTCATCCTGCTTGCACTCGGTCCTTCGGGCCGTGTCAGCAAGCGACCCTTGGACTGTCGCGGAGTGGCTTCTCACGTGTGGAGAATTCCTTCCACGGACAGACGCATTGCCTTCCAAGACGGGTGCATGCGTGTCCCATCCTCGGGTCGCGCGTTACCCACGAAAGGCAGCTCATCCTGAGACGCCGGACGCCCCGGGCATGTCGCATGTCAGGTGGTGGGACGTGCCCTGCCTCGGAGGGCGGCGAGCCTTCGTGAAACACGTCCGGGATGACTCACGCCCCTCTGAGCGGTTATGCCGCAGGCCCCGTCCCGCGCCAGAAGCGGGGCCACCCCGAACCCGCGCCATGTCCCTGTCCACCCTCTGTCTCCACTGCGGCATGTGTTGCGACGGCACACTCTTCACCCACGTACCGCTCCAACCCAACGAGTCAGCGTCGCTGACCCAACGTGGCCTGCCTCTCACCGCGCGAGAAGACGGCACCGTCGTGCTGCCCCAGCCCTGCGCGGCGTTGAACGGCCGGTGCTGCACCGTCTACACGGAGCGTCCGGAGGCCTGCCGCCGCTACCGCTGCCAACTGCTGAACGCCCTGGCCGAGGGCGAGGTGTCCCTGGACGAGGCGAAGGGCGTGGTGGACGCCGCGCATGCCCGGGTGGAGGCCGTCACGCGGGCGCTGTCTCCCATGGAGGGGGGGCCTTCTTCCCTCCGACAGGCGCGGGCGGCGGCCGCCACGCTCGAACCCCAGGCTCGCGAGGCGCTGACGCAGGCGGAGGCCTTCCTCGACCGGCACTTCCGGGGACGCTTCCGCCGCTCGGGGTGAACGCCGGGGTGTCCGGGGC
>NZ_RAVZ01000403.1 GCF_003611635.1 Corallococcus terminator | reverse complement strand
TCGGAGATGTGTATAAGGGACAGGTGAGGGCCAGGGCCAGCCCCGCCCAGGTGCCTCCCACCAGAAGCAGGAGGCCCGCGATGCCGTTCTTCAAGAAGCGCATGCGGCCGAGTATCCGTGGCCCGGACCCCAGGTGTCATCCTCCCGGATTCCGGGTGAGCCCCCGGCGGGCGGGCGGGCACGCCCCCCCACCGCGACAGGTCGCGTGAAACATGACCGCACACGACCTTGACCGCTTTTCCCCGTGTGTGCGACGACAGGGGTCCCCTGGAGGAGTCACCCCATGAGCGACGAGCGCGAAGACACGACCATCTACAAGGTCGTCGTGAACCACGAAGAGCAGTACTCCATCTGGCCGGCCGACCGCGAGAATGCGCTGGGCTGGAAGGACGCGGGCAAGCAGGGCCTGAAGGCCGAGTGCCTGGAGTACATCAAGGAGGTCTGGACGGACATGCGTCCCCTGAGCCTCCGCAAGAAGATGGAAGAAGCGGCCCGCAAGAACTGAAGGCCGCGTCGGTCCGGATGCCGTGCTCCCTCCCCGTTTCGCGGGGAGGGTGGGCCGTCCCTCTGCAATGAAGCCTAGAGGTCCGGCGGAGGCCTGACGCCCAGATGGCAGGCGCGCAGGGCAAGCTGGGTGCGATTCTCCGCCCCAAGCTTGCGGTAGAGCTGCGTGACGTGTGACTTCACGGTGCGTTCGGCGATCTGCAGGTGCGCGGCGATCTTCAAGTTGTCCGCGCCTCCCGCCACGTACGCGAGCACCTCGCGCTCCCGCTGCGTGAGCAGCAGGAGCACGCTCGCCGTGGGTGACGTCACCGGCGGATGCTCGAAGTCATTGCGCAGCAGTTGCACCGGGAAGAGGCGCTCGCCCCTCACCAATGACTGGACCGCGGAAGAGACGGCGTTGACGCCCAGACCCGCGCGGAAGAGGTAGCCCGAGGCCCCCTCGTCGAAGCACTGGGAGATGACCTCCGGCGTGCTCACCGCGGACAGAAGCAGCATGCGGACTTCCAGCCTGCGCTTGCGGGCTTCGCGCAGCAGGTTGAGCCCTTCCGTCACGGAGCAACCAATGGCGGCTTCGCCATCACTCTCCACATCCAGAATGGCCACCTGCGGCGGATCCGTGCCAAGCCCATCCAGGAAGCCGCGCACGTCGCGCGTCACCGAAGTGGAATGACCCTCACCCCGAAGCCCATCGGAAAGGCCCTGCCAGGCCGCCCACGGTCCTTCGAGAATCGAAATACGAACTGCGGATTGATTCGCTGCCATGCGATGGCCCCCCAGCCGTCGTGGCGAATTGCATTCAAGACTACCTGTCGACTTCCTTCTGCCCCGGAGTCGGTGGAACCGCGGCGGAACTTCCGCCAGTGCTGAGCGTGCGAGAACCGCGCTTCAACTCCATCCGGGGGTCTTGCCAGTGCTGCCCTGCGGACTGCGCTTGCGACTGCCGAACTGACCCCGAAGGGCCGTTCCTCCTTTTTCGTTTCAGGCAATTCCAGCCAACCAAGACCCTAACACCATCCGCCGTCACATGCGAACCGGCTCTGTCGGGACTGTCAATTGCGCACGAGTTGAACCGAAATCCAGGGCCTCGTCCGTCAGGTCGTGATCGCTGTCCTGTCCGGGACACGCATTTGCGTCCACCATCCGATGTTTCGCACGCTGTTTCGGCTCCGGGGTGTTGGCGGAACACACTGCGACGAGCGCGCGACCTGGACGCAGATGCGCGTATGCTGTGCGTCCTGCGCGCATGACTCCCTCCGCCCCCGCACCCCATGTCGACGTGGCCACGCCCGAACGCGTGTCCCTGTCCCTGCCCGTGGCCGGCATCGGCTACCGCTGTCTTGCGTGGCTGGTGGACGCAAGCCTGCTGTTCTTCTTCTGGGTGGCGCTCTACTTCGTCATCACGCTGCTGGTGTCCGACGTGCTGGGTGCGTTCCAGGCGCTGTCGGGCCTGGTCCAGACGCTTCTGGCCGTGGGTCTCTTCGCCACGCAATGGCTGTACTGGACGCTGGCGGAGGTCTTCTTCCATGGACAGACACCGGGCAAACGCGTGTTGCGGATTCGCGTGGTGCGCGAGGATGGCTCACCGGTGGGCTTCTTCGAAAGCGCCGTGCGCAACCTGTGCCGTGCAGTGGACTTCCTGCCGGTGCTCTACGCCACCGGTTGCATCACCATGCTGCTGGACCGCCGGCACCGCCGATTGGGAGATCTGCTCGCGGGCACGGTGTTGATTCGCGAGGAGGCCATCGACCTGGACAAGTACACCCAGGCGCCCGCCGTGCCTTCCGAATCCGAGCGCGAGTCCGCGGGCGTGCAGCGGCCGCTGGGCGCGGAGGACGTGGAGCTGGTGCTGGCCTTCCTGTCGCGCGCGCCCGGCCTGGAGAAGGACGTGCGCCAGCGGCTGGGAGCGCGGCTGGTGGACCGGGTGGGCGCGGGGCTGGCGGACGAGGAGCGGGCGAAGGTGCTTCAGTCCCCCGAGGCCACGGAGGCCTTCCTGCGCACGCGCGCGCGGGCGGCCCACTGACATGGCGCTGCCCCTGCCCACCTTCGTCTCCCGGCGCCGCCCGGACTGGGATGCGCTCCAGGCCCTGCTGACGCGCCAGCGCTCCGGCCGGCTGCACCTGGAGGAGCTGCGCACGCTGGACACGCTGTACCGGCGCGCGGCGGCGGACCTGGCGCGGGCGCAGACGTTCTACCCGGGCACGGACGCGCACCGCTTCCTCAACCAGCTCTGCGGACAGGCCTATGGCGCCATCTACCAGCCGCCCCGCGAACGCTGGGCTTCGACGCGCGACTTCTTCCGGCGCGACTTCCCGGCCACGCTGCGCCGCGAAGCGCGCTTCGTGGGCGTGAGCGCGGGGCTGCTCGTGCTGGGATTGATACTGGGCGCGCTGGTGGTGCTGCTGGAGCCACGCGGCGCGGAGCTGCTGGTGCCGGAGGGCGTGCGGCGCTACGTGGCCCAGGGGCGCATGTGGACGGATGACGTGTTGTCGGTGGCGCCGCCCAACGCGGTGGCCTCCGGCATCGCCACCAACAACCTCACCGTCACGCTGTTCGCGTTCGCGTCCGGCATCCTCTTGGGCGTGGGGCCCATCTTCACGATGGTGAACAACGGCGTGCTCATTGGCGCGGTGGGAGCGCTGTGCTTCCGCGAGGGCATGGCGGTGGGCTTCCTGGACTTCATCGCCGCGCATGGGCCGGTGGAGCTGTCCATCATCGCCATCTCGGGCGGAGCGGGCCTGATGGTGGGCCAGGCGCTCATCGACCCGGGAGAGCTGCCCCGGGCGCAGGCGCTCCAGGCGCGGGGCCGTGAGGCGGTGAAGCTGGTGGTGGGCTGCGCGCCCTTCCTCGCCGGCATCGGCGTGGTGGAGGGCTTCATCTCCCCGGGCTCCTTCTTCCCCACCTGGACCAAGGTGGGGCTGGGCCTGTCATTGGGAGCGCTCTTCTGGTTCTACCTGTTGCGCTCCGGCAGGACGGACGCCGGCGTCACGCGCGTGGAGGTGCCGGAGGACAGCGCCTCCAGCCGCTTGCGCTGACGGTGCTTGAGGATGCGCTCATAGGCCGCGTTGAGCTCCCGCATCTGCTCCGCGGAGCCGCCCCGGTCCGGGTGCCGCTCCATGGCCAGCGCGTGGAAGCGCGCGCGCACCACGTCCGGCGCATCCAACGGGGAGACGCCCATCGTCTGGTACGGGCACTGCTCCTGGACGGCGGAAAGCCACTTGTCCAGGCGGTCCTTCACCTCCACGAAGCGCGCGTCCGCGTCCGCGGTGTCCTTCACCGGGTGCGTGCGCATCTTCGCGTCCGCGCGAAACACCTCGCTGTAGGTGCTGGACACCCAGCGGTGGCATGAGCCACACCGGTAGTACTTCACCCGGTTCCCGGGCTGAAGGGTCATCATGACGCCGCAGTGGGTGCACTCCACTTCGACGTTCTCCAGCGTCTGCCAGCTCGCGACCGCCGCACCCATGATGTCTTCGCTCTCCGTTTCGCAACACGCCTGTAGCAGCGACAACCTCCCACGTCCGACGATCGCGTCAAGAAAATGTCGTCACCGACCCAGGGGGGTGCGCCGCCCCGCTGCCGGGATGTCGGGATTCGGGTAGAACACGGAGCATGCGTCCGCTCCTCGCCGCCGCCCTGCTGCTGACCGCCGTCGCGCACGCCCAGGCCCCGGCCCGGGCTCCCCTGAAACCCGGTTCGGAGAAGCCAGCGGCGGAGAAGGCCGTGGCCCCCAGGCCTTCGCCTGCGACCGTGGACGCGACCAACCCCGACGCGGCCCTCCTCCGGGGCCTGCTGTGGGCCGCGGAGCCGGCGCCGGAGGAGATCCGGACGCTCGCCATCGAGGACCTGGCGCTGTTGGGAGATGCCCGCGCCCTGGACCCGCTGGCCGCGCTCATCTGGGATCCCAACCCGCGCATCCAGCAGGCGGCGCTGCGCGCGGTGGCGCTCTTCCAGCACCGACGGGCGGAGGAGATTCTCGGCAACGTCGTGCGCCATCCGCGCCTGCCGGATGCCTTGAAGATTCAAGCGCTGGGGGGACTGCTCTACCAGCGCACCCCGACCGCCCGGCGCTCCGTGCAGGACGTGGCCGCCGACAGCCGCGTGGGCTACGCGGTGCAGAACGCCGCACGCTCGGTGGCGGCGCAGTGGGACGCCCCCGCGGCCGCGACACCCTGAAACACGCCTGCCTGCCCGCCTGCCCTGCCCCGCGGGGACCCGGGCCGATTCCTGGAGTGCGCGCGTGTATGGGTTAGACTGGCGCGCATGAAGATCACCCCGCTCGACATCCGGCAGAAGCGCTTCGAGACGGTGATGCGCGGCTTCGCGCGTCCCGAAGTGAGCGCGTACCTGGAGCTGATCGCCGGCGAGTTCGAGGAGGTGGTGAAGGAGAACATCGCGCTCAAGGAGGAGCTGAAGCGCACGCAGCACAAGCTCGAGCAACACCAGGAGCGCGAGCGCACCCTCCAGGAGACGATGGTCACCGCGCAGCGCATCAGCGAGGACCTGAAGGACGCCGCGAAGAAGGAAGCGGAGATCATCATCGCGGACGCGGAGCACCAGGCGGAGAAGATCGTCCACGGTGCCCACCAGCGGCTGGTGCAGGTGGTGGAAGACATCAACGAGTTGAAGCGCCAGCGCACCCAGTTCGAATCCCAGGTGCGCTCCGTGGTGGAGGCCCACCGCAAGCTGCTGGAGACCTTCGCCGCGCCCTCCTTCGCGGACCGCGACTACGCACGTGTGGAAGACAACGTCGCGTTCCTGTCCCAGAAGAAGGCCACGTCCAACGACTAGCGCTCCATGCCCGCCCCCTGGCTCAAAGCCGTGCCGGAGGGCGTGGAGCTGACGGTGCTCGTCCAACCCCGTGCGTCCCGCACGAAGGTGGTGGGCGAACACGATGGTCAACTGAAGATCCAACTCGCGGCCCCGCCGGTGGATGGCGAAGCAAATGCCGCCCTGTTGGAATTCATCGCCAAGAAGCTGGGTGTGCCCAAGCGGCAGGTGACCCTCACGGCCGGTGACACGTCGCGCCGTAAGCGATTGAAGGTGCAGGGGGTTGATGCGGCGGCGGTGGAGGCTGTTATCTCTGGTGGACCGTGAGGCCACGCATGCTCCGCCTGTTCGCCGTCCTGATGATGCTGCTGGCCTCGCCCCGGGTGTCCGCGCAGGAGGAGGGTCCGCGCGGAATCCATGCCCAGGAGGCCGTCATCACCGACGCCGCGCTCGTGCCCCATGCCCGGCCGGCGCTGGCCACCGGCGAGGTGCGCACGAAGCGCTTCATCATCGTCCACACCGCGAAGGCGGCGGGCGCGGCCCGGGCGCTGGCCCAACAGATTGAAGGCGTGCGTGACGGCTTCGGCGCGATGCTCGGGCGCGACTGGCCGGGCACCACCGAAATCCGCCTGGGCGTGGGCCGCCAGGAGTTCGAGGCCCTGGCCCTCCCCGGCGGCAAGCCCCCGGGCTGGGCGGTGGCGCTCGCCTACCCCGGCCATCAAATCATCCTCCTGGACGCGCTGAGCCTGAACGACACGGAGGGCCCCACCACGCTGCGGCACGAACTGGCGCACGTGGCGCTGGGACAGTTGGCGAAGGAGTGGCCGCGCTGGTTCCAGGAGGGCGTGGCACAGAACCTCACCGACGAGCGCTACTCCGTCGCCCACTACTCCGCCCTCTTCCGCGCCGTGACGCAGGAGCGCGTCTTCCACTTCGAGGACCTGTCCGAGGACTGGCCGGACGTGCCGTCGGACGTGGAGATCGCCTACGCGCAGAGCGCCGCCTTCGTGGCCTTCCTCACCGGGAAGCACGGCCCCCAGGCCATGGGCCTGCTGGTGGACGGCGTGCGCGCGGGGGAGCCCTTCGAACAGGCCTTCGGCAAGGCGTTCCGCACCTCGCTGCTCCTGGAGGAGCAGGACTGGCGCGAGGGGCTCGCGGCCCGGTACGGCTGGCTGCCGCTCACCACCAGCTCCGCGCTCCTGTGGCTGGCCGCCTCCGCCCTGTGCGTGGCCGCCTTCGCGCGCCGGATGTGGCAGAAGTCGGCGCGGATGACGGAGCTGGCCGCCGAGGACGCAGCGGAAGACGCCGCGCTGCGCCTGCTCGCCGCGGCCCGCGCCGCCGGGCCGCTGTCCCCGGACGGCTCCGAAGCCCTGTCGCCTTCCGCCCTCACCTGGCCGGAGTGGCCCGGCGCCACCCCCACACCGGGCGTGCCGGGCCCGGTCGGCCCCTCGCAACCCGAAGCCCTGGAGGGAGCCCCGGAAGCGCTGGAGTCCGGCGCTGGAGGGCCCGAAGCCTCCGAAGCCGTGGAGCCAGGCGACGAGGAGCCGGAGTCCCCGAGCGGCGAGCACGAGGTGGATGCCGAGCACCCGGCAGGTCGCCCGCCCAAGCCAACGCTCCACTGACGGGCGCGTTCCTGCCCAGGTAGGGAAGGAACTTCCCCTGGCCTCCCTGCTTTCAACACCAGCCCCGTAGGATTTACGCCTTCCGGCCATCCTTCAGGGCAGGGGGATCGCCCAAAGCGCTGGATTCATTGGGCACTGGTACACGTCTGGCGTTGGCAAAGCCCTTGCTATGTCTCTGTTCGCGATGCGGACGACAACGGACATGGCGGCGGAGCGGGGACGGAAGAAGGCGGGGGCGGCCCGGGTCTTCAGCAGGCAGCCGGAGCGGATCGCGGCGCTGTGGCGCCGGATGCGACTGGCGGCGCACGAGGGCCAGGGCGTTCCGGGCCCCAGCCTGCTGGACGGACTGGTGGAGCCGTTCGTCCGCGAACTGGGACTGACGCTGGAGGGCGCGGAGTCGAGCCCCTGGAGTCGCACCCGCGCGGTGCTGCGTCTGGCGCCGGAGCGCGGCGCGCGGGCCCTGCACGACGAGTTCTCACTGCTGCGGCGGTGCCTGGTGGACGCCCTGGAAGTCCTGGGCGGCGGAGACGCGGAGCGCCAGCGCATCCACCGCGCGCTGGACGAAGCCGTGGACAGCGCGGTGGCGCTGCTGCAGCGGCTGGCGGACCCGAAGGCGGATGGGCCTCGGGTGCCCTTCGGCGGGTTGGTGGTGGAGTACTTCGAGCGGCCGTCCCACGCGCGCCGGGCCCCGGTGGGCCGTCGCGACGAGCGGTCCGCGATGCACTGAGCCGAAGAGGGCTCTGACTTTTGTAGCAACGGTTTGCCGATCCGTCCGGCTTGACGCTTCTCCCCACAAGGG
>NZ_RAVZ01000402.1 GCF_003611635.1 Corallococcus terminator | reverse complement strand
CCTTGGCACCCTTGAGCTTCTCCAGCGTCAGCCCGGAGCCCGCCCGCCCCACCAGCGCGGAGCGGTAGCTGGACATGCCCCGGCGCACTCCGCGCACCAGGACCCGCACCCCCATCGCCTCCATGCGCGCGCACACGAAGGGCGGCGCCCAGGCGGCATCCGCCCGCCCGGACAGCAGGTCCTTGGCGAGCGTCTCGTAGCTGGTGGCGACTCCCACCTCCACGAGCTTGCCCAGCGCACGCTGGAGGAATGACGCGAGCCGTTCCGCGCGCTCGCGCGCCGTCTCACTGCCCAGCGACGGCGGCAGGCCGAAACGAAAGGAGTGCCGTGAACCGGAGGGGACGTGCGGGGTCATTCCACTCCCTGCTTACCCCTGCTGGTCCAACCGCGCCACTTCATCGTCCGCCAGACCGAACGTCGCCTGGAGCAGGTCCAGGATGCGCTGCTCTGCGTTACTGGTCCTCCCGGACGCGTGGGCGATCTTCGTGGCCAGTTGGTACGCCTTCATCCGCTGCGAGTGCGTGGCCAGCCCGTGCGCCAGCACATGCAGTCGCTGCGGCAGGCCGTCCGACGCCAGCGCCGCCACCGACTCGCTGACGAAGCCCTGCGCCCGCTCCGGGCTCACGTTCTGGAAGAGCGGATCCGCCGCGAAGCTCTCCACCATCGCCCGGGCCTCCGCCTCCTTCAGTTGGCCGTCCGCCGCCAGCACCAGCACCATCACCTCCGCGAACAGCCGCTCCACGGGCTCACCCAGCGCCTCGGACAGGCTGCCGCCCTGCTCGATGACGTCGATGATCTGCGCCACCTCGTCCTCGGAGATGCCCAGCGCCGCCTGGAACGTCTTCAGGAGCCCCAGCTCCGAACGCGTGGCCCGCTGATCCGCCAGCGCCACCGCCGCCGCCAGACCGAACGCCAGCATCCGGTTCTTGTGGTCCGGCAGCCGCCGCCGCAGCGACGACAGCACCTCTTCCAGGTTGCGCGCCTCCGACAGCCGCGCCGCGCTGGACTCCACCAGGAGATTGAGTTCGCCCGCCTGCGTGCCCTCGAACTCCGGGCGCTCCAGCACGCGCGCCAGCAGGGTCTGCATCTCGCGCTGGGACACGCTGCCGTCGGCCATCGCGGCCAGCAGCATCGCCTCCACCAGCGCCGCGTTGCGCTCCTTGCGCGTCTTTATTGCCTGGTCTCGAGCCATGGACTGGCGCTCCCTTGCGTGTCGTCGGTGGGGGGTGAAACCACGGGCCCGTCTTCATTCGCGTTCAGCGGGTCCGGGTTCAGGGTCTTGTCCAACAGATGCGTGGGCCGCACGTTCGACATCGCGTTGAGCAGGCTCTGGCGGACGTTGGGGATCTCCTTGCCCAAATCCTCCACCAGCTTCTGCATCCGCTTGCGCTGCAGGTTCTCCTGCGAACCGCACAGGTCGCAGGGGATGATGGGAAACGCCTTCGCCTGCGCGAACTGGATGATCTCCTTCTCCGGCGCGTAGCACAGCGGCCGGATGACCACGTTGCGCCCGTCGTCGCTCTTCAGGAGCGGCGGCATCGCCTTGAGGCTCCCGGCGAAGAACATGTTCAGCAGCATCGTGTGGATGAGGTCGTCGCGGTGGTGCCCCAGGGCGATCTTGTTGCAGCCCAGGTGCACGGCGGCGTTGTAGAGGATGCCCCGGCGCAACCGCGAACAGACCGAACACTGCGTCTTTCCCGGCGGCGTCTTCTCCAGCACGATGCTGTAGGTGTCCTCCTTCAGCATCTTGTAGGCGTACCCCTCGCGCTCGAAGTAGCCCTCCAGGATGTGACCGGGGAATCCCGGGTGTCCCTGGTCGAGGTTCACGGCGAGGAGGTCGAACTTCACGGGGGCCCGCCGCTGCAGCTCTCGCAGCAGGTGGAGCATCGTGTAGGAGTCCTTGCCTCCCGACACGCCCACCATGATGCGGTCCCCTGCCTCGATGAGGCGGAAGTCCGCGATGGCTCGACCCATGTGGCCGAGCAGGCTCTTTTCCAGGCGTTGGGCGTCGTTCATCGGCGGGGCCATCCTAGCGGCGGTTCGGGAAAAAACACGTCAAAGGGGCGGGCCGGTCCGCTAGCCTGCTCCCCGCGATGCCGACCTTCCCTCAAGGTGCCCTGGATGTGGTGGACGCAGCCGGCGCGGAGGCGGCCACTCGCGTGCTCGAATCCGCGCCCGAACTGGCGGTGGACCTGGAGGCGGACGCGATGCACGCCTTCCGCGCCCGGCTGTGCTTCCTCCAGTTGGGCACCGACGCTGACATCTTCCTCTTCGACACGCTCCAGCCGGGCGTGGACCCGCGCCTGCTCGTCCCCCTGATGGCGGACCCGGAGCGCACCAAGTTCTTCCACGCCGCGCAGGGCGACCTCCAGTTCCTCGCCGAAGCAGGCGTGCGAGTGCGCGGCCTCTTCGACACGCACCGCGCGGTGACGCTGCTGGGCTGGCCCAAGGTGGGCCTGGCGGACCTGGCCCGGGAGAAGCTGGGCATCGAGCTGCCCAAGGAGCACCAGCAGTCCGACTTCTCCCTGCGCCCCCTGCCCCCGGGCATGCGCGACTACATCGCCAACGACGTGCGCTACCTGTGCGAGCTGGGCCGGCAGGTGCGCGACGCGTGCCGCGAGGCGGACATCCTGGAAGAGGTGCTCCTGGACTGCGCGCGCATGTGCGACGAGGCCGCGGCCCGCCCGGAGACGGGCGCCGAGTACAAGCCCAAGCTGTCGCGCAGCGGCCTGTCCTCGGCGCAGTACGCGCTGGCGCACGCCATCGCGCAGGGGCTGCACAAGAAGCGGCTGGAGTGGGCGGAGAAGGACAACGTGCCCATGGGCCGGATGCTGTCCAACATGGCCATCACGGACCTGGCGCTGAAGCAGCCCAACACCCACAAGGACCTGGCGCGCGCGGCCGGCGTGCGCGGCGCCGTGGTGCGCGCGCACGGCGACGCCATCCTCGGCCTCATCCGCGAGCAGCAGGAGAAGGCCGCCCGGGGAGAGCTGGACCTGGACCGCGAGACCAAGGGTCCGCGCGACCCCCACCGGCGCAAGCGCGAGGACGCCCTCAAGGCCTTCCGCATCGACCAGGCCACGGCGCGCAAGGTGACGCCCAGCGTGATCCTCACCAACCCGCTGATGGACGCGCTCGCCGCAAACCCGCCCTCGAACACGGAGGCGCTGACCCAGTTGCCGTACTTCGGGGAGAAGCGGGTGCGGCTCTACGGTGAAAAACTCGTAGCGCTGCTCGCGCCCTACCCAGTGCTGGGAAGCTGACGTTTCCCGGCACGAATCGACGGGCCCGGGCGAAGCGCGCGAAATGCCTGGGCATCCGTGTGGCGCCCGGTGTCCAGGGGCCCCGGAAGCAGGTGTTCAAGCCCCATCTGGACCCGGGGTGCAGGTTGCCGGGACAGCGAGCATGCGTACCTTTGTCGCCTCACCCAGGGAGGGCGTGGTCATGTTGGGAGCCAGGGCAGGTGGGGCGCGTACAGAGGTTTCCCGGTGCATCGCCGCGAGCCTGCAGTGCCAGACCTCCTGCGAGGAGGGCATGGCGCGGCTGAAGGCCCAGGGCCTTCCGGCGGACGCCGACGCGGTGCGGCTGCTGCGCCAGTGCGCGGAGCTGTGCGAGCTCAACGTCCGGGCCCTCCAGAAGGAGAGCCGGCTGTCGCGGCGCACCGCCAGCCTGTGCTTCGAACTGGGCAGCCAGGTGGCCCGCGCCGCGTGGCTGGAGGCGCAGGACCCTGCCTCCAACACCCTCGCGCGGGACGCGCTGCACCTGGCGCGCGCGTGCCGGCCGCTGGTGTTCGCCGCCTGAGCGGGTCTCCCCGTTAGAGCGTGACGCCGTACAGCGCGCCGTACTTGGCGCGCAGGTACACGAGGAAGTCCCTGTCGGTCAGCCCTGCGCCGGTGACGGCCTGCACGCGCTCCTCGGCGGGCAGCCGGAAGCCGTGCGAGTGCACCTGGGCGCGCAGCCATCCCCTCAAGGACGACGTGTCCCCCCGGGCGAGGTGCGCATCCAGCTCCGGCAGCGCGCGTGAGGCCGCGGCATGCAGTGACGCCGCGTACAGGTTGCCCAGCGCGTACGTCGGGAAGTAGCCCAGCTCGCCCCAGGCCCAGTGGATGTCCTGGAGCACGCCCTGCGTGTCGTCCGGAGGCGTGACGCCCAGGTAGCGCCGCATGCGCTCGTTCCACGCGGACGGCAGCTCCGACACCGGCAGCTCATCGCGCAGGAGCGCCAGCTCCAGCTCGTAGCGCAGGGCGATGTGCAGGTTGTACGTCACCTCGTCCGCCTCCACGCGGATGAGCGAGGGTGCCACGTGGTTGATGCCCGCGTGGAAGCCGTCCAGGTCCACGTCCCCAAGCTCGCGCGGGAAGGCCTCCTTCAGCGCGGGGAAGTGGTGCACCCAGAAGGCACGGCCCCGGCCCACAAGGTTCTCCCAGAGGCGCGACTGGGACTCGTGCAGGCCCATGGAGGGCACCGACGCCAGCGGCGTGCGCAGCAGCTCCGGGGCGAAGCCCTGTTCGTACAGGCCGTGGCCCGCCTCGTGGAGCGTGCCGAAGAGCGCGGACATGGGGTGCACCGCGTCCAGGCGCGTGGTGAGCCGCACGTCGTGCGCGTTCACGCTGTTGGTGAACGGGTGGATGCTGACGTCCTGACGGCCCGCCTCCAGGTCGAAGCCCACCGCCTCCAACAGCCGCATCGTGAAGCGCCACTGCTGGGCGGTGTCGTAGGCGCGCCCGTCCAGGAACGCGGGCGTGGGCCGCCGCACCTCCGCGATGGCGGCCACCATGGGGATGAGCGCGTCGCGCAGCGCGGTGAGCACCGGCGTGAGGCGCTGGACGCGCATGCCGGGCTCGAAGCCTTCGAGCAGCGCGTTGTAGCGCTCGCCGTCGTGGCCCTGCGCGTCCGCCTGTTCGCGACGGAGGGCCAGGAGCGCCTCCAGCGCGGGCTGGAAGTGGGCGAAGCGCTTCGCCTCGCGGGCCTCGCGCCAGGCCTGGATGCCGGCGCCCTGGGCCTCCGCCAGCGCGGTCACCAGCCGGGCGGGCAGCCGCACCGCGCGCTCCCGGTCGTGGGTGAGCACGCGCACCATGGCCCGCTCGTCGGGCGTCAGGGCCTGGGAGGAAGGGCCGGCTTCGCTGGCGCGGGCCAGCGCTTCGCCCAGGCGCGGGTCCACCAGCCGCTCGTGCTGGAGGGCCTGGAGGGTGGAGAGCTGCTGGGCGCGGGCCGGGGCGGCCTTGGCGGGCAGGTAGACCTCCCGGTCCCAGGAGGCCAGGTTGATGACGCCGTGCAAGTCACACAGCTCGTGCATCCGGGTTCGCAGCCAGGTGTCCATGGCTGTGTTTCTAGCGTGCTTCCAGGGTATGAGGACGCGGCGATGGCCAACATCCTCCAATTCTTCATGGCACCCGACGATGAGGTCGCCTTCTTCCGTTTCCTGGAGCGTCACGTGCTGGAGGTCTACCCCCGGCGCGTTCCCGCGGACTGGAAGCCCTTCCGCGCCACCATGGAAAACGTCCCCCACCTGCCGGAGGAGGACCTGTATCTCGTGGCCAGCGACATCGGCCCCGCGCTGGTGGACAAGGTGAAGCGCGGCCCGGACAAGGGCTCGTGGCGCATCGACGAGGTGCGCTCCCCCGTCATCTTCATCGGACGCTCACGCCGCAACGAAGAGGGCGAACTGCTCAGCGGCCAGATGTGGGTGGAGCTGGAGGTGACGTCCCAGACGGGCCGGCGCGACGCCGCCCCGGACAAGTTCCGCCGCCTCTACCTGGAGGTGGAGGAGTTCATCAAGAAGACCTTCCGCCGCGGCGACCCGAAGGACTTCTTCGTCGGGCCCAAGGCCGCGCGCCTCTTCAAGCAGGACGGCCTCGTGCTGCGCGACTCCGCCTTCCGGGGCGGCACCGTGGTGCCGCACAAGTAGCCCGCTGCCTTGTGGGGCGGTGGGAGGCGCGCGTTGCCGCCCCCCTGCCCCGCGTCGGCGCTAGCTTCCGGTGGCGACCGGGGTCGTGGCGCGGATCATCGGCGCCTCGGCCAGGAACTTCAGCTCCGGGTGCTTGTCCTCGGCGTGCTGGAGCGCCCAGTCGTCGCGGAAGAGCACCAGGGGCAGCCCGTCGCGGTCCTGCACCGTCTGCCGGTTGCCTTCCCAGTCGAACGAGCGCGGGTCGAAGTTCTGCCCCACCACCCAGCGCGCGTGGCTGAAGGGCAGCCGGTCCAGCGCGATGCGCGCGCCGTACTCGTGCTCCAGGCGGTACTGCAACACTTCGAACTGGAGCGCGCCCACCACGCCGACGATGGGGTCCTTCATGCCCATGCTCAACTGCTGGAAGATCTGCACCGTGCCCTCTTCGGAGAGCTGCTCCAGGCCCTTCTCCATCTGCTTGCGGCGCAGCGGATCCTTCGAGCGCACCACGGCGAAGAACTCCGGGCTGAAGCGCGGCACGCCTTCGAACGACACGTCCGTGGCGCCTTCGGCCAGCGTGTCACCGATGCGGTACTGCCCCGGGTCGAACAGACCGATGACGTCCCCCGGCCACGCGTCCTCGATGGAGGTGCGCTCGGCGGCCATGAACTGGCTGGGTTTGGCGAGCCGCACCTCCTTGCCCAGGCGCGAGTGGAACGCGTTCATGCCCTTGACGTAGCGGCCGCTCACCACGCGCATGAACGCGATGCGGTCGCGGTGCGCGGGGTCCATGTTCGCTTGAATCTTGAAGACGAAGCCCGCGAACTTGGGGTTCGTGGGCTCGCGCTCGCCCGTGGTGGTGAGGCGCGCGGAGGGCGCGGGCGCCAGGTCCAGGAACGCGTCCAGGAAGGGCCGCACGCCGAAGTTCGTCATCGCGCTGCCGAAGAACATGGGCGTCAGTTGCCCGGAGTCCGACTTCTCGCGGGTGAACGCGTCACCGCCGATGTCGAGCAGCTCGATGTCCTCGTTGAGCTTCGCCAGCTCCGACTCGGAGAGGAAGTTGAGGATGTCCGGCGAGTCGATGGACACCGAGCGCTCCGCGACCTCCGACTCACCGTGCGAGCCTTCGGCGGAGAACACGTGCACCACGCGCGCCTGCCGGTCGTAGACGCCCCGGAACTCCGGCCCCATGCCGATGGGCCAGTTCATCGGGTAGGAGCGGATGCCCAGCACCTGCTCCAGCTCGTTCATCAGCTCCAGCGGTTCGCGGCCGTAGCGGTCCAGCTTGTTGACGAAGGTGAAGATGGGGATGCCGCGCATGCGGCAGACCTTGAAGAGCTTCTTGGTCTGCGGCTCGACGCCCTTGGCCGCGTCGATGAGCATCACCGCGGCGTCCGCGGCGGAGAGCGTGCGGTAGGTGTCCTCGGAGAAGTCCTGGTGGCCCGGGGTGTCCAGCAGGTTCACCGCGTGGTCGCGGTAGGTGAACTGGAGCACCGACGACGTGACGGAGATGCCTCGCTCCTTCTCCAGCTCCATCCAGTCACTGGTCGCGTGCCGCCGCGCCCGCTTGGCCTTGACGCTGCCGGCCAGGTGGATGGCGCCGCCGTAGAGCAGCAGCTTCTCCGTCAGGGTTGTCTTTCCCGCGTCGGGGTGGGAGATGATGGCGAAGGTACGTCGCCGTGCCACCTCCCGCTCAAGCTCGTTGGCCATGATCCGAGGCCAACTATCACGGGCGGTCTTTCCTTGCAGCTTGCAAGCAGCGCCTGGAGGTCCGGCCGGGCTCCGGCCCTCCGAAAGGCCCCCTCCCCGCCCCCTCCTGGAG
>NZ_RAVZ01000401.1 GCF_003611635.1 Corallococcus terminator | reverse complement strand
GGCCCAGACGGCCCCAGCACCGAAGCCGGCTGCCGCCGCCGCGAAGGCTCCGGCCGCCGCGCCGAAGCCCGCCGCCCCGCTGGATGCCGGCACGGCCGCTCCTGTCCCCGCCGTGTCGAAGCCCGCGCCGAAGATGACGCCCGAGGTGAAGACGCTCGTGGAGCGGATGCAGGCGTTCTACGAGAAGACGAACGACTTCAAGTCGGGCTTCAAGCAGGACTACAAGTACAAGACCTTCCGCCGCACGCAGTCGTCCACGGGTACGGTGACGTACAAGAAGCCGGGCCTGATGCGCTGGGAGTACGCGAACCCGTCGCCGCGCACCTTCGTGCTCGCGGGCAGCAAGGTGTACGCGTACGACCCGGCCGCGCAGACGCTGTCGGTGGCCGCCGTGGACACCAACCAGCTCTCCGCGTCGGTGACGTTCCTCTTCGGTCAGGGGAAGCTCGCGGACGAGTTCGCCATCTCCAAGGGCGACTGCAAGGACTGCAAGGGCACGCTGCTGGTGTTGGATCCGCTGAAGACCGAGCCGCGCTTCCGCCAGGTGCGCCTGGAGGTGGATCCCACGTCCGCGCAGGTGCTCAAGAGCACCGTGGTGGACCCGGACGGCAGCGAGAACACCATTGCCTTCGTGGACCTGAAGACGAACGTGGGCATCTCCGCGGACAGCTTCAAGCTGAACCCGCCCGAGGGCACCCGCGTGGACGACTTCACCAAGGCGAAGGCGCCGTAGGGAAGGCCGCCCTCCATGCGCGGCGTGTTGCTGGCGGGATGCGTGCTGCTGGGCGCGGGGTGTCAGTCCTCCGCGCCCCCGGGCCCCGTGCGTCCCACGAGCCTCGTGGGACAGACGCTGCCCCTGTTGTCGTCCCCCGCGCTGCGGCTCACCGTCGCGGGACGGCTCGCGGGGCGGGCCGTGCCGGTGGTGCTGGACGTCGCGCGGCCCCTCTCGCTCGTGTCCTCCGGCTGCTTCGGCGGAGAACCGCCCACGGCTGCCGGCACTGCGCGCGTGCCCGAGTCCTCCGGGGGATATCGCTCCTGGCCCGAGGTGCAGGCCCCGCTGCTGACGGTGGGACCGGTGGCGCCGCCCCTGCGCACGGTGCTGCTGTCCGGTGAGCAGGGCTGTTCGGTGACGCTGGGGCAGGACGTGCTGGCCCCGTACGCGCTCACGGTGGAGCCGCTGCGCCGCGAGGTGACCTTCACCGCCACGCGCCCCCGGGCCGCCCATGAGGCGGAGCTGCGCGCCTCGGACGCGGTGCGCGAGTCGCACGTGGTGGAGCTCAGCCGCGAGCCCGTGGGGGACTGGCCGCTGTTGGCCGTGCAGGTGACGCAAGGAACGACGAGCATCACCGGCCCCTTTGTCCTGGGCACGCGCGAGCCCTTCTCCCGGCTGGCGGTGGATCCGGCGCTGGCTCAGGGACTCCAGCCACTGGAGACGGCCGCGGGCCTGCCTCCGCGCACCTTCGTCGTGGACGCGGTGGAGGTCGCCGACGGGCTGGGCGCGCGGCCCCTGGTGATGGAGGCCGCCGGACGCTGGCCGTCGCAGAGCAGCCTGGGTCGCCTGGGCCCGGACGTGTGGGGCCGCTTCACCGCCACCGTGGACGCGCAGGGTGGGGCCCTGGTGCTTCGCAGGCCGCACGTGCGCATGCCCGATGAAGCTGGCGGCCGGCAGCAGTGCGCGGGCGAGGGCGGGGCCTTCAGCGAGGAGGCCTGCTACGGCGTCCACTCGCGCACCGAACCGGACGGCGCGGTGGCGCTCTCCGGCGCGGTGTACCGGGACGTGCCCGAAGGCGTGCGCCTGTACGTGGAGCCCCGGGGCGCGGATGGCCAGCGCCTGGAGACGGGTTGTCAGGTGGGCCTGAGCTTTCCCACCACCCTGCGAGGCGCCAACACGCAGCACCGGCTGCCGTGGGCGTCGCTCTCGCAGACCCTGCCCGCGTGCCACGCCGCGCTCCAGGCGGCGCGGAGCTACGCGGTGTCGTTGGTGGAGGAGGGTCGTCAGCCCGAGTGCCCCACGACCTGCGCCTTCGTCACGGAGACCGCGTCGCGGCGCACCGTGTGCGAGTGTCAGCCGACGCCGCTGGGCGAAGGTGTGGCGGTGCCCACGAAGGGTTCCGGCCCGCAGCCACCTCCCGTCGAGGAGCGTGAACTTGAGCCCGAGGACCCGAAGTAGCCCCGCGCCAAAAGGTTCGGGCCCGCAGCCGCACCCCATCGAGGAGTGCGAGCCGGGGCCCGAAAGTACCGGTTCGACCGTGGTCGGTGACTACTCCGGCCGAGGCTCCGCCGGACGCTTCAGTGACTTCATCGGCACGGGCGCGGGCAGGGCCTCGCGCGGGGTGTGCGTGCGCTGCTTCGGATCCGGACGCTCCACCACGCGGGCGATGAGGTCGTAGTCGTGCGCTTCCGTCACCTCCACGGTGACGAACTCGCCCGGGTACGCCAGACCGTCGTTGATGTAGACCTGCCCGTCGATCTCCGGGGCCTGGCCCTCGTGACGGCCCACCAGCAGGTGCTCGGACTCCTCGCTGGGGCCCTCCACCAGCACGGTGAGCTTCTGGCCCACGAGCTTCTTGTTCTGCTCGCGGTTGATGCGCTTCTGGATGGCCATCACCTCACGCCAGCGGCGCTCGATGGTCTTCGCGGGGACCTTGTTCGGCAGGTCGAACGCGGAGGTGCCCTCCTCGTCGGAGTACTGGAAGACGCCCAGGCGCTGGAAGCGCTGCTCCTTCACGAACTCCTTCAACAGCTCGAAGTCCTCCTCCGTCTCACCCGGCAGGCCGACGATGAGCGAGGTGCGCATCACGAGGCTCGGCACGCGCTCGCGCAGCTTGGTGAGCAGCTCCTTGAGGAACTTGGAGTTGCGGCCGCGCTTCATGGACAGGAGCAGCTTGTCGCTGGCGTGCTGCACCGGCATGTCCAGGTACTTGGCGATCTTCGGCTCGGACGCGATGACGTCGATGAGCTCGTCCGGGAACACGCGCGGGTAGGCGTAGTGCAGGCGGATCCACTTCACATCCACCTTCACCAGCTCCCGGAGCAGCTCGTGGAGCTTCGGCTTGCCGGGCAGGTCGTGCCCGTACGCCGTCAGGTCCTGCGCGACGAGGTTCAGCTCCTGCACGCCGCTGTCGGCCAGGTTGCGCGCCTCGGCCATGATGTCTTCCACCGTGCGCGAGCGCTGTCCGCCGCGCAGCGTGGGGATGATGCAGAAGGCGCAGGCGTTGTCGCAGCCTTCCGAAATCTTCAGGTACGCCGTGTACTTCGGCATCGAGTTGATGCGCGGCGTCTGGGCGTTGTGGATGTAGTCCGGATCCGGAATCACCTGACGCGGCGAGGCCTCGGCGGCCAGCAGGTCGCCAATCTGCGCGTACGCGCTGGTGCCCAGGAAGTGGTCGACCTCCGGCATCTCCAGCGACAGGTCCTGGCCGTAGCGCTGGGACAGGCAGCCCGTGACGACGAGCGTCTTGCACGCGCCCGTCTTCTTCAGCTCCGCCATCTCCAGGATGGAGTCCACCGACTCCTGCTTCGCCGGGCCAATGAAGGCGCACGTGTTGACGACGATGACCTGCGCGGCCGCCGGGTCCTGCACGAGCGAATAGCCACGGGTGCGCAGCGTGCCCAGCATCACCTCGGAGTCCACCCGGTTCTTCGGGCAGCCGAGGGTCATCATGTACAGGCTCTTGGTGTCTTCCACTGCGTCTACCGCTTTCCGATTTCCGTTCGATCGAAGTGGTCCGCACTCCAAACGAAGTTGACGATGGCGCCGTTCGAGTAACCGATGGTCAGCGCTCCCTCTTCATCCAGTTCGACGGAGCTGGCGCGACCCAGCGCACAGGTGGCGGCCGGCCACTCGAGCGCCTGCTGCGCCGTCTTCCCCGACACCACGTAGAGCCCCATCCGAAGCTCGTCGTCGGAGTCGCATTGACCCTCGACGGCATAGGGATTCTTCCCGGTGAGCACCGTAACGACCGGTCGTCCGTCCGGCAGGCTCAAAGCATCCGGCACGTTGACGCTCATCTTCGACGCGTCCACCGCGTTGGGAGCCACCAGTGCGCGCAGTGAAGCGGGGTTGAGCGCCGCGTCGCCCTGGGCCCAGTCCGGGTACGGCAGGATGCCCCAGCCGAGCCAGCCGGTGGGCGCCGCCTCCAGGGCGGTGACGGACGCGGGGGGCTTGAGCTTGAGGTTCTTGCGCGCGTCGTCCGGCAGGCGCAGCGCTTCACCCACCATCGTCGTGCCGCCCGTGCAGTTGGACACCGGCACCGTCTTCGCGCCCACCTGGTCCTGGTCCTCGTAGGTGATGCAGAGGTCCATGACGAGCGGCGCCACCGCGGGGAAGCGGGGCAGGGCGCGCACCGGCACCAGCGCCACCACGGAGAGCGTGTCGCCCTGGCGGTGCACGGCGGCGTTCACCAGCTTCTGCGCGAACGCAGGCGTGCCGCTCTCCGGCGGAGAGGTGCGCTGGCCATCGAAGGCGAAGCGGTAGGTGTAGCCCGTGGCGGTGGGGCCCGCGTCCGGGAAGGACAGGGTGAGGGTGATGAGGTCGCCCGCGAGCAACTGGTTGTCCGTGGCCTCCACGCCCACGAAGAGCGTGTCCTTGCGCCAGCCCACCCGGGCGGAGAAGTTCGCCGTGGCGCCCTCGACCGTCAGCGGCTTGAGGACCATGGGCGAGCCGAAGTCCTTGAGCCCCTTCTCCGGCTGCGGTGCCTTCTTGAGCACGGGCACCGGGCGGCTGGGACGCGCGGCGTCCTGCGCGAACGAGGGGGTGGCGGTGGCCAGCAGCAGGAGCGTCAGCGGGGCCAGGGGGGCGGCGTGCATGGCGGAAGGACTCAGTCGCGGAAGTTGGTGAACTGCATGTCCAGGCTCATCCGGTCCTGCTCCTTGCGGAACAGCGCCATGGCGGCCTGCAGGTCGTCGCGGTTCTTGCCCGTCACGCGCAGTTGATCCGCCTGGATGGAGCCCTGCACCTTGATCTTGGAGTCCTTGAGCACCTTGATGAGCTCCTTGGACTTCTCCACCGGGATGCCCTGCTGCAGCTTGATGGGCTGCTTGACGTTCGCGAGGCCCGTCTTCTCGATGTCGCCGAACTCCAGCACCCGCAGGCTGATGCCTCGCTTGGCCAGCTTGGAGAGCAGCACTTCCTTGGCGGCCTGGACCTTGTCCTCGCTGTTCGCCTTCACGGTGACGGAGGTGTTGTCCGGGGCGACGACGATGTCGGCGTTGACGCCCTGGAAGTCATAGCGCGTGCTGAGCTCCTTCTTGGTCTGATTGACCGCGTTGTCGAGCTCAGCCAGATCGATTTTCGAGACGACGTCGAAGGAGGGCATGGGGGATGGCCGCCCTTACCATACCTACACCCGGACGACCAAGGGCACCACCAGGGTGCGCCGGGTGGTGTGCTGCTTGAAGGCCCGCTTCACCGCCCGGACCAGCTCCTCGCGCGCCAGGGCGTCGTCCCCGCGCAACTGTGGGTTCAGCTCCTCGAAGTAGGCCTTCGCCTCCAGGGCGATTCGCGGCAGCACCCCCTGTTCGTCCGGGGAGAGCCCCTGGCCGGACAACTGGGGGCCCGCCACCAGGGCCTGCGTGTCGCGCCGGAGCACCACCACCGCGGCCACCATGCCCGTCTCCGCCAGCCGGTTGCGCTCCACGAGCGTCTCCGGCGTCACCACCCCGCTGCCGGAGCGCTCCCGGAGGATGCGCCCGGACGGCACGCTGCCGGAGAAGCGGCCCCGGCCCTCCTCGAACGTCACCACGTCGCCGTCGTGCGCCAGGAGCAGCCCCTCGGGGGCCATGCCGGACTCACGCGCGGTGGTCAGGTGTCGGTGCAGGTGCCGGACTTCCCCATGTACGGGGACGAAGTGGCGGGGCTTCACGATGTCCAGCACGCGGCGCTGCTGGGGGCGGCTGGCGTGTCCGGAGACGTGCACGCCGGGTTCCACCTGGGCGTAGACGATGCGGGCACCGCGCCAGTGGAGTTGGTCGAGCAGCGCGCCCACCGAGCGCTCGTTGCCGGGGATGGGGCGGGCGCTGACGATGACCAGGTCGCCGGGCTCCAGCCGCACCGGGCCGTCGCCGTGGGCCAACTGGGTGAGGCCCGCGCGGGGCTCGCCCTGGGCGCCGGTGGTGAGCACCACCACGCGGTGGGGCGCCAGCTTCGGCACGGAGTCGATGTGCACGAAGAGCGAGTCGGGGACCTGGAGGTAGCCCATCTCGCGGGCCAGCTCCACGTTGCGCACCATGCTGCGGCCCTGGAGCGCGACGAGCCGGCCGGTGCGCTCACAGAGGCTCAGGATGTGGCGCACGCGGTGGAGGTTGGAGGAGAACTGCGCGATGACGATGCGGCCCTTCGTCTCATGGAAGAGGCGCTCGAAGGTGGTCTGCACCACGCGCTCGCTGCCCGTCTCATCCACCAGCTCGGAGTTGGTGGAGTCCGACAGCAGGCACAGCACGCCCTCTTCGCCCGCTTCACCCCAGCGCTCCAGGTCCGTCTTCAATCCGTCGATGGGATCCGGATCCAGCTTGAAGTCGCCGGTGTGGATGATGGTGCCTTCGGGCGTGCGGACGATGTAGCCCACGGCGTCCGGCACGGTGTGCGTGACGCGCGTGGCCTCCACCGTGAAGGCGGTGCCGACCTTGAAGGGCGAGCGCGGTTCGATTTCGCGCAGGTCCGCTTCCACGCCCAGCTCCTCCAGGCGGTTGCGCGCGAGCGCCAGCGTGAAGCGCGTGCCGTAGACAGGCACGGGCAACTCGTCGAGCAGGTAGGGAAGCGCGCCAATGTGGTCTTCGTGCCCGTGCGTCAGCACCACGCCCTTGAACTGCGCGGCGTTGCGCTTCAGGTGGGTGAAGTCCGGGACGATGATGTCCACGCCGGGCATTCCCGCCGAGGGGAACATCAGTCCGGCATCGATGAGCAGCAGCTCCCCACGACAGGCGAGCACCATGGCGTTGAGGCCGATTTCGCCGAGGCCGCCCAGAGGTATGACGTGGAGCATGTGTCCGCAGTCTAAGGACTTGCCCCACCTGGCGCGTGGGAATCCGCACCCCCCTCCCGTTTCCCTTCACCGGCCGCCTGCTTGACGTCTTCCAACTAAAGGCTTAGTTGTATTGGAACTAAGTCCTTAGTTCGTCGTCAGGGAGGTCGCCGCCGTGTCCAGGTCGCCGTCCGTCGAGGAGTCCCGGCCGCTGACGCCGGTGGAGCTGGAGTTGATGCAGCTCGTGTGGAAGCAGGGCGAGGTGAGCGTGGCGGACGTGCTCGCGGCGCTGCCGCCGGAGCGCAAGCTGGCCTACACGTCGGTGTCCACGGTGCTGCGCATCCTGGAGCAGAAGGGCGTGGTGCACAGCCGCAAGGAAGGACGCGGGCACCTGTATTCGGCGCGGTTGTCGCGCGAGGCCTACGAGGCCCAGAGCGTGCGGCACCTAGTGGCGACGGTGTTCGACGGCACCCCTTCGTCGCTCGTGGCGCGGCTGGTGGAGGCGGTGCCGCTGTCGGCGGAGGAGGTGGAGCAGATTCGCAAGCTGCTGGGTCGCAAGGGGGGCCGGTGATGGGGCCCTTCACGCGGGAGGTGCTGGCCGCGTACCTCACGGCGGCGGCGCTGGTGGCGGTGGGCTTCGGGTTGCTGCGCGCCGCGCTCTGGCTGGGAATGGAGCGGCGGCTGAGCGCCCGGCAGACGCTGCGCGTGGGGCGGGTGACGTGGGGGCTGGCGGTACTGCTGCCGTTCGG
>NZ_RAVZ01000400.1 GCF_003611635.1 Corallococcus terminator | reverse complement strand
CCCCCGAGCTGCCTCCCCCCTCAACGCGGAGGCAGTTGCGCCTTGCGCAGGTCGCCCCAGCAGGCGTCGTAGTCCGACTGCAACGTCGGGCTTTCGAGCGCGGCGCGCGTCGGTGCAATCACGTGGCGCGTCTCGAACATGAAGGCGAGCGTGTTGTCGATCTTCTTCGGGCCCAGCGACGCGGCGACCGCGGCCTCGTAGGTCTTCCGGTCCGGCCCGTGCGCGCTCATGCAGTTGTGGAGCGACGCGCCACCCGGAACGAACTGGTCCGCCTTCGCGTCGTAGACGCCGTGGATGAGGCCCATCATCTCGCTCATCACGTTGCGGTGGAACCACGGCGGCCGGAACGTGTGCTCCGCCACCATCCACCGGGGCGGGAAGATGACGAAGTCGCAGTTCGCGGTCCCCGGCGTCTCACTGGGCGAGGTCAGCACCGTGAAGATGGAGGGATCCGGATGGTCGAAGCTGACCGTGTTGATGGTGTTGAACCGCGCCAGGTCATACACATACGGGACATGGGAGCCGTGCCACGCGACGACGTCGAACGGTGAGTGGTCGAGCGTCGTCTCCCACAAGTGCCCCTGGAACTTCTGCACCACGCGCGTGGGTCGGTCCACGTCCTCGAAGCTCGCCACCGGCGCGCGGAAGTCCCGGGGGTTCGCGAGGCCGTTGGAACCAATGGGGCCCAGCTCGGGGAGCCGGAACGCCGCACCGTGGTTCTCACAGATGTAGCCGCGCACGGGGCCTTCCGGCAGCTCCACGCGCATGCGCACCCCGCGCGGGATGAGCGCGACGTGGCCTGGAGGAACGGCGAGCACGCCCATCTCCGTCACGATGCGCAGCGCGCCCTGCTGCGGGACGATCAACAGCTCTCCGTCGGCGTTGAAGAAGGCGGTGTCCACCATCGACGTGTTGGCGACGTACAGGTGCACCGCCGCGCCGTCGCCCGCCGCCGCGGAGCCATTGCCCCCGAGCGTGAACAGCCCTTCCAGGAACGTCGTCGGGTCCGTGGGCAGCGGCAGTGGATCCCAGCGCAGCCGGTTGGGCGGCGGCGGCACTTCGTCGAAGGGGCCGCTGCGCAGGCGGCGCGCTTCGGTCTTCCGGTACGGCGGGTGGCCCGCGCTGGGACGCAGGCGGTACATCCAGGTCCGCCGGTTCTCCGAACGCGGCGCGGTGAACGCCGTGCCCGAAATCTGTTCAGCATAGAGACCGAACGCGACCTGCTGCGGCGTGTTCTGGCCAACCGGCAACACTCCGGAGATGGCCTCCGTTGCGTGCTCGTTCCCAAAGCCCGTGAGGTATTGGAGCGGTTCCATGCCCGGGATGGTAACAAATGAAACCAGTTTGACAACCTTCAGGGGTCGCGGCCCAGGGCCTCGGTCGCGGCGCGTTCGACGCGCTCCAGCAATGAGCGCAGGAGTGCACGTTCGCTGACATTCAACCCGGCGAGCACCTCCGCCTCGGCGTCGAGCGCGGCGGGGGCCACCCGTTCGTAGATGCGGCGGCCGGCGGCGTTCAGCGACAGCCTTCGCGACCGCGCATCGCTCTGGCTCGTGGCGCGTCGGACCAGGCCCCGCGCCTCCAGCGAGCGCGCGGCGCGGCTCACCGACACCTTGTCCATCCGCGTGCGCTTGACGAGCTCCAACTGCGTGCGCTCGCCGTCCTCCCCCAGCACGGCGATGAGCCGCCACTCCTGCGTGCTCAGGCCGTGCTGCTCCGCGTACACGCGCGCGACCCGCTGGCTGACGACGTTCGCGGCGACCGACAGGCGGTAGGGGAGGAACGCGTCGAGTTTCAGGCTCGCGGTGCGCGGTCGGGTCATCGTGGGGAGTATAGGGACGCGGGCTACCAGGTGACCGGCAGTTCGTGCACGCCGAGCAGGTTCTCATCCTTCTTGAAGCGGACCTCCTCCGGTGGCACGGCCAGCCGCAGCGTGGGGATGCGCTGGAAGAGCGTCTTGAACACGACCTCGAATTCGATGAGGGCCAGCGCCCGCCCCGTGCACAGGTGGATGCCATGGCCGAAGGCGAAGTGGCGGTGCACCTCACGGTGCAGGTCCAGGCGGTCCGGGTCCTTGAAGACCGTTTCGTCGCGGTTGGCGGAATCCGGCTGCGCGAGGATGCCCTCCCCCGCGCGGATGAGCTGGCCGCCAATGGTGACATCCACCGTGGCGACGCGCTGCCGGGCCAGGTGCGAGACGTTGACGAAGCGCAGGAGTTCCTGGATGGCCGCGGTGATGGCGGCGGGGTCCTCCATCTCGCGGAACTTCGCCAGTTGCCCGGGGTCGAGCAGCAGCGCCAGCGTGCCCAGGCCGAACATGTACGCGGGAGGACCGTGCCCCGCGTAGAACAACGAATGGAACAGGGAGGCGGCGTCCGGGGGGCTCAGCTTGCCTGTCGCCACCTGCTCGGCCACGACGCGACCGATGAGCGTGTTCGTGGGCTCGCGCAGGTTGGCCTCCACCAGCTCCAGGAAGACATCATCCAGTCCGACCAGGGCCGCCCTCGCCTCCTCGCGCGACGAGGAGCGGGAGCCGACCGTCCGGCTGAGGACGTGCAGGCGTTCCGCGCCATCATGGGGCACACCGAGCAGATCGCAGATGATGCGAAGGGCGACGGGCAGCGCGAACGCGGCCATCAGGTCCACCGGATGCGGGCCTGCCAGCATCGCATCCAGCGCCTCATCCACGGTGCGCTGGATGCGCGGTCGCAGGGCCTCCATCCGCCGGGGCAGGAACTCCTGCACGAGCATGGCCCGCTGCACCCGGTACTCCGCGTCGGGGCGCAGGAAGAAAGGCAGGGGCCGCCCCTGCCGGGCCGCCGAGGAGGCGGAGATGTGCGGGAACCCCGGCAGCGTGGAGTCCAGGACCAGCCGGGGATCGCTCAGCACCGCGAGCACGTCCTGGTAGCGACTGACCAACCACGGCGTGTTGCCGTCGAACATCCGCACGGGGCACACCGGGGCCTCCTGCCTCAACCGCTTGTAGTCGGCAGGAGGATCCAACGGGTGCTGCCAGTCCTTGGGCAACGGATAGGAATTGCTCATCGGGATGCTCCTGTTCGTTCGAGCAGGGCGGCGGCGCCCGCCACGGTGGGATGCTGATACAGCGCACGCAATCCGAGTTCCTGGCCCATTTCGGTCCGGACCCGGGCAGCGATTTCGACCAACTGAAGGGAATGGCCACCGAGCCGGAAGAAGTCGTCGTACGGCTCAATCGAAGCGACCTTCAGCACGTCGGCGAAGATGCGGGCGAGGTGTTCTTCCGTCGCGGTCCGGGCAGGACGCAGGCGCGACGCCCGTGCACCGGGGTCCACGGTCCGCAGGAGCTCTTCGTAGGCGGCCAGCAGACCTTCGATGAACGCGAGGTCGAAAAGACTCTCATCGAATTCAGCCCACACAGTGCACGGGCCGTCGGAGCGCTCCTCGACCCGCAGGGTGAGTTCGAACTTCGCGGTGGGGAGGTCCAACAGCAGCTCCGTCACCTCGCAGCCGTGCAGGACGAGCGCTCCCGCCGTGTGGGGCGGATGGTAGGCGAAGTTCACCTGGACCACGGGAGACCGCGTGGCGTCTCTCGGTGGGGAAAGGTCCTCGACGAGTTGCTCGAAGGGCAGGTCCTTGTGCGCGTACGCGGCCGCCGTGGACGTGGCCACCCTCGTCAGCAGCTCGCGGAAGTCCGGGTCGCCGCGCAGGTCCACCTCCAGCACGACGGTGTTGACGAAGAACCCGAGCACGCGCTCGACCTCGGGCAGGTCCCGATTGGCCACGGCCAGCCCCAGCAGCACCCGTTCACGGCCCGCACGGTGTCCGAGCACGAGGCCGCACGTGGCGGCCAGCACCGTGAACACCGTCTGACGCTCGGCGCTCGCGAGGGCATGCACGGACCGGGTGATGGCGTCGGGCAGCACCCGATGCGCGCGACGTCCCCGCCCCAGCGCGGGACGCGGGGAGACGAGGTCCAGGAACAGGGGAACCCCTGACAGCCGCTCACGCCACCAGCGCGACAGCGACTCGCGCCGTGAAGCGGTGAGCTGTTCGCGCTGCCACGCGGCCCAGTCCACGTACTGCACGGGCAGCTCGGACAGGCCGGTGGGTTCGCCCAGGACGGCCGCGCGGTAGGCGAGGGCCAGGTCCTCGGAGAAGACCTGAAGCGACCCACCATCCGCCGCGAGCAGGTGCACCGCGAAGACGAGGAAGTGCGTCCGGGGCTCCAGCCTCAACACCGTGAGCCGCAGCAGCGGTCCGTGCTCCAGGTCGAATGGACGGGCCGCCTCCACTTGCGCGTGGCGCAGGGCCTCGGCTTCGGTCGCCACGTCCACGACGTGCACGTGTGCCCGCCCCTCCGGCGATACGCCCTGCTGCGCCCCCAGCGGGAAGACGGTCCTCAGCGGTTCGTGCCGGGCCACCAGCACGTCCAGGGCCCCCCGCAGGGCGCGCAGGTCCAGGGGTCCCGTCACACGGTGGCAGCGGACCGTGGCGTGGGCCGCTCCGGTGGGGTCCATCCGGTGCAGGAAGCACAGCCGCTGCTGGGCGAAGGACATCGGGAACGCGGTCGTCATGCGCGCGGCAACCGCTTGATCGTCGTGGGGGCGACCGGCGCCACGGTGAGCGCGTCGGCCAGTTGCGCGACGGTGGGCCCCATGAGGATGGTGGCGAGCCCGACCTCCCGGCCCACCATCCGGCCCAGCCGCGAGGCCAGCCGCATCGCCTGCAACGAATGCATGCCCAGCGCGAGCAGGCTCTCGTGGACATCCACCCGGGTCACCCCCAGCAGTTCGGCGACCACCGCCGCGATGCGGACCTCGGCTTCGGTCCTCGGCGCCGTGAAGGGCGCTTCCGGACTCCGCCAAGTCGTGGTGGGCAGCCGGGAGCGGTCCACCTTTCCGTGCGGGGTCAACGGCCACGCCTCCAGGACCACGACCTCCGAGGGCACCAGATGCCCCGGCAGCCAGCGCATCAGGTCCTCGCGCACGGCCTGCGCGGACACCGGGACTCCCGCCTCGGCCACGACATAGCCCACCAGGCGGGGCTCCTCCCCGCGCGAGTCGATGACCGCGAGGGTGTCCGCCACGCCGGGATGCTCGGCCAGGGCGGCGCGCACCTCCGCCAGCTCCACCCGGAAGCCCCGGACCTTCACCTGCTCATCGCGCCGGCCCAGGAACTCGATGATGCCGCCGGGAAGCCACCGGCCCAGGTCCCCGCTGCGGTAGAGCCGCGCGCCAGGATGCGCCGCGAACGGATCCGGCACGAACCGCTCGGCGGTGAGCTCCGGCCTGCCGCGGTACCCGCGCGCGACGCCATCCCCTCCGATGCAGATCTCCCCCACCGCGCCCGGAGGGACCACCTGACCGCGTTCGTCGAGCACGACGAGGTGGGCATTGAACAGCGCCCGACCGATGGGCACGTTCGTGGCTTCGGGATCATGCCCTTCGTCGAGCTTGTGGGCGCTGGCCATGACGGTGATCTCCGTGGGGCCGTAGGCGTTCGTCAGCTTCGTGAAGCCTCCTCGCTGAAGCATGCGGAACGCCTCCGGGGGAAAGACCTCCCCGCCCACCACGACCCGGTCCATGGCGGCGAAGGCCTCCGGGGCTTCGGCCGCCAAGCGGGGCAACACCACGGGGGGAATCACCGCATGCGTGATGCGCTCCTCGATGAGGCACCGGGCCAGCGTCGGCACGTCCCAGACCGGCGGCAGGAAGTGGACCGCGGCGCCGTTGAGCAGCGCGCCCCAGACCTCCAGCACCGAGACGTCGAAGGAGACCGACGCCATCGCCAGCATCGTCTTGCCCGGCCCCAGGTCCTCGGCCAGGGCCGTCCTGTGGAGCAGTGACACCACGGAGCGGTGTTCGATTTGAACGCCCTTGGGCTTGCCGGTCGACCCGGACGTGTAGAGGACGTAGGCGAGGTCCGACGGACTTCCCGAGGGCAGCGGCGGCCCGGACGACACCGGGGGCAGCTCCTCCAGCACGACGGTGGGAAGGAGGGTGAGTCGGTCCGCCAGCACCGCCGTGGTGACCAGGGCGTGGGCCCCGGCATCCTGGACGAGCGACTCCCGGTAGACCGGAGGCGCCTTCGGATCCAGCGACAGAAAGGCCGCCCCCGCCATGAGGATTCCCAGTTGGGCGACGACCAGCTCCGCCGAACGGGGGATGCACACCGCCACCAGCGACTCACGGCCGACGCCCAAACCGCGCAGGTGGTGCGCCAGGTGCTCCGCCCGTTGCGTCAGCCCGCCATAGGTCAGCACGGCGTCGCCGGACTTCACGGCGGGGGCATCGGGCGCGCGGCGGGTCCATTGGGCGAACAACTCGGTCACCCGGTACGTGGGGGCTTCCTGTCTTGGGCCCACGCTGACGAGCGCGCGCCGGTCCGCGTCGTTCAGCAGTGACAGCCTGGACACGCGGGTGTCTGGCGCATCCGTGATGGAGCGCAGCAGTTGCTGGTACGCGGACAACATGCCGGTGATGAAGAAGTCCTCGAAGAGGTCGGAGTCGAACTCCCACGAGAGCAGGATGCCGCTCAGGGAAGTGCGGGGACTGGAGCGCACGGGGGCCTCCGAGCGGGGAATGCTCACCACGTCCCCGGCCAGCCGTTGAAGGTGTCCCGGCTCGGCGTAGAGCGGCACCGCGACGACGGACAGCTCGAACTTGGCCGAGCCATTGCCCAGGCCCTCCACGAAGGTGACGTCGAGCGGTGACGCGTCGAGCGTGCCCACCGACGAGTCGTGGAAGTTGAACATCGTCTGCATCAACGGATTGAAACCACCCTGATGCCGCGCGGGCGACTCCGCGAAGATCTGCTCATAGGGCAGCTCCTGGTGGTCATAGACCGCCAGCGTGGTGCGCCGCATGCGCGCCAGGAACTCCTCGAACGAAGGGTCCCCGTCCAGCCGGCCGCGCAGCACGACCGTGTTGATGAACATGCCCAGCATGCCCTCGGTGTCCTGCCAGCGCCGGTTGGCGACCGAGGAGCCGACGAGGAGATCCCGGGAGCCGGTGTACCGGTGCAGGAGGACGAAGAACGCGGAGAGGAGCGTGGTGAAGAGGGACGTGTGGTTGCGGTCCGCCAGGGCCTGGAGGCGGCGCGCGAGGTCGCCATCCAACTCCACCCGGGGCGCCACGCCTCGAAACCGTCTTCCCCCGGGAGCCGCGCGGCGAGGAAGCTGGAGCCGGGTCTCCGCGCCCTCCAATTCCTGACGCCAGAAGCGGCGCTGCGCCGCGGCGGCTTCGGTGCCCACCCACTCCCGCTGCCAGCGCGAGTAGTCGTAGTACTGCACCGCCAGCGCGGGCCGGCGCACCACCCCGTGGCGGACATATTCCGCGTAGCCGTTGAGCAGCTCACGCACGAAGACGTTGAAGGACCAGCCGTCGTGCACGATGTGGTGCTCGACGTGCACGAAGACGTGCTCCTCCGCGCCCAGGCGCAGCAGCCGCCAGCGGAAGGGCCGGCCTTCGGCGAGCGAGAACGGGGCCTGCACCGCGTCCCGGACAGCCTCCGCCACCCGGGTGGCCAGCAGCGCTTCGTCCACGCCGCTGAAGTCCTGGACGGGGACCTCCACCTCCCACGGGGATTCCAGCTCACACCGCAGCTCCCCATCCACTTCAGGGAAGCGGGAGCGCATCACGTCGTGCCGCCGCACGATGTCGGTGAGGCTCGCGTGCAGCGCGGCGAGGTCCAACGCGCCCGCCAGCCGGAACACCGCCTGCGTGTGGTAGGCCCGCGCGTCCGGGTTGAGCTTGTGCATCAGCCACACGCGCTCCTGTCCAAATGAAGGAGTAAGCGCCATCCCCGCCGCGCCTCCCCGAGG
>NZ_RAVZ01000003.1 GCF_003611635.1 Corallococcus terminator | reverse complement strand
GTCCTCCCCCGTCCAGATGGCCACCTGGCGCAGGAAGGACGCGGGAATGCGCGGCTCATGCCCCGCGAGCTTGAGCTCCTCCTCGAACAGCCAGCCCATCAGGTGGCGCAGCGTGGTGGCGGGGAACAGGGGCGCCCGGTACGCGAGCCACTCCGCCAGGGCCCGCTGGAAGTCCTCCGCGCTCGTGAAGCGGTCATCGCGCCGCAGCGCCAGCGCCCGCGACACGAGCGCCACGAGCGAAGCGTCCAGCTCCGGCACGTACTGGTGCGCGGGCGTCAGCATCCCCTTGGCGATGCGCTCCATCACCGCGTGCGCATCCCCCTCCACCGGCCGGCGCCCGGTGAGCAGCTCGAAGAGCACCACGCCCGCCGTGTACACGTCCGAGCGCGCATCCAGCGCCTCCGCGCGCGTCTGCTCCGGCGACAGGTAGATGTACTTGCCGCGCACCACGCCGGCTTCCGTCTCCGGCCGGTCCGACAACTGCGCCTTCGCGATGCCGAAGTCGGACAGCTTCACCTCGCCCTCGTAGCTGACGAGCACGTTGTCCGGCGACACGTCGCGGTGCACCAGCCCCAGCGGACGGCCCTCCTCGTCGCGGCGCGTGTGAGCGTGGTGCAGGCCCTTGCAGACCTCCAGCACCAGCCCCACCGCCAGCGGCGCGGGCAGGTGCGCGAGCCCCTTCAGCTTCGAGCGCTTGAGCACGTGCGACAGCGGCTGCCCGTCCACCCACTCCATCGCGAGGAAGAACTCGCCCTCCACCTCGCCGAAGTCGAAGACCTGCACGATGTTGCCGTGGCTCAGGCCCATGGAGATGCGCGCTTCGTTGAGGAACATCTTCACGAAGGCCGGGTCCTGCGCGTAGGGGTCCCTCACGCGCTTGATGACCACGGAGCGGGACACGCCCGGCGCCAGCGTGAAGCGCGCGCGGTGCACCACGGCCATCCCGCCCGCCCCCAGGCGCTGCTGCAATTCGTACTTCCCGAACCGCGTCGTGTGGGAACCCGTCGTCACGGGGGCGGAGGCTACCCTACCCTCACGCCACGAGGGGAGTCCCACACCCGGCGGCGTGGCTCAACGCTCGCCCCAGTGGAGCTTCTGCCGGAGGATGGTGAAGAAGGCCACGCGGGGGTTGCGCACCAGGCCCACGCGGTTGGGCGAACGCACGACTTCAATGCAGTCCCCCGTCTGAAGCGAGTGGCCCGTCTGCCCGTCCAGCGTCAGGTACGTGTCCGCCGTCTCGCTCTTGAGCGTGATGCGGATGGTCCGGTCCGCCGGCACCACGATGGCCCGCTGGGTCAGCGCGTGCGAACAGATGGGCGACAGGATGGTGCAGTCCACCGACGGGTGCACGATGGGGCCGCCCGCGGACAGCGAATACGCGGTGGAGCCTGTCGGCGTGGCCAGGATGATTCCGTCCGACTTGTACGTGGTGATGGGCACGCCATCGATGGACGTCTCGTGGTCCGCGATGCGCGCCAGCGCGCCCTTGTTGATGACCACGTCGTTGAGGATTTCATCCTCGATGAGGACCTTGCCCCCGCGCATGAGCCGGCACGACAGCTTCATCCGCGAGTCCACGTGGAAGTCGCCCGCCAGCACGTCCGCCAGCCGGGTGAACAGCTCCTCCACCGGCACTTCGGTCATGAAGCCCAGGCTGCCCAGGTTCACGCCGATGATGGGCACGTTGCGCCCACCCAACAGGCGCGCCGCGTAGATGAGGGTGCCGTCACCGCCCAGCACCACCACCGCCTCCGCGCGCGCCGCCAGCTCCCGGTCCTCCACGCGCGGCCAGTTCAGCGCATGTGCCAGGGCACGGTCCGCCAGCACCGTCAGGTGCGGGTAGCGCTCATGGATCTCCGCCGCCAGGGCCACGGCTTGCGGGGTGTCTCGCTTCGCGACGATGACCAGGGTCTGCACGCCCCCCGGGTTCTAGTCCAGGCGGCCAGCCAGAGGTGCAAGGGAATTGACGCACCTGCCCGCCGCCGGACATCCCCGCCGGGACATCAGGAGGGCGCGGGAGCCGCTGGGACGCTAGGTTCAGGGACGACATGGACCTGTTCGACCACGCCAGCCAGAAGGAAACGGCCTCCCTGGCGCCGCTCGCCGAGCGCATGCGGCCGACCACCCTCTCCGAATACCTGGGCCAGGAGCACCTCACCGGCGAGGGCCGCTTCCTGCGCCGCGCCCTGGAGGCGGACCAGGTGCCCAGCCTCATCCTCTGGGGCCCGCCGGGCACGGGCAAGACGACGCTCGCCCAGCTCGTCGCGCGCTCCACCGGCGCCGCCTTCGAGACGATGTCCGCCGTGCTCGCGGGCGTGAAGGACATCCGCGAGACGGTGGCCCGCGCCCAGGACCGCTGGAAGCTCCACCGCCAGCGCACGCTGCTCTTCATCGACGAAATCCACCGCTTCAACAAGTCACAGCAGGACGCGCTGCTGCCCCACGTGGAGAAGGGCACCGTCACCCTCATCGGCGCCACCACGGAGAACCCGTCCTTCGAAGTGAACGCCGCCCTCCTGTCCCGCTGCCGCGTCATCACCCTGCGCGGCCTGGAGCAGGAGGAGCTGGTGGCGGTGATGCGCCGCGCGGTGGCGGACCCCAGGGGCCTGGGCGGCAAGGTGACGGTGGACGACGCCGCGCTGGACTTCATCGCGGACGCGGCCGGAGGCGATGCGCGCAAGGCCCTCACCGCGCTGGAGGCCGCCGCGGCGCATGGCGGCTCCGTGGTGGACCGCAAGGTGGCGGAGGAGGCGCTCCAGCAGAAGCTCCTGCTCTACGACAAGGGCGGCGAGGAGCACTACAACGTCGTCAGCGCCTTCATCAAATCCATGCGCGGCAGCGACGTGGACGCAGCGCTGTACTGGATGACGCGCATGCTGGAGGCGGGCGAGGACCCCGTCTTCATCTTCCGCCGCATGGTCATCTTCGCGTCGGAGGACGTGGGCAACGCGGACCCCCGCGCGCTGGGTGTGGCGGTGGACGCGCTCCGGGCCTTCCAGTTGATGGGCCTGCCCGAAGGCACCCTGCCCCTCACCCAGGCCGTGACGTACCTGGCGCTGGCGCCCAAGTCGAACGCCGTCATCGCCGCCTACGCCGCCGTGCGCGAGGCCGTGACGAAGGAGGGCGCGCTGCCCGTTCCCATGCACCTGAGAAACGCGCCCACGAAGCTGATGAAGTCGCTGGGCTACGGCGGCGGGTACAAGTACCCGCACAACTTCGAGGGCAACTACGTCCCGGAGGACTACCTGCCCGAAGCGCTGCGCGCCCGCTGCTTCTACACCCCGACGCGCAATGGCTTCGAGGCGGAGCTGTCCGAGCGCTACGAGACCATCCAACAGCAGCTCGCCGCCCGGCGTGAAGCCTCCGGCGAGCGGGAGCCCGGGGAGGACGGCTGAAGCGCCGTCCTCCCGTCAGGGGGCTTCAACCTCAGGACACGGCTTCGAGCGCGGGCAGGCCCGGCCCGGTGTCCGAATCCGGCCCCTTGGTCTGACGCGGCTTCATGCTCCGGCCGGCCACCTCGTACTGCTTGAGCAGGCGGCGGAAGTTGGAGCGGTCCACGCCGGCCGCGCGCGCCGCGCTGGACACGTTGTGGTTGTTCTTCTCCAGCAGCGCGGACAGGTAGCGGCGCTCGAAGGCGCGCATGGCCAGGCGCTTGGCCTGGGCGTACGGCAGGTGCGCCAGGCTGAACACCTCCACCGCCGAGTCGGCCTGGGGCGCGGCCTGGAAGCCGGGCGGCAGGTCCTCCACGTCGATGGCTTCGTTGGCGGTGAGCACCACCGCGCGCTCGATGACGTTCTCCAGCTCGCGCACGTTGCCCGTCCACCGGTTGCAGGTGAGGGCCTCCATGGCGCGGGGGCTGATGCCGTTGACCTTCTTGTCCGCCTTGCCGGTGTAGACCTTGAGGAAGTGGTGCGCGAGCAGCGGCACGTCCTCCGGGCGGTCGCGAAGGGGCGGCAGGTCGATGGTGATGACGTTGAGCCGGTAGAACAGGTCCTCGCGGAACTTGCCCTGCTCCTTGGCGCGCGACAGGTCCACGTGCGTGGCGGCGATGACGCGCACGTCCACCTTCACGGGCTCGTTGGCGCCCACGCGCTTGACTTCACCCTCCTGGAGGACGCGCAGCAGGCGCACCTGGGTGGCCGGGGGCACGTCGCCAATCTCGTCCAGGAAGATGGTGCCGCCGTCGGCCGCCTCGAAGAGGCCCTTCTTGTTGCCGGTGGCGCCGGTGAAGCTGCCCTTCACGTGGCCGAACAGCTCGCTTTCCAGCAGCGTCTCCGTCAGCGCCGAACAGTTGACGGCCACGAAGGGCTTGTCGCGGCGGGCGCTGCGGTAGTGGATGGCGCGCGCGACAAGTTCCTTGCCCGTGCCGCTCTCACCCTGGATGAGGACCGTGGCGGTGGAGTGGCTGACGGTCTCCACCAGCTTGAACACGGCGCGCATCTGCGACGACTGCCCGATGAGGTCCTCGAACTGGCTGCGCGCGGTGAGCGCCTCCTCCAGCGCGCGCGTGCGGTCCTTGAGGGACTTGCGCTCGGCGGCCTTGGCCACCGTGAGGCTCACCTCGTCGATGTTCTCGAAGGGCTTGGTGAGGTAGTCGTACGCGCCCGCCTTCACCGCCTCCACCGCCGTCTCCACGGTGGCGAAGGCCGTCATCATGATGACCTCCACGTCCGGGCGGTCCGCCTTGATGGCGCGCAAGAGGTCCATGCCGGACAGGTGCGGCATCTTGATGTCCAGCACGACCACGTCGATGGACGGATCCTTCGCCGCCGCGAGCCCCTCCACCGCGTCGTCGATGGCCACGACGGGGTGCCCCTCCCGCTGGAGGATCTGGGTGACGGCCTTGAGGACGACGGAGTCGTCATCCACGACGAGGACCTTGGCGCGCTTGACTTGGTTCACGGCAACCTCTCGAGCTGCAGGGGAATGGGCAGGAAGACGGTGAAGCGGGAGCCAGTGCCAACGTGGGTGTCCACCTGGAAGGTGCCCCCGTGGTCCTGGACGATGCGGTAGGCGATGGACAGGCCCAGGCCCGTCCCTTCGCCCGGAGGCTTGGTGGTGAAGGACGGCTCGAAGATGCGCGGCAGGTGGCGCTCTTCAATGCCCGTCCCGGTGTCCGCCACCGCGAAGAAGCACCGGTCGCCCTCGCGGCCCGTCTCCAGGGACAGGCGCCCCTTGCCTTCGGGCAGCGCGTACAGGCCGTTCTGCAGCAGGTTGAGCACCACCTGCGCGAGCTGGCCCGCGTCGCCGTACACCTTGGGCAGCGCGTCCTTCAGGCCCAGCTTCAGCTCCACCCTGGGCATGGACTTGAGCTGCGCGCGGAAGAGCACCGCGGCGTCCTCCACGCACTTGGACACGTCGAAGAGGCGGCGGTCCTCCACGCGGCTGTGCCGGCTGAACTTCAGCAGGCTCTCCACGATGCGCTTGCAGCGCAGCGCGCTCTCTTCAATCAGCTTCAGCGACTCCAGGTCGCTGGCACTCCGCCCCGCGTCGCGCGACATGAGCTGCGCGAAGGCCAGGATGCCGCCCAGCGGGTTGTTGATTTCATGCGCCACGCCGCCCGCCAACTGCCCCACCGCCGCCATCTTCTCCGTCTCGATGAGCCGGCGCGTCATCGCCTGCTCCTCGGTGACGTCGCGGTAGGTGCACACCGCGCGGTCGTCGCCCGCGAACGGATAGGCCGCCACCACATAGCTGCGCCCGCCCTGCTGCACTTCCCCGCGCGCGCCCTTGCCGCTCTCCATCGCGGAGGGCAGCGGGCAGCCCGTGCACGGCGTGTCCCGGCCAAAGAGGTACTGGTGGCACGGCACGTCGGAAGGCACTTCCTCGATGGAGCGGCGGGCCACCTGCGCGTAGGCCACGTTCGCGCGGCGCACCGCGAAGTCCCGCGCGCGCACCACCGCGAGCGGCGTCTCCATGCAGTCGAAGGAGAGCTCCCACTCGCGCTTCGCGGTGGACAAGAGGCGCGTGCGCACCGCGACGCGCTCCTCCAGGTCCGCGTTGAGGCGCTTCAACTCCGCGTTCTGCTCCTGCGTGACGCGGTAGAGCCGGTCGTTCTCCGTCTGGAGCGCGTGCTGCTCGAAGGCGCTCTTGACGGTGAGCACCAGGTGGCTGTCGTTCCAGGGCTTGGAGATGAAGCGGAAGATTTCGGAGCGGTTGATGGCCTCTTCGATGGCCTGCTGATCCGCCTGCCCCGTCAGCATGATGCGCTGGGCCCGGGGCTCCTGCTGCTTCACCTGGGTGAGGAACTCCACCCCGTTCATCCCCGGCATGCGGAAGTCGGAGATGACGACCTCCGGGTGGAACCGCTCCAGCGTTCGCAGGCCCGCTTCCGCGTCCGTCGCCGTCTCGATGTCCCACTCACCCCGCCGCAGCACCCGCCGGATGGACTTGAGGATGTTCTCCTCGTCGTCCACGAGCAGCAGCCGCCCTCGGGCGACCGGATCCTGCGCTTGTGCCTGTGCCACCAGGGTTCCCATGAAGTTTCCGGGTTCCGACATTTGCAATGGCCTTGCCAAACCCGAGATTTGGATAAGCCCCGGGAATCACGCCCATTTTCCAGGACCTGACAAAAAGGGGCAAGGTCATCATAGACCCACCACACCCAAACGGGTCAAGTCCGACCCTGGGTGCATGACCCCCCCGGGTCAGCCAACCCGGGAGGGTGGGGCTGAAAACAGGGGTGCGGGCGGGTGCAGGCAGATGCGGTCGCGGCCCTCGCGCTTGGCGCGGTAGAGGGCTTCGTCGGCGGTCAGCAGGAGCTGTTCCGGGGTGAGGATGGAGCGGTGGGGGAAGCTGGAGACCCCCAGGGACGCCGTGACGCGCAGGGCCCCCTCCGGGCCCGCATGCAGGTCGGAAACGCCCCTGCGCACGCGCTCCGCGACGGTGAGGGCTCCCGGCAGGTGGGTACAGGGAAGGAGGATGGCGAACTCCTCGCCCCCGTAGCGGGCCACCAGGTCGGTTTCGCGCACGCTGTGCTGAAGCGAGGCGGCCACCTCCCGCAGCACCCGGTCCCCGGCGCCGTGGCCGTGGGCGTCGTTGATGTTCTTGAAGTGGTCCAGGTCCACCAGGATGAGCGACAGGCTCTCGTCGTAGCGCTGCGCGCGGCGGAACTCCTCACGCAGCCGCTCCTGGAAGTAGCGGTGGTTGTGCACCTGGGTCAGGCCGTCCGTGACGGCCAGCCGCCGCAGTTCCTCGACCTGGGAGTGGAGTTCTGTCCACTTTCGGTGCGTTTCGAGGCTCCGGTAAAGCCGGATTCGCAGTTCTTCCTCGTCCCATGGGGTCAAAATCAACTCAGCCCCCCTGCGGAGCGCGGCGAGCCTCAGGGCCTTGTCTTCCGGTGGGGAGATGACCAGGACGGGAGGCCGGGACGTCGTGGGGACAGGTGGGGTGAGTGCCTCCAGGAGCGCCTGGGCCTCCTTGGGGTTCGTTTCGCCGGGGCAGAGCAGGACGCCGTCTACCTCCTGGGTCAGACCCAGGACCTCCGGCCCGGAGCGCGCCACCCGGAGAGTGAAGTCCTCGGGGCCGAGCGTGCGGACCAGTTGGGGAGGCAGCGCCTGCGAATCATCGACGACCAGCAGCGTGAAGGGCTTGGTTTTCACCGTGTCCCCGTAAAATGATGACTAGACGGTACTCTAGGGGTTTGTCACGGGGAAGGCCATGGGGTTTGCCTCGGAACCACACCCTCTGGTACCGAGCGCCGTTTCCTTTCTGACGGAACGACGCGAGATGACGACCGTGGCCAAGTACCCGAGCATCAGCCTGTTCTTCCCCGCCTGGAACGAGGAGGACTACGTGGAGCGCGCGGTGAGCCGCGCACTCGAAGTGCTGCCGAAGCTCACGGACGACTTCGAGATCATCGTCGTCAACGACGCCTCCACGGACCGGACCCAGGAGGTCTGCGAAGCGCTGGCGGCGAAGGTGCCGCAGCTCAGGGTCATCACCCACCCGGTCAATCTGAAATTGGGCGGAGCGATGCGCACGGGGCTGACGGCGAGCACGAAGGACCTGGTGCTGTACTCGGACATCGACCTGCCGTTCGACATGCGGGAGGTGGAGCGGGCGCTGCACCTGATGGAGTACCTGGAGGCGGACATGATCTGCGCCTTCCGGTTCGACCGCACGAGCGAGGGTCCGAAGCGCATCGTGTACTCGTTCGTCTACAACCTGCTCATCCGGGCGTTGTTCGACATCCAGATCAAGGACGTGAACTTCAGCTTCAAGCTGATGCACCGCCGGGTGCTGGAGTCCATGGAGCTCAAGAGCCAGGGCTCGTTCATCGACGCGGAGCTGGTGGTGAAGGCCATCCGCAAGGGCTTCCGCGTGTTCCAGATGGGCGTGGACTACTTCCCGCGCACGCGCGGCATCTCCACGCTGGCCTCGCCGTCGGTCATCCTGAAGATGGTGAAGGAGCTGGTGAGCCTGTACCCGGAGACGCGCACGCCGACGCCGCCGGTGCAGCCGGTGCGCCTGCCGCCGTCGGTGCAGCCGCTGCGGCCCGTGACGGGCACCACGGGGCGCGGGTAGGACGCTGCCATGCCGCCGCGCACGCGCCTCATCGTCAACGCGGATGACCTGGGCCTGCACCCGTCGCTGGACGCGGGCATCCTGAAGGCCCACCGCGACGGCATCGTCACCAGCGCCACGCTCCTGGCCACGGGGCCTTCGGCGGTGGAGGCCGTGGGGCTCGCGAAGGCGCAGGGGCTGGCGGTGGGCGTGCATCTGGCGCTGTCCACGCGGCTTCGGTGCGCCGCGCCCGCGGAGTCGGTGCGGACGGTGGCGCCGGACGGGCGGCTCCGGGCGAGCTGGGCGGACTTCGCCCGGGCGTGGCTCACCGGTCAGGTTCGGCGCGAGGAGTTGGAGCGGGAGTTGTCCGCGCAGCTCTTCCGCGCGCGGGAGCTGGGCGCCAGGGTGGACCACCTGGATGGGCACCAGCACCTGCACCTCTTGCCGGGGGTGCGTTCGGTGGTGGAGGGCATCGCCGCACGGGAGGCACTGCCCCTCAGGTGGCCAGATGCGCTTCCGCGTGCGTCGTGGTTGCGCGCTCCCGGGCCGGCGTTGAAGACGACGGTGCTCGCCGTGCTGGCGCGCACGGCGCCCCGGGCAAGGACGGGCGTGCGCCGGGTGAGCGCGGGGGGCGTGTTCGAGGCGGGCCGGCTGGATGAGGCCGCGCTGCTGGCGGTGCTGGATGCACTGCCGCCGGGGGACTTCGAACTGGGGTGCCATCCGGGAGAAGGCGCGCCGCATGTGCCGGAGGATCCGGCATGGCGCTATGGCTGGGGCGCGGAGTTGGCGGCGCTCACAAGTCCCCGGGTGAAGGCGAAGCTCGTGGAGCGCGACATCGTGCTCGCGAACTACGGCGCATTGAGCTGAGCAGCGAGGGGCTCACGAGCCCCGGCAACGTCAAAGCTCGGGGAGAGAGCGACCTCGTGCTCGCGAACCCGGTCACATTGCGCTGAAGCCCCTTCAGCGCGCCTCCGCGTCGTAGAGCAGGTGCGGCGTCGTGTAGCCCTCGCCCAGCCCCACCACCTCGCGCACCTCGAAGCCCGCGTCGCGCAGCATCCGCACGCCGTCCACGCGCGGCCGCAGCACCATGCCGCCGCTGGCCTTCGTGCGCCCCAGGAGCGACACCATCACCCACTCCTGCGCGAGCGCCTTCGCGTGCTTCCAGGAGCGGTCCCCTTCCACCTCCTTCAACAGGAAGCGGCCCCCGGGCTTGAGCAGGCCGCGCACGGCCTTGAGGAACCCCAGCCACTGCGCCTCCGGCAGCAGGTACAGCACGTCGCACACCACCGCCGCGTCGAGCGTCCCGGGATGCTCCGCCGCCAGCTTCTCCACCGACCCCACGGACAGCGTCACGTTGGGCAGTCCCGCCAGCGCCTCTTGCGCCCAGCGCACCTTGCGCGCATCCAGGTCCACGCCCAGCACCCGGCGCTCCGGCACCGCGAGCGCCATCAGCGCGGACAGCAACCCGTGCCCACAGCCGATGTCCGCCACCGTCCCCGCCGGCAGCCGTGAAGCCACCGCCATCAGCGGCGCGGACGACGCCCGCGCGTGCACATGGAAGCGCTCGCTTGGGGGCAGCCCCGCGTACCGCTCCAGCGCCTGCGCCAGGAGCCCGCTCATGACACGTACTCCGCGGCACCGAACGCCACCGTCAGCGCCAGCATCAACCCCACGCTCGTCGCGAGCACCCCCCACCTCAACCTGGGACGCTCGCGCAAGAGCAGCGCCAGCGTGAGGAACAACGGGAAGGCGGCCAGCAGGTAGCGCCCCATGCCCATGAAGTCCTTGCTCGACATGGCGGGCAATCCCACGATGGCCAGCGTGTACACGCCATAGCCCCACCCCAGCCGCTTCGCGCACGGCCACACCAGCGCGAGCGCCCCCACGGTGAAGACGGCGTGCCCCACCAACCGCAGGCCGTCCGACAGCGCCATGTCCCGGCTGAAGCCCTGGAACCAGCGCAGCTTCGCCCACGTGCGCCAGCCCGGCTGCTGATCCCACCCCGGCGCGGACTGCACCTTCACGAAAGCGAAGGGCTCACCGAAGGCCTTCCACTGGTACAGCACGTACAGCACGAAGCCCGCCGCCGCGAACACCGGCAGCAGGTCCACGAGGCCCCACTTCTGGCCGCGCTCGTGCTTCCACTCCAGCCGCCGCGCGAGCAGTCCGACGACCAGCGCGGGCGCCACCGGCCGCGCCGCGGTGGCCACGGCGGCCAGCAGCACCGCGAACCCCAACTGCCCCCGCTCCAGCAGCAGGAACGCCGCGATGACGAGCAGCAGGAACAGCGCGTCCGAATACATCGCCCCGTAGAGAAAGAACGCGAACGGGTAGAACGCCAGGAGCAGGCCCGCGTTTCTCGCCGCGTCCTCGTCCGCCCGCGTGCGCGCCCATTGCGTGAAGACGTACAGCGCCCCCAGCCCGCACAGCATCGTGACGAGCATCCCCGCGAGGAACGTGTCCACGTGCAGCAGGCCCAGGCCACGCAGCACCAGCGGGTACAGCGGGAAGAACGCCACCGGGCTCTGCTGGCCGGGCGTGTAGCTGTAGCCCTGCGTCGCGATGTGCGCGTACCAGCCAGCGTCGAAGTGCGCCCAGCCCAGCAGCGTGGGAGCCCCGGGCCACGTGGGCCGCGCGGGGCTGTAGCCCAGGGGGAACGCGAGCGCGGACACCGTCACCAGCGCGGTGCACACCACCAGGGCGGCGAGGCCAGCGGACAGGACGGCGCGGGGAGCGGAGCGGACCATGGAGGGCATGCCCCTTGGTCCAGAACCGCACCCGCCGTCAAGCCGGGCCCAGACTCCAGGCCAGGGGGAGGCCTTGCGGGGCCCCCTCCCCTGCCCGGTCCGTCACGACCTCACGCGTCGTAGAAGCCCTTGCCGGTCCGCACCTTCTCCACCAGCAACGGCGCGGGCGTGAAGCGCTCGCCGTACTTGTCCTGGTAGTGCTCCAGCTTGCGCAGCAGGTGGGCGGGACCCAGGCTGTCCGCGTAACGCAGCGGGCCACCCAGGAACGGCGGGAAGCCCAGGCCGAAGATGGCGCCCACGTCACCGTCGCGGGGGCTGCGCAGGATGCCCTCGCCCAGGCAGCGGATGGCCTCGTTCACCATCTGCAGCGCGCAGCGCTCCGCCATCTCCGCGGCGTCCAACGACTTGCGGTCCTTGCCGTGCGGCAGGAGCAGGTAGACAGCCGGGTCCACCTCCTTCTTCTTCCCGTCCTCGTACAGGTAGAAGCCCTTCTGCGTCTTGCGGCCCAGGCGACCGTCGGAGATGACGCCGTCCAGCGCCTTGGGCGCCGCCATCCGCTTGCCGAACGCGGCCTCCATGATGGGGCCCACCTTCTGGGCCACGTCGATGCCCACCTCATCCAAGAGCGTGATGGGGCCCACCGGGAAGCCGAAGTCCACGAGCGCCTTGTCCAACTGGACGATGTCCGCGCCCTCCGCCAGCAGGTGCGCCGCCTCGTTCATGTACGGTGCGAGGATGCGCGACGTGTAGAAGCCCGGCCCATCGTTGACGACGATGACCGTCTTGCCCTGCTTGCGGCCCACGTCCACGCACGTCGCCGTCACCCACTCCGCGGTGCCCGGGTGCGTGATGATCTCCAAGAGCGGCATCTTGTGGACCGGGCTGAAGTAATGCATCCCGATGACTTGCGAAGGCCGCTTGCTGCCCTTGGCCAGCTCCGTGATGGGCAGGCTGGAGGTGTTGGACGCGAAGATGGTGTCCGGACCGGTGACGGCCTCCACCTCCGCGATGACCTTGTGCTTGAGCTTCAGGTCCTCGAACACCGCCTCGATGACCAGGTCCACCGACTTGAAGCCGCTGTAGTCGGTGCCCGCCGTGATGTTCGACATCTTCGCGGATGACTCGCGGTGGGTGAGCGAGCGGCGCTTCACGCGCTCGTCCAGCACCGACTGCGCCTGCTTGAGCGCGCGGCCCGCGCCCGCGTCGTCCTTGTCCTTCACGCGCACCGGCACGCCCTGGAGCACGCCCGCCACGTAGGCGATGCCGCCGCCCATCAGCCCGCCGCCCAGCACGCCCACCTTCTTCACCTCGCGCGGCTTCACGTTGGCGTTGGCGGTGCCGTTCTCCTTCTTCAGCGCCGTGGTGGCGAAGAAGATCTCCACCAGCCGCCGCGACACGTCCGTGAACACCAGCTCACCGAACGCCTTCGCCTCGGCCTCCAGGCCCGCCTTGCGCCCGGACTCCAGGCCCACGCGAATCACCTGGAGCGCCTTCTCCTGCGCCGGGTACTTGCCGCGCGTCTTCTTCAGGAGCGCCTTCTTCGCCTGGTCGAAGAGCACCTTGCGGCCGAGCGGGTTGTCCTCCAGCGCCGCCTCCGCCCACAGGTCCTTGCTGATGAGGCCCTGGAAGATGCCCGCGAGGCCCTTCTTCTTGCCGCTCGCCGCCACCGCCTTGAAGCCCTGGTGCGCGCGCTCCACCTTGAGCGTGCCCGCCGCCAGCTCCGCCGCGCGCTGCAACGCGATGCGCTTGAGCATGGGCACGGGGACCACTTCGTCCACGATGCCCAGCTTCTTCGCCTTGGACGCCTTCACGTTCTTGCCCGTGAGGATGAGGTCCAGGGCCGCCTGCGCGCCAATGAGCGCGGGCAGCCGCTGCGTGCCGCCCGCTCCGGGGATGAGGCCCAACTGCGTCTCTGGCAGGCCCAGGCTCGTCTTGGGGCTGTCGGTGGCGATGCGGTAGTGGCACGCGAGCGCCCACTCCAGGCCGCCGCCCAGACACGCGCCGTGGATGGCCGCGACCACGGGCTTGGAGAACTCCTCCAGCCGTTCGAACTCCGCGTGCGCGGCGCGGCTGATGGCCACGACGTCATCCGGGGACTTGATGGTCTGGAGGAAGTCGATGTTCGCGCCGGCGACGAAGTTGTCCTTCTTGCCGGAGATGAACACGACGGCCTTCACCTCCGGGTCGCGCTCCGCCTGCAACAGGAGCTGCGTGAACTCGGTGCCCACTTCCGGGGACAGCGTGTTCACGGCCGCGCCCGGCAGGTCCACCGTGATGACCGCGACGCCGTCGGTGACGCCGTAGCTCAAGCCCTGCTTCGCCTCGACCTCTTCATGCTTGGTCGCCATCACGCACGCTCCAGGATGACCGCGGCGCCCAGCCCGCCCGCGGCGCAGACGGTGCACAGCACCGTGTTCTTGTTCCGACGCTTCAGCTCGTTCAGGGCCTGCGTGACGATGCGCGCCCCGGTGGCACCGAACGGATGGCCCAGGGAGATGGAGCCGCCCGTCACGTTCAAGAGCGACCGGTCGATTTCACCCACCGGCCCGCTGAAGCCCGCCTTCTTCGCGAACTCCCTGGACGCCAGCGCCTGGATGTTGCTCGCCACCTGCGCGGCGAACGCCTCATGCATCTCCACGAGGTCGATGTCCGCAAGCTTCATCCCCGCGCGCTTGAGCGCCACGGGCGCCGCGTACGCCGGCCCCTGGAGCAACTGGTCGCCCGGGTCCGTCGCCGCGAACGCGTGCGAGCGCAGGAAGCCCAGCGGCTCGTAGCCCAGCGCCTTCGCCTTCTCCTCGCTCATCAGGAGCAGCGCCGCGGCGCCGTCGGTGAGGGGGGACGCGTTGCCGGCGGTGACGCTGCCATAGCGGCGGTCGAACACCGGCTTGAGCTTGGAGAGGGCCTCCAGGCTGGTGTCCTCGCGCACGATGTTGTCCTTCGTGGCGGACTGCTCGTACTTGGGCGGCACGAGGACGTGCATCACCTCGTCGGCGAAGTAGCCTTCCTTCCACGCCTTCGCCGCGTTCTGGTGCGAGTTGAAGGCGATGAGGTCCTGCTCCTCGCGGCTGATGCCGTTCTCCTTGGCCATCTTCTCCGCGCTCTCACCCATCGTCTCGCCGGTGGAGTACTCGGCGATGGCGGGGGGCACGGGCAGCAGGTCCTTGCCCTTGAGCTTCTGGAAGGGACGCAGCTTGTCCGGGAGGCTCTTGCCCTTGGACGACGCGGCCAGCGCGTGCGCCAGGGGACGGCTGGTGAAGATGGGCGCGTCGGACAGGGACTCGGTGCCGCCCGCGATGATGACGTCCGCGTCCCCCAGCGCGATGGCGTTGGCGCCCGCCACGAGCGCCTGGATGGACGTGGCACAGGCGCGCGCCACCGTGAAGGCGTCGATGCGCTTGGGCAGGCCCGCCGCCAGCACGACTTCGCGCGCGATGGACGGCGCGGTCAGCGTGGGGATGACCTGACCGAAGACGACCTGGTTGATTTCGTTCGGATCCAGGTCGCTGCGCTGCACCAGCTCCTGGACCACCATCCGGCCCAGGTCCAGCGCCGTCAGCCCCGCGAAGACGGTGCCCGCCTTCGCGAACGGCGTCCGCAATCCGCGAACGATGGCCACCCGACGGTGGCCGTTGCGCTTCTCGCTTGCCATGTGTGCCTCACCCTCTGTGCGACGAGTGAGGCGCTTCTAACGACCGACAATGCGCCGCGTCAACGCCGGATTGACTCAAGAGTCAATTGCCGGTCAGGCGGGCAGGCGAGCGGGGGCGCCCGCCTACACAGGCCTTCAGCGCAGGGCGATGCCCTGGCGGAGCGCGACACCGTGACGGTGCACGGCGTCCACGAGGAACTTCGCGGCGTCCGGGTCGCTGGGCGGGAGGATGCCGTGGCCCAGGTTGAAGATGTGCCCGACGGGGCCCGCGCGGCCGAGGATGTCCTTCACGCGGGCATCCAGCTCCTCGCGGGGGAGGAACAGGTGCAGCGGGTCCAGGTTGCCCTGCGTGGCGACGTCCGGGCCCAGGATGCGGCGGCCCTCGTCCACGTTCACGCGCCAGTCCAGGCCGATGACGTCCGCGCCGGTGCGCTTCAAGAGCGGCAGGTGCGGGGTCATGTTGGTGCCGAAGAGGATGACGGGCACGCCCGTGGCCTTGAGCTCCTGCACCATGCGGGTGAGGTACGGCAGGCTGAAGCGTTCGAAGTCGTAGGGGGACAGCTCGCCGCCCCAGGAGTCGAAGATCTGCACGATGCTGGCGCCGGCCTCCACCTGCATCTTGAGGTACGGGATGAGGGTGTCGGTGAGCTTCTGGAACAGGCGGTGGGCCAGCTCCGGCTGCTCGAAGAGCAGGCGCTTGATGACGATGTAGCTCTTGGAGCCGCCGCCCTCGACCATGTACGCGGCCAGGGTGAAGGGCGCGCCCGCGAAGCCGATAACGGGCACGGAGTCGTTGAGGGCCTTGCGCGTGCGGCGGATGGCCTCGGCGACGAAGCCGGTGCCTTCGACGGGGTCGGGCACGCCCAGCTTGTCGATGTCCGCGGCGGTGCGCAGGGGGTTGGGGAAGTGCGGCCCCTTGTCCCCGAGCTCCAGGTGGATGCCCATGGCCTCCACGGGGATGAGGATGTCGGAGAAGATGATGGCCGCGTCCACGCCCAGCCGGGTGACGGGCTGCACGGTGACTTCCGCGGCCAGGTCCGGGTTCTTGCAGAGGTCCAGGAACGCGATGTTGCCGCGGATGGCGCGGTACTCGGGCAGGTAGCGGCCGGCCTGGCGCATCAGCCACACGGGGGTGGTGTCGGTGGGCTGGCGGCGCGCCGTGCGCAGGAGTCGGTCGTTCACGTCATCACCTTCGAGGGGCGAGAGGGAGTCACGGGCCCCGGATCTACCCTATCTAGACGTCCCGTGACGACGAAGGGCCTGGAAACCCATGCGGTTCCAGGCCCTTCTTGCATGCCCGCCCTGAAGACGGCCTTCAGTGCGTCTCGACGGACAGCGCCTCCTGCGGCGCGAGTCGCTGGACGTAGTCGCCAGGAGGCGGATTCCGGGCACCGCCGGCGACCTCGGACGGAAGCGTCACGTCCGGAACCAGCTCCTGCGGAGCAGCCTCCGTCGCGGCCAGGGCCGACGTGATCTGCAGCGGAATGACCCCGACGTTGTTGTTCTCGTTGCTCTCGTAGATGACTTCATTCGCATCCGCGAACAGCGCGACGTAGTAGCTGCCCGGCGGAATGCTGGCGGAGAAAGAGATGGCGGTGGGCGGGAACCGGGAGGTTCCACCGCCACTGGGGATGCCGACGCCTCCGATGACGGACAGCACCTGGTAATTGGCATCCATCAGGTAGAGCCCCACGGTGGATGTCGTTGCCGCCGGGCAGCGCGTATGGACGTCGAAAGTGAGATTGGTGGAACCGCCCGGCTGGATCGTCCCCGGGGTCAACGAACCGGCCGTGAAGGAGAAGTCAGGCAGTTCGTTGAGGCCCACGACCATCGTCCGCGACTGAAAGGCTTCGAAGTCGACCCTTCCCAGAAGGTACATGTTGCGTGACACGCAATCGGCCGCGATCGACTCGAGAAAGGCAACCGCATTGGGCTCCATGGAGAAGCGGCTCACATAGGCCGTCCGGGTCTCGGGGGACGGAATATAGAGGCCTCCCGCGGTGCGCCCCAGAAGGACCTGCGTCGAGAACAATGGCCAGACGCCCGTACTCCCAGTCGGAGTCTCCGACAGATAGAACCTCACCTGGGCAGTGGCCAGGAGATTGGAGCCCCCAAGCTTATAGCTGATGCTGAACCCGCTGAGCGGAGCCGCGACATTGGCAGGCGCGCTCATCGAGATGAAGTTGACGTTCGCCCATGCCGGGCCTGCCACAACGACACACATCAAGAGAAGCGCCCTGGCCGCTGCTTTCATTGTCATGCCCAATCACTACACAGATTCATCCGTCTGGGCAATCTCAGCTCCTTATAAACAAACCATCCAGGGAATGGCTGTCAATCACGACCCGGGGATTGAGGTCCCGGGCCGCCCCTCTGCGCTTCAGCTCACCTGGAATCCTACGGAACGACTGTGAATCCGACGGCGAGCCCGTTGTTGCTCTCATTGCCCTCCGCGACCGTAGGGCCGGGGCGTCCTGGACGGAACCGCTGACCATCCAGGCGCCGTTCGTCAAAGCCACACCCACGGTCAGCACGGCCCTTGCCGCGGCCTTGAAGGTCATGGCCAATCCCTCGCCCATCGCTCAATCCAGGAACAAGCCATCAACCGAGGACGCGCGCCAGGTACGGCGCGGTGCGGCTGGCCTTCACCTTCGCCACCTCCTGGGGCGTGCCCTGCGCCACCACCCGGCCCCCGGCGTTCCCTGCACCGGGCCCCACGTCGATGACGTGGTCGCTGGCGGCGACGACGCGCAGGTCGTGCTCCACGACGATGACCGTGTTGCCCGCGTCCACCAGTCCCTCCAACTGCGTCATCAGCTTGTCCACGTCCGCCGGGTGCAGGCCGGTGGTGGGCTCATCCAGCACGTAGAGCGTGTCGCCGTGCTGGGTGCGCTGCAGCTCCGTGGCCAGCTTGATGCGCTGCGCTTCACCGCCGGACAGCTCCGTCGCGGGCTGTCCCAGCCGCAGGTAGCCCAGGCCCACATCCTTCAGCACCTTGAGCACGCGCAAGAGGGACGGCTCCTGCGCGAAGAAGTCGAAGGCCGCATCCACCGTCATCCCCAACACGTCCGCGATGTTCCGCTCGCGGTACTTCACCTCCAGCGTCTTCGGGTCGTAGCGGGTGCCGTGACACGTGGGGCACGGCGCGTACACGCTGGGCAGGAAGAGCAATTCCACGCTGACGAAGCCTTCGCCCTCGCACGTCTCGCAGCGGCCTCCCGCCGTGTTGAACGAGAAGCGGCCCGCGCTGTACTTGCGCGACTTCGACAGGGGCGTCGCCGCGAACAGCTTGCGCACGTGGTCGAACAGGCCCGTGTATGTCGCCAGGTTGGAGCGCGGCGTGCGGCCAATGGGCTTCTGGTCCACCGTCACCAGCCGCTTGAGCGCGTGCATCCCTTCCGCGATGTGGCCTTCGCTCGCCACCGTCGGCTCGCGGTCCAACGGCTCGCCCTCCTCCTCTTCCGGCGCCAGCGTCTGCCCCAGCCGCGCGGCCACCAGCTCCACCAGCGCCTGGCTCACGAGGCTCGACTTGCCGGAGCCGGACACGCCCGTGACGGTGGTGAAGACCCCCAGCGGGAAGTCCACGTCCAGCCCGCGCAGGTTGTTGCGCTTCACGCCCTCCAATCGCAGACGTCCCGTGGCCTTCCGGGGCGAGCGGCGGCGCAGGGCCTCCTCCTCGAACAGGTAGCGCCGCGTCCGCGACGCCTCCACCTTCGCCAACCCCTCCGGCGGTCCGCTGTAGAGCACGCGCCCGCCGTGCTCACCGGCGGCAGGGCCCACGTCCACGATCCAATCCGCGTGGCGGATGACATCCACCTCGTGCTCCACCACGAACAGCGAATTGCCCGCGTCCTTCAACCGGTCCAGCGCCGTCAGCAGCGCCTCCGTGTCGGCCGGGTGCAGGCCCGCGGACGGTTCGTCCATCACGTACACCACGCCGAAGAGGTTGGAACGGATCTGCGTGGCGAGCCGCAGCCGCTGCAACTCTCCGGGCGACAGCGTGGGAGTGGTGCGCTCCAGCGACAGGTAGCCCAGGCCCAGGTCCGTCAGCACCTGGATGCGCGCCAGCAGATCCTTCGTGATGCGCTCGGCGACGATGACCTTCTCCGGATGTTCGCGGGCCATCGCCTCCGCGCCCTCCGCCCTCCCCTCCGCCGTGGGGCGCAGCAGGTCCGCGACCTGTTCCAATGGCAGCCGCGACAATTCTCCGATGTCCAGGCCCGCGAACTTCACCGACAGCGACTCGCGGCGCAGACGCTTGCCGTGGCACACCTGACAATCACTGCTCACCATGTACCGGGCGACGCGCTTCTTCATCATCGCGCTCTCGGTGGTCGCGAACGTCGTCATCACGTAGCGCTTCGCGCCGGTGAACGTGCCCATGTAGCTGGGCGGCTCCTTGCGAGCCAGGGCCCGCTTCACCTCCGCGGACGTGAAGCCCGCGTAGACGGGGACGCTGGGCTGTTCGTCGGTGAAGAGGATCCACTGCCGGTCCTTCTTCGACAATTCACGCCAGGGCTTGTCGATGTCGTACCCGAGCGTCACCAGGATGTCGCGCAGGTTCTGTCCATGCCACGCGGGCGGCCACGCGGCGACGGCGCGCTCGCGGATGCTCAGGCTGTCGTCGGGCACCATCGAGCGTTCGGTCACCTCGAACACCCGGCCGATGCCGTGGCACTGCGGACACGCGCCCGCGGGCGTGTTCGGAGAGAACGCGTCGGAGTCCAGCCTGCCCAGCTTCGGAGGGTACGTCCCGGCGCGCGAATACAGCATGCGCACGGAGTTCGACAGCGTCGTCACGCTGCCCACCGACGAGCGTGAACTGGGAGCCCCCCGGTGCTGCTGGAGCGCCACCGCTGGAGGCAACCCGTCGATGGAGTCCACCTCCGGCACGCCCACCTGATCAATCAGGCGCCGGGCATACGGGGCCACGGATTCGAAGTAGCGCCGCTGCGCTTCGGCGTACAGCGTCCCGAACGCCAGGGACGACTTGCCGGAGCCGGACACCCCGGTGAAGACCACCAGCGCATCACGCGGAAGGTCCACGTCCACGTGCTTGAGGTTGTGTTCACGGGCCCCGCGCACGCGCACGAAGCCGGCGAGGTCGGGGGTCTTTCGGGTGCGGGACGTTTTCGGAGGAGCCATGCCGGGGCGGAAATTGCCCACCCTCCCCCGAGAGATCACTCCCTACGCGGGCATCACGTCGGAATCCCGATGCGCGCGCCCGCTCACCGTCCGGAAGGAGACACGGCGGTCAGGGGCCCTTCTGGCGAGGTTCGCTGGCGGCCTCGGGCGAGGGCGCGTGGGAGACCAGGACCCGGTCGAGGAGTCGCGCCAGGTGCTCGCGCTCGGAAGATGAAAGCGCGGCGAGCAGCGCGTCCTGGGCCCGCGCCAGCTCGCCATCCAGTTGCCGCAACTGTCGCACCCCGGCGGACGTGAGCGTGATGGTGTTGCGTCGGCGGTCCGACACATCCGGCGTACGCTCGATGAGCTTCCGCTCGGCCAGCACATCGAGCACCGCCACGACATCGCTGCGATCCAGCCCGGAACGACGACCCAGGTCCGCCTGGCTCGTGGGGCCAAACTCCTCCAGCGTCGACATCAAGGCGTAGTGGTAGCGGTGGAAGCCGACCGCGCCCAGCCCTTCGGTCACCAACCGGTGGGCCAGCGCCGCGGTCTGGTTCAGCATCCAGCTTGGCAACCTGCGCAACCTCGAAGGGGCCAGCTCGGTGGACATCGTCATGGCGTCAGCCTCGCAGAATTCATTGGCGCGTCCAACGATTCGCCGATACCATTGGCAACACCAACGTTGGAAACACCCACGAGGTGCAGGAATGAGCACACTGAGCGCAGAGGGAGTCACCCCGTCGCTGGCCCATCAAATCCAGGCACTCACGGATCGCCAGGCGCTCACGGAGCTGGTCGGTCGCCTTGACCTGCTCCTGGACGAGAAGCGCTTCGACGACCTGCGGTCCGTCTACACGGAGGATGTGGTCGCTGACTTCCCGATGAGCGTGGGCCGGGTGCAGGGTGTCGACGTGCTGGCGGGCTTCGCACGCCAGCGGATGACGAAGTTCTGGCGCACCCAGCACTCCAGCACGAACATCCTCATCGAGCTGGAAGGTGACCGGGCCACGGTCCTGGCGAACCGTTTCTCCATCCACGTCCACCAGGAAGGCAGGCCCCAATCGCATCTCGATGCGGGAATCGCCCACCGCTTCCAGGCGGTTCGCACGCCGCAGGGGTGGCGGTTTTCCCGGATAGAAGCGGAAGTGCTCTGGACCTCGGGAGAACCTGGCAGCCATTGATGCCCCGTTTCGGCCCCGGGGTCCCTGTCCTTTGTCAGACGGATATGGCAGAAGCCGCCAACATGACCTTGCGTTTGGGGCTTCTGGGGCTGGCATTGACGTTGTTTTCAGGCTGCGTGACGAGCCGGGGGGCCTTGTGCCCCGCCGAGGGCGGCCTCCCGTGGCGTGAGGTGCGCAGCTCGCACTTCCGCGTGCGCACGAACCTGGAAGAGAAGGCGGCGGTCCAGACGGCGGTGGAGCTGGAGGAGTTCCGCCGCGCGCTGCTGCTGGCGTGGGGACCGGGCTTCGACCCGCCGGGCACGGTGGACGTCATCCTCTTGAGCAATCCCCGCGACCTGGAGGAGTTCACCGACGGTCGCTACGCGGGCTTCGTTGGACAGACGGGCGACGGGCCCCGGATGGTGATGACGGGCGGCGGCGGCTATCTGTTGCCAGACGCTCCGGGTGACAAGGAGACCCAGGCGCATGAGCTGGCGCACTACCTGAGTGCCTTCGCCCTGCCCCGCCAGTCCCGGTGGGTGGCGGAAGGTCTGGCCTCCTACCTGCAAACCGTCACCATCAAGCCCAGCACCCGCGACGTGGTGCTGGGGCAGGCCAGCCGTCCGCTGCTCCAGTACGTGCGCACCCACGGCTGGCTCACGCTGGACGAGCTGTGGCAGTGGGACGGGCAGACCCAGCAGAGCACCGCGGAGCTACAGCGCCACTACGCCTCGTCGTGGCTGTGGGTGCACTACCTCATCAATGAATACGGCGATCGCTTCAGCGCCTTCCAGAACCGGCTGGCCCGGGGCGAGGAGCCCAGGAGCGCCTTCGCGGCAGCCTTCCAGGGGGAGACCGGTTTCCAGGCGGCCCTCGCCAACTACGTGCAGCTCGGGCGCTATGCCATCTCCACCCAGCCCCTGCCTCCGGTGCCCACGCAAACCCAGACGCGCGCCCTGGCGTCCGCGGACGTGCACGTCATCCGCGCCAACCTCTTCACGTCGGCTCCGGGGGATGTGCCTCCGGCGGAGCGTCAGCGCAAGGCGGACCTGGAACTGGACCAGGCGCTGAAGGAGGACCCCACCCACGTGGAGACGCAGCGACTGCGGGTGGAGAAGCTGGACAAGGCCGAGCGGCTGAAGCTCACGCGGCTGCTGGTGGAGAAGCATCCGGAGGACGGGCTCGCGTGGGACCTGCTCGCCAACGCGCTGGAGGCCGAAGGGGAGAAGGGCGAACCCCAGGAGCAGGCCCGCCTGCGCACCGCCCAACTGCTGCCGGACAGCCCCGCCGCCCAGAACGACCTGGCCTGGTACTACGCGCGCACCGAACAGCCGCAGAAGGGGCTCGCCCCGGCCCTGCGCGCGGTGCGGCTGATGCCGGGCAACGCCGCCATCCTGAACACCCAGGCCGCCCTGTTCTTCCAGGTCGGACGCTGCCGGGAGGCCGTGTCGATGGCGCGTCGCGCGCTCGACATGCTCCACGAGCGGACCTCGGACCAGGCGCGCCAGCAGTTCAAGAAGCTGGTCACCGTGTTCGAAACGCAGTGCACCCCGGCCCCGTCCGAGTCCTCGGCGAAGTCCGGGTAGCGAGCCCCCAGAGGGGGCCGCCCTTTGCGCCGGCCCCCTCTTCTACTTCCGGCCAGCGGCCTCCGGGCCCGGCCGTTCGAGCCCGAGCGCCGCCGGCAGCACGTACCGCCCGAACAGGTCCAGCGGCAGCGACGAACCGGCCCCGTTGTAGTGGCTGGCGGTGAAGGCCGCGGTGAGGCCCAGCGAGGGCGCGACGAAGACGTATTGCCCGCCGTTGCCACGCGCGAAGGTCACCTCCACCGGGACGCCCTGGATGACGAAGCGGGTGCTCCACCACAGGAGCCCGTAGCCCGCATCCCCCAGCGCCCCCAGGGCCTTGCCGGACTCCGCCACCCATTCCGCGGACACGAGGCGTTCGCCCTGCCACACGCCGCCCTCCAGGACGACCTGGCCTGTCTTCAGGAAGTCGCGAGGCCGCAGGCGCAGGTGGCCTCCCGTGTCCGTCCCCTTCTTGCCGGCGGGCTGCCAGGTGAAGTCCTGGACCTTCAGCGGCGCGAACAACCACTCGCGGGAGAGGTCCGCGACGGAACGGCCGCTGGCGTGCTCCAGGGCCGCGCCGAGCAACACCACGCCCCCCGTGCAGTAGCGCGTCACCGTCCCCGGCTCGTCCTGCATGGGGACATCCACGATGAAGCGGACCCAGTCGCCGGTGTCCGCCATCCGCTCCTCGTTGCCGGGCGAGTCCGGGTTCCAGTCGTCACACGCCAGCCCCGTGCGCATCTGGAGCAGGTGGCGCAGGGTGATGCGCTCCTTGCGGGGGTCCGGGTTCCGGACCGGCAGCAGGTGCGGCAGGAGCGACAGCACGGGCGCGTCCAGGTCCGGGAGGATTCCGCGCTCGTGCGCCATGCCCACCAGCAGTGACGTGAGGCTCTTGGTGGCCGAGCGCAGGTCGTGCGCTTCCTCCCGCGCGAAGCCGTTCCAGTAGCGCTCGTAGACGAGCCGGCCATTGCGCGCGACGACCACCGCGTCCGGCGTCTCCACCGTGGCCTCCGCCACGTCGTGCTCCAGCCAGTCGAACCACGAGCGCTGGAGGCCCTGGTCCTCGAAGGAGGCCACCTCCCAGCCATCATCGGTGCGGTCCGGCGGAGAGCCCGGCCCCGTGGGCAGCCGCTTGCCTCCGCAGGCCGTCAGGCACAACAGCAACAGCGCCACTCGCTGGAACATCGTCCCTCCGCGTTCGGACCGGTGAAGCCCGGACGCCTTATGCCCCAGCGGCGGCAAGGGCGCTTGGATGTGACAGCCGTGTCGTGCGCGGGCCCTGACACCGAGCGCCCTGGGACGCAGCCTCCCTCTTCGAAGGACATGGCATCCTGTTTGCTCTGAGGCCGGGCCTCGGCATCGCGTCCCCCTTGCCTGAGCGTGGCCGGGACACCCGGGAGAAAGGCAGTTCGAAGCCATGAGCGGAACGACACAGTCCCCTTCCCGCCTGCGGCATTGGGCCGCGCGCCTGGCCTTGCTGGTGGCCTGCGCCGGCTCGGTGGCCACGTCGAAGGCGACCATGGCTCCCGTCAGTTCGGGACGGCTCTCCATTGGCCCCGTGCGCCTGTCGGCGCAGACGCCCAGGGTCACGAAGCCCTTCCTCATCCGGGTCACCGCGGAGCAGCCATCCCAGCTCCTTGATGGTCATGTCCATGTCGTCGTCACCGCGCATTGGAAACCCGTGGCTCCGACGCACACGACGGGCCCGTGGTTCCGGCCTTCGCTGACCCAGGAGGGAGCCGTCCCGGGCCCGGGCCCGTCTCTGCCCCTGACCGGACTGGGCAAGCCGGTGGGCCACGATATGACGGAGCACTTCGCGGCCGAATGCGCACTCAAGGCCGGCACGGCGTGTGAGTGGCGCGTGGACCTCCATCTCGAAACCGCGGCGGACGCTCCGCCGGGCACGGTCGACGTGATGGTGGATGCGACGGCCCGGATGTCCGCGAGGCAGAAAGAGGCACCTCGTGGCTTCACCGTGACGCTCGAAGAGTTGTAGCGAGTGCCCGTGCGCCACCTGAAACCCTTCCCCGGCAGCGGCCTCCTGCACCCCTGCGTGCTGGGGGCCGTGGTCCTGCTCCTGCTCAACGACCACGTCTTCAAGGCGCGCTGGCCGTCGTGGTGGACGGGGAAGCTCTCCGACGTCGCGGGGCTCGCCATGTTCCCCCTGCTGCTCCAGGCGCTCTGGGAGCAGTTGTCGCGGCACCGTGCGCGGGACTTCCGTCCTTCACGCGCGGTGGTGACGGGCGCGGTGCTGCTCACGGGGCTGTGCTTCTCCGCGACGAAGCTTTCGGACAGCGCGGGGAATGTGTGGCGCTGGGCCCTGGGCGGGCTGCAATGGCCCTTCCGCATGCTCGGGGCTGTGCTCGCGGGTGCGCCCCTTCCCCGCATCCAACCCACGTTGCACACGGTGGATGTCACGGACCTGTTCACACTGCCAGCCCTGTTGATGGCCCTGTGGCTGGGCTGGCGGCGCGCGGCCGTGACGGTCCCCACGGAGCCCCCGGTGGATCAGCGAGCGGAGTTCCCGCGACCGCGCTGATTATTCCGCGAACGCACCGGGCGTGGGTCCACCTCGCGCCTGTCGGGCTGCTTCGCGGTGCGTGTCAGACCCCCGCTGCACATTGCGCCCCCTCAAGCCTTGAACAGCCAGGGGTCAGCATGTCCGCACATCCATCGCAGCAGGGCGCCGGTGCGCCTTCGAACATCTTCGAGCGGGTGCGCCACTGCGCCGCGTCCGTCACCCGCTATCCGCTCGACATCCTCACCCGGGATGCGCAGCTCGAGGATGAACTGGGCATCGACTCCGTGAAGCTCGCGGAGATCGCCGCGGTCGTCGCGCGCGAATTCAACCTGCCCCCCGACCGGCTGCCGCGCGGGGGGAAGGCGCCGACGCTCGGCGCGATCGCAGGGCTGGTGACCCAGGTGCTGGGCGAATCTCCCGTGGCCCTCGCGCCCGTTGCCCCCGCCGCTCCCGTGCACGCCGCGACGGAGTCGGGAAAGCGCGTGAGTGCCGGGCCCGACCTGGAGTCGCGTGTGCGCGCCGTGTTCGCGCGGGTGACCCGCTACCCCGAGGACCTGCTGACGTTGCACGCGGACCTGGAGGACGAGCTGGGCATCGACTCCGTGAAGCAGGCGGAGGTGATGGCCGTGCTCATGAAGGAGCTGGGGCTCTCCGAAGGACCGAAGCCAGCCCAGCGCCTGAGGACGATGGCCGCCATCTGCGAGGCCGCGCGCGCCCTGCTGCCTTCCGCCGAGCCTGTCCCCAGCGCTCCGGTGGGCCGGCCCGTGCACGTCATGGCCGCGCCGCTCCCGTCACGGCTGGACCTGCCCTTCGCCGGGAAGGTCGCGCTCGTCACGGGCTCTGGAAAGGGCATTGGCAAGGTCATCGCCACCCGGCTGGCCCGGGCGGGAGCGACCGTGGTCGTGAACTCGTTCCATTCCCGGGACGACGGAGAAAAGACGGCGCGCGACATCGTCGAGAGCGGCGGGAAGGCGCTGCACCTGTGGGGCTCCGTCGCGAACGAGGAGCACCTGGAGCGGATGTTCTCCGAGCTGGGGGAGAAGCTGGGAGGACTCGACTTCCTCGTGTGCAACGCGTCCAACGGCCTCATCGGCCCGTTCGACCGCATCTCTCCTCGGGACTGGGACAAGGCGTTCCGCACCTGCATCACCGGCACGTATGAGTGCGCGATGCGCGCGCGTCCGTTGATGGCCGCGCGCGGGGGCGGCGGCATCGTCACGATGTCCACCTCCATGTCCCAGCGATACATGCACGACCTGGGATGCCAGGGCGTGGTGAAGGCGGGCGTGGAATCGCTCACGCGCTATCTGGCCGCGGAGCTGGCGCCGGACGGCATCCGCACCAACTGCGTGTCCGCGGGTCCCGTGCACGGGGACCTGCTGGGGATGTTCCCCGACGCGCCGGACCGCGTGGCCCGCTGGGAGGCGGCCACGCCCGGGGGACGGCTGTGCACGGCGGACGACGTCGCCGACGTGACCGAGCTGCTGCTGGGGCCGAAGACCCAGCGGGTGAATGGCGCCATCTGGGTGGTGGACGCCGGTCTGTCTGGAACCGTCGACGGGCTGCTGCCGGCCGCCCGTCCTTCCTGAACCTCGCACCAGGAGCCCCTGCCATGGACTTCTTCGCCGTCCCGTACGACATCCACTTCGACGACACGATGGCCTACGGGAGCCATCACTTCCTCACCAACTTCAAGTTCCAGTGCGCGGGCCGGGAGCACCTGCTCTTCAGTCCGCACGCCTTCGAGGTGCCGGAGTTCCGGCGCGACTTCGACCAGGTGCTGCTGCTCACCTACGAGGGCTATTCGCGCAACCTGGCCCCGGCGGCCCTCGGGGACCGGCTGGTGGTGCTGACGTCGTTGGAGGAGCGGGGCGAGGTCTCCCTGCGCTTCTGCTTCCGGACGCTGAAGAGCGATGGCACCCCGGTGGCCTGCGGCTACCAGACCGTGCTCTGCGCGGACAAGGCACAGGGCACCCTGCGCTCCTTCCCGGAGTCCTTCCAGCGCAGCTTCGAATCCCTGGCCAGCATCCACGAGCCCGAAGGTCCGAAGAGCTTCCGGGACCGCGCACTGCAGGGCGGCGGCGCCCTCCAGGCGCTGTTCCCGGAACCTGTCCGACAGTTGGCCAGGTCGCTGCTGGCGGACTCCGAACCGCGCGGCGTCTCCCGCCGCGTCACCCTTCCGGCCCTTGCGCCGGAGCCGGCGCGGGAGCCCCAGTTGCCCGCTGGGGCCACGGCGTTCCTGTTCGCGGGACAGGGCACGTTCGAGCCGGATCGCTTCCTGCGCTTGAAGGCGCTCCAGCCGGAGCTGCGCGAGGAGCTGGCGACCGTTTCGGAGACGTGCCGGCCGCTGGGCATGGACCTCACGCCGCTGCTCGCGGCGGAGGACGCCGCCTCGGTCACCCGGGCGCTGGAGCGGGCGCCGTTGTTGGATCAGCTCGGCATCTTCCTGTCCGGGGTGCTCGGCGCCCGGTGGATGCAGCGTCAGGGCGTGCGGCCGGACGTGTTCGTGGGCCACAGCTTCGGGGAGATCGCCGCGATGACGGCGGCCGGGGCGTTGGACCTGCGCACGGGGGCGGAGGTGGTGTGCCTGCGCATCCGGGCGCTCCAGCGGGTCCCGGACGAGCTGGGCACGCTCGCGGCGATCGCGCTCTCCGAACCGGAGACCGTCCAGGCCCTGAAGGACTGCGGGGCCCGGGATCTGGAGGTCGCCGGCCGCAACCACGCGCGGCAGACGGTGGTCGCGGGACCGCGCGCGGAGCTGGAGCAGCTCCGCGCCTTCCTGGAGCGACAGGGCAAGGGGCTCACCTTCATCCCCAGCCGCTATCCCTTCCATCACCGGGGACTGGCGCCCGCCGTCACCGCGTTTCGCGAAAGCCTCGCGGGCCTGACGGTGCACCCGCCCCGTGGCCCCATCTATTCGCCCATCGAGCGGCGCGTGTATGCCGGCGGGCAGGCCGAGCTGGCCGGGGCACTCGCCTCCCATCTGGTGCGACCCTTCGACTTCCTCGGCACGGTGGAGACGCTGGTCCGGGCGGGGTGCACCCGCTTCGTGGACTGCGGGACGGGAGGACGGCTGTCGCGCATCGTCCAGCGGATCCTTCCTCCGGACTCGCCCGTCGCCCTGGCCTCGCTGGACGGCATGCTTCCCGACGCCAGGCCTGAAGTGCCCCCGGCCTCGCGTGACACCGTGGGTGACGGGGTGCCGGAGATCGCGGTCGTGTCCCTGGGCTGCATGCTTCCCGGTGGGGCGAAGGATCCGGAGACCTACTGGAGGAACATCCAGCAGGGCATCAGCGGCATCGTCGACACGGGCGTGCGGCATCCGGAACAGGTGGCGGACTTCGTGGGCCCGGCGGGCACCCCGGACCGCACGTACACGCTGCTCACGGGGCGGGTCCATGACGCCGACCTCGTCCCGCCTCCCGGCATGGATGCGGTCCGTTTCCAGCGCTATGGCCGGGAGCAGAAGCTGCTGGCGATCGCGCTCACGCAGGCAGTGGAAGCCTTGCGGTCCACCGGACCGCGCGCACCGGAGCGCATCCAGTGCCTGCTCGGCTCCACCGGAGACGGGTCCCCGGAATACGACGACGCGCTGTGCCTGGAGGCGGGAGAAGCCCTGCTTCGCGCGCGCGGTGAGAAGGCCTCGGAGCTTGCCGCGCTGAACGCCGTGGCGAAGGCCGCCCTCGGCATCCAGGCCCGGGCCTCCGACCTGGCACCGCACCCCACCCTCCAGGCGGTGGTGACGGAGGTGATGGGCCCAGGCGTGTCCACGATGCTGCTCGACGCGGCCTGTGCCTCGTCGCTCTATGCCATCGCCCTCGGGATGAAGGCCCTGGAGCGCGACGAAGCCGACCTGGTGCTCGCGGGCGGCGTCTTCTCTCCGGGGCCGGGCAACAGTTGCCTGTTCTCCCAGTTCAAGGGCCTGTCCGCCACCGGCAGCCGGCCGTTCGATGAGCGCGCGGATGGCGTCATCTTCGGTGAAGGCGCGGGCGTGGTCGGCCTGATGCGCCTGGAGGATGCGGTCGCGGCGGGATTGAAGGTCCATGCCGTCATCCGTGGCGCGGGGCTCTCCAGCGACGGGCGCAGCAGCTCCGCGAATGTCCCGCGCGCGGACGGACAGGTGGCCGCGATGGAGGCCTGCTACGCGGCGGCCCGGGTCGAACCCGCTTCCATCCAGTACATCGAGGCGCACGGGACGGCCACGCCGGCCGGCGACACCACCGAACTGCAATCGATTGGCCGTGTCTTCGGGGGCAAGCGCAAGGGCTTCCAGCTCGCGAGCGTCAAGGCGTTGATTGGCCATGTCGGCTGGGCCGCGGGCGCGGCGTCGGTCATCAAGTTGTGCAAGGCGCTGGAGCACCGGCGCTTTCCGAAGCAGTCCCACTTCGACCGTCCGGGCGCCGGGCTGCGCGCGCTCGGGCCGGACTTCGAGGTGAGCACGCGCGAACAGCCGTGGCCGGAGAACGGCGACCATCCGCGCCGCGCGGCCACGAATGGCTTTGGCTTCGGGGGCACCAACGCGCACCTGGTGTTGGAGGAGTACCGGGACGGTGCGCTCGCACCACGTCCCAGACTCGCGGCCCCGGCGGGTGAGGAGCTCGTGGTGGTGGCCGCGGAAGGCGTGTTCCCGGATGCCCACGGGGCCCCGGTGGCAGGGGTGCCGGACGCGCCGGGTGCGCGGTTCGACACCGGTGCCCTCCGTCTGCCCGCGTCCGTGCGGCTGCTGCCGGACATCACCGAGGACATGGACTTCACACAGCACCTGGGGCTCATCGTCGCGAGCTCTCTCGTGCGGAAGCTCGAAGGCTTCGACACGCTGCGCACGGGGACGGCCATCGTCCTGGGGCTGGAGGGAAAGACGCGCCGGGGCGTGGAGGCCACCCAGCGGGTGCTGGCCGCGTCCACGCTGCGCAGGCTGCGCGAGCATGCCCGGCGCGCTCCGGAAGTCCTGCCCCTGGCGGAGCGCCTCCATGAAGCGGTGGTGGGCACGCTGCGCCCGTCCGGGCCGTACACCCTCCAGGGGATGATGCCCAACGTCACCCCGGGACGGATGGCGGGAGCGCTCGACACCAAGGGACCGAACTTCGTGGTGGACGCAGGGGCCCACTCGCTGGCCGCGTCGCTGCGGGCCTCGCGGGCCCTGCTGGCCAGCGGGTTCGACCTGGTGCTCGTGGGCAGCCCCCACGTGCGCCTCCCGGGAGGGGGACCTGCACCGTCCACGCCGGAAGAGGGCATGGCGATGCTGGCCGTCACCACGGCCGCCAAGGCGGCGCAGCGTGGCCTGAAGCCCCTGTGTCTCCTGCGAATGTCCACCGACGGGAAAGCCGGCTCCGGGCCACACCTCACGCTGCCGCCCCATTCGGCCGGTGAGTCCCTGGAAGTCCTCCGGGCGGTACTCGCCGCCGCCGAGGGACGCGCCTCCACGCTGCGCTTCCATCCAGATGTCGCGACAGGTGTCCGGCTGGAGCTTCAGCTCCTCCCCGGGGCCGCCGCGTCAAGGACCCCCACGGACTTCGCCAGCGCTCCGACTGCGGCATCCGCGCCGAAGAGCCCTCCCCCCATCAGGCCGGAAGCCCAGGCGGTGAAGCCAGACACGGTCCCCTCGACGTCGGAAGCGTCCGAAGGTTTCGACCACTCGGCGCCCATCCACTACCACGCACCGGTCCTGGTCGAGCGTCCGGCCCGGACAGGCGGACCCTCACGGCTGCAAGGCCGGCGGGTGCTGTTCATCGCGCAGGACGAGTCCCTGGCCCGTGAGCTTGCCTCCCATGCCCAGGCCGTGTGCGGACCTGACTTCCGCATCCTGCTCGCGGGAGCATCGGATGCGGGAGCACGGCTCCACGGCATCGACCTGTCACGGGAGGAGACCGCAGAGGCCGGCCTGGATGCGCTCGGCTTCGAGCCGCAGGTCATCCTCGCGGTCTGCCGGGTGGAGCCCGTCTCGGCCGAAGCCTCGGTGGTCGCGGACACGGCCTTGCGCCATGAAGCCCTGGAGTTGCTCTTCCTGTGCGCGCGGCGTGCCTATGCCGGGCTGAGCGCCGGAACGGTGGAGCTGGCCAGTCTGTGCATCGGGGGCGTCGGTCCGAACCGGACCCTGCATCCGATGACGGGCCTGTTCGCCGGCCTGCTCAAGTCGCTGGGGCGCGAGGTCCCGGCACGAAGCATCCGGGCCTTCTCTACAACCCCGCTGCCACTCCCGGCGGCGCTCGACCGCGTCGCCACCGAACCAGGCGCGGAGGACGACAGCGCCCCCGTCGAGGTCTGCTTCGATGGAGCGCTGCGCTGCGTCCGGCTGCTCCAACCCACCGAGGTGCCCGCCCACCCCGCGACCGGACTCGACTCCGGCTCGGTGGTGCTGCTCACGGGAGGAGGCCGCGGCGTGACCGCGGTCCTCGCCGGGGCGCTCCTCAAGCGCTACGGGTGCAAGGTCGTACTCCTGGGACGAAGCGATCCGTCCGACGCGCCCCAGCGCGTGCTCCAGGCCCGCGACGAGGAGCTGGGCAGCGTGGAGCGGGAGTTCTACGCCGCCGAGCTGGCCCGCGACCGCACCCAGCGCATGCCGGCGTTGCGCGCACGCTTCGAACGGCACCTGGCCGTGCGCGAGCTGAGGACCACGCTCGACGGACTCACGCGGCTTCCCGGCCAGATGCACTACCGGGCCGCGGATGTCACTCGCCCCGAGGAGGTGGACCGGGTGGTGGAGGAGCTTCTCCGGGAGCACGGCAGGCTGGACCTCGTGGTCCATGGCGCCGGAACGCAGGTGTCCAAGAAGCTGAACCGCCGGAAGCTGTCGGAGTTCCGGAGCACGCTGGACACCAAGCTGCTCGGCCTGCGCAACCTCCGCGAGGCCTGCGCGAGTCGCCTCGCACGGCCGGTGCCCTTCCATGTGCTGACGTCCGCGTTCAGCTTCATCGGCAATGACGGACAGGCGGACTACGGCGCGGCCAACGAGGCCCTGGACCGGCTCTGCGCCTGGGTCAGCGATGCGCGCCAGGAGGTCCAGTGGTGCAGCGTGGGCTGGCTCGCCTGGGACGGCATCGGCATGACGCGCGGCTCGGAGTACCGGGTGCTCGGGGCCAGCCGCAAGCTGCGCGGCATCCGCGCCGACGAGGGCGAAGCGCTCTTCCTCCAACTGGTGGATGGCCTGCCGTGCCAGCCCATCAACGTGCAGCTCACCGAAAGCGAGCGCGCCTTCTACGGCCTGGAGCTGCTGGCCCCGCCCCCTCGGCCTCCCGAACCACCCCGGCCCACGCGAAAGGACCTCATGGTCGACGCCGCGAGCGTGCCCTGCCTGGAGGACCACCTCGTACGAGGCACCCCCACCCTGCCGGGCGCGTGGGCCCTGGACCTGATGCTCCAGAGCGCGCTGGGCGACAGCCGCCCGGAGCTGCGGACGGTCACCATCGAGGACGCGCGGTTCTCCCGCTTCATCCGCGTGAAGCCGGGAGGACAGCAGGCCCTGCGCGCCGAGTGCACCCCGCTGAGCGACGACCCCGGCCGTCACAGCGTCCAGGTCCGGCTCACCGGCGACATCGTCCACGCGTCCGGCGTGGTGCTCGAACGCGACCTCGTCTACGCCGAAGCCCGCTTCACGCTGACGGCGGAGCCTCCCCGGACAACACCCCAGCTCGCCGCCGCCACGGCGTCGGGGAACGGACTGGCCGTGCACGACCCGCACTGCGCCACCGGCTCCCCCATCGAACTGAGGAAGATGTTCGACTGCCTGGAGGAGATCCGTCTGGAAGGGTCCGCCCGCTTCGCGCGGCTCGGGCTGCCGGAAACACCCCGGCAGGCGGGAACACACGTGCCGGCGCTCGTCCTGGACGCGGCCCTGCGGCTGAGCGCGATGCACGTGGAGGGCGTATCGGACGACGTGTTCGCGCCCGTCCAGGTCCGGCGGGCCACGTTCGACCGGGACCTGCTCACGGGGAACCACGACGCTCCCCGCCACCTCTCCCTGCGGGCCCTCGCGCCGCACGTGGAAGGAGACCTGCTCCATTGCGGCAGCGCGGCGGCGCATGACGAAGCGGGACGGCTGCGCATGCTCATCGAAGGTGGCATCGCCCGCCCCATGGCCTGAAGCCCCATTCCCCGGACGACCCCATGAACGACCTTCCTCCGACCCCGGTTTCCATCCCTCCGGATGACGCCAAGCGGCTGCGTTCGGAACTGCGCCGCGTCCTGCCCCCCGAGGCCTTCGAGCGACAGCCCCTGCGAGGCATCGTCGCGCTCGGCCTCGTGCCGGTGATGGCGGCGTTGATCTGGCTCATTGGCAGCCAGCCCCTGCCCGACTGGGCGTGTCTCCTGCTCGCGCTCGTGCTGGGGCAGATGGTCACAGCGATGGGGCTCGCCGCGCACGAAGCGCTGCACCATTCGGTGTTCCACAGCCGGACGCTGGAGAGCGTGCTCGGCTGGGCGGGCTTCGCGCCCTTCCTCGTCACGCCCGGCAACTGGCGGGCCTGGCACGTCCAGGCGCACCACAGCGCCGCCAACGTCCACGTCCGCGACCCGGACATCCTTCCCCGGCGGACGGACTGGCACACCCAGGGGTTCGCGAAGCTGTTCCACCTCATCTCCCCGGGGTCGGGGACGTGGCTCAGCTTCATCAGCTTCAGCGTCTTCTTCACCGCCCAGGGCCAGGCCTTCCTCTGGTACCACAGCCGGCTGCCCGCGTTCCGGCACGTGCACATGCACCACGTCCGGGAACGGGTGCTCACGGTGCTCCTCGCCGTGGGCTGGGGCGCGCTGGGCTGGGTGCTGGGCCCCCGCGCCGCGTTCTACGCGTTGGTGCTCCCCCTGCTCATCGGCAACGTCACGCTGATGATCTACATCGCCACCAACCACTGGATGCAGCCGGCCGCGGAGGAGACGGACAACCCCTTCGTGAACACCGCCAGCGTGGAGACCCACCCGGTGATGAACTGGCTGCACTTCAACTTCAGCTACCACCAGGAACACCACATCTTCCCGGCCCAGAGCCCGAAGTACGCGCCGCTCCTGCGCAAACACCTGCGGGAGATGAACCCCCGCGCGTCCATCGTCTACCCCCACCTGCGCGCCCTGCGCATGCTGTACCGGCGCCCGGCGCTCTACTCCGAGGATGGACAGGCGTTGCTGGACCGTGAAGGCACCCAGGTCATCAGCACCACCGAACTGCGCCAGCAACTCGAAGCGCCCGCGTCGTAGGGCACCGCGCGCCAGGACACAGGGCCCGGAACCACCCGGCTCCGGGCCCTGCCTTCACGCGGACAGGGTTACCGGCCTGGCCAGCTCAGCGCGCCCCGGCTCGTCACCGTGCCGGAGGGCACCCCGAGCACCTGCGCCACGTCCGCGGGCAACGGCCTGCCGCTGTTGTACGCGGGGCTGGTGGAGCGCACGACGTAGTTGCGCAGCGCCTGGTTCACGAAGAACGGATCCCCGCCCGACGCGAGGTCGTGACCGTTGTTCTCCCAGCCCCGAGCCGTGCGGACCGCGGCGAGCGACGTGTAGTTCACGCCGCCCGTGTCCACCCAGTTGATCAGCGACTTCGTGCTGCCGCCGGAGCGGTAGTAGCTGTTGTAGTCCAGGCCGGAGAAGAAGGTGTTCGGCCCGGTGTTGGTGAAGTTGTTGTCGGAACGCGACGCCTTGAGGGTGGTGATGTTCCCGCCCGACAGGATGTTGTTGGACACGTCCACGTTCATCGTGTCCGGACCGATGTCCGAGCCCCGCTTGTCCTGCTCGTTGCGCGAGTCGTCGTAGATCCAGATGTTGATGGCCGCGTTGTTGATCAGGGTGTTGTTGTAGATCTTCGTGTTCGACGAGCAAGCCTGGATGCCAGCGTAGGTGTTGTCGTAGATGAGGTTGGATGCGATGATGCCGGTGTCGGAGACCTCGTAGAAGATGCCAATCTTGTTGTTGCGGAAGATGTTGTAGACCATCACGCCGTTGCGGCAGTCCTCGTCACACCAGAAGCCCGCGCCGTTCAGGTTGTTCTCGAAGACGTTGTTGCGCACCGTGAAGCCATTCATGTGGGCGATCTTCACGCCCGCCTGCGCGCACGAGCGCGAGCAGTTGGTGCCGAAGCGCTCCGTGTTGTTGGCGTTGATGACGCTCTCCTCCAGCAGGAAGCTGTCGGTGACGACCGTGCCGGAGTTGGTGGAGCCGTTGGAGCCGATGGCGGTGAAGCCGTTGTTGGCGAACACCGAGCCGCGCACCACGCCGCCCTGGGGCTTGATGCTGAGCGAGCCTGCCGCCATCTGCGTGAAGACGCAGTTCTCCACCAGGGAGTTCGTCGCGCCGATGTAGAGCGCCGCGTTCGTGGTGTTGCTGTACTCGTTCGTCGCGTAACGCCGGAACCCCAGCCCCCTCACCTTGTGGCCCGTGGTGCCCAGCACCATGGCGACGGGGCGCGCGGCCACCTCCACGGTGTGGCCCGACGGGTGGGTCGCGATGTAGATGCGGCGGTTGTCCCAGTCGTAGAAGAAGTTTCCCGGCGTGGCCTCCGCCAGCGTCTTCACCTCGTGCACGTACGCACCGTCGATGAAGACCATCTGCGGGTCACCTGCCGCGGGGTTCGCAGGATCGCCATACATGTCGAAGTGGCTGCACGGGCCCTGGTTCGTCGTCGGCTGGGCGTCGTACTTGAAGTTGTAGTAGCCGCCATTGCAGAAGCTGGGCGTGCTCCAGTCCATGTACCAGTGGCCGGCGCCGTCGGAGGTCCAGGCCGAGGCGGGCTTCAGGTCCGTGCCGTCGAACCAGGCCTGCTCGCGCGGATACGCCTGGAAGGTGATGGGCTTGGTGTTGACCTTGTAGTTGCCAGCGCCGTTGTTGAACCAGTCGCGGTAGGTGCCGCCGCGCACCACGATCGTGCCGCCAGTGGAGGGGATGAGCGCAATGGCGCGGTTGAGCGTGGCCACCGGGGCGGCCTGCGTCCCCGCGTTGCTGTCATTGCCATTCGTCGCCAGGAAGATGGCGCCCGAGGGGATGGCGTAGTTGGTGTCTGGAATCGTCTGGCCGGTGTTGTCCAGACCGGGGATGCCAGGGTTGCCCGGCTCGTCCGGCAGCGCATAGGTCACCGTCAGCTTCGGACGGTTGGCGGCGATGGCGGCCTCCGACGAGTCCAGCTCCAGGCCGTCCATGTTGGTGATGGCATCCAGCACGAAGCCGTGGTTTCCGGCCGCGCCCTGCACCCAGCCCTGCACGGCCGCGATGCCCGCCGCGTTGAGGTCCACGGCGTACGACCCGGTCGCCCCCGGGTTGAGCGTGGCGAAGGACGTGGCGCCCCGGTCCGAAGCGCCGCTGGCGCCGCCGGTGGCCCAGGCGGTGGTGCTGGTCGCGTTGTTCCAGGTGGCCTGCGACTCCGTCCAGGCACGGCCGGCGGCGTGGACGAAGTAGCCCTCGCCCGTGGTGGAGTTCCTCACGTTGACCGTCAGCCGGACGGACTGCACCGTCGCGGTCGCGGGGATGGCGCCCAGGTCGAAGCGCAGCAGGCCGTTGCTGACCTTCCCGGAGCTCGTCGGATAGTCACGATCCAACCGGATGAGCGCGTCCGCGCCCAGGTTCACGGTGGGGGTGTTCTGCAAGAGCGTGGCATCCGACGCGCCGGTGTACGCGGTCGACGGGGCCACCTGCTCCTGGAAGGACACGGTGGTGGGCGCGCCCAGGGCGGCACTGGCGCGGTCCAGGGGCGCCAGCGGTTCGGGGGGCATTTCGCCGCCGCAGGCCAGGGTGAGCAACACGGGCAACACGACGAGCGCGTGGCGCCAGTTCGTTCGGGGAACCGAGGGAGTCATCAGGGGAGGCGTTCCGTACGTGGGGGGGGAAGTTCAGGTCATACGCGACCCGGACTTACAACAAAGCACGGAATTCTCGGTAAAACCGATGACTTGTTGCGTGGCCGTGACAATGTCTCCGCGGTGCGCGCGCGAAGTGGGCCCGGCCTCCAGGCGCGGTTCCCAACAGACGCCTGGGGAGGCCCGAGCGCGGCCTACGCGTTCGGGCGGACCATCGACACCTGGAAGCCACGATCGGTGACGTATCGCTCTTCCCGGGAGCCCGGGCGGTACAGGTTCCCGGTCTGCTCGTCGACGAAGAACCGGTTGTCGGGGTTCGTGTCGGCCCCCTTGGAGGGGTGCCTCGTGGCAGGGTCGTGGAACGTGTAGAAGACGCGCCCCTGTTCGTCGGTTCCGCGCCCCGTGATCACCACGAAGTGGTCCGTGATGCCATCCCGGTTGTCCTTGTTCTGACCATCGTTGTTGCGATGGTCGACACCGACGACCACGGGACGGCCCAGGGAGAGCTGCTGGTCGATGTAGTCGCGCCCCTGCTCCGCCGCCTGGCGATTCACGGTGATGCCATCCGGCCCTTCCGACGTCGCGACCTGGATGCGGTTCTCGAAGTCGGTCACCGTGACGCCTGCTTCGCGGGCCATGACCGTCGCCGCGCGGAAGCAGGCCAGATTGCCAGAATCCGGGACCTTCGAGCCATCGAACTGGCTGATCCACGGAGTGTCCGTCCGGACGTCAGGAAGGTCCGTGGCGGGAGCGATGACGGACGTGTCGTTGAAGTCGGTCGGCGTCGCGCTGCTGTCATTGACCACGGGCGCCGCCGGGCGCTGGGACAGCGGGAGGGGCACGGGGGCCACCACCGCGGGCGCCGCCGGACGTTCGGACGGCGGTCGGGGCGTGGGCGCGATCCTGCCGCCCGCCGGAGTGCCCCTGTCGAAGCCGTCAGCGTTGCGCGGCGACGTCCGGGACTGCGACGCGGGGGACATCCGCAGGGGGGCCCGCTCGAAGCCGTCGGTGGCGCCCGGAATGGTCAGTTGGGTTCCGCTGAGGATCCTGTTCGGATCCGAGAGGTTGTTCGCACGGACGAGCGCGTCGACCGTGGTGTTGTGGCGTTGGGCAATCTCACCGAGCGTGTCGCCCGAACGAACGCGATAGCTGTTGTTGCTGCGGGTTCCGTTGACAGTCATGTGAGACTCCCGGGGTTGCCGCCAAGGCACGAATTCCTGATCATCCACTCAAAGGCGTGCGAACCGGAAGAGAGGGCTTTCCCATACGTGTTCGCCGGCTGCCATTCTGACCGTCACGGAAAATTACAGTTCAAAGCCCAGGACCCGCGGGCCCCGCGCCCGCCCGTCGTGCAGCCGACCAGGGGTGGCCAGGGCTGTCAGCCCAAAGCCCACCCGCCACCGTACAGTCCCCACATTCCAGCGAACGAAGGACGGAGGGGCGGATGACCATGGAGTCGGTTTCCAGCGTGCGGGGGTCGGGGGAGTCCTCACTGCGGGAGGCGCTGCATTCGGCCAGGGTCGAAGCCATCGCCAGGCAACTGAGGCAGCGCAAGGGTACGGGGCCCGCTTCCTTCAAGAAGAAGTCGCCGCCCCATCAGGTGCCCAAGCGGAACGACTCGCGGCGCGGCGACGAGAAGGTGGACCTGGGGGACCTGGATCAGATCCTCGAAATCGATCCGGTGGGGCTGACCTGCACGGCCGAGCCCGCGGTGACCTTCGACCAGGTGGTGCAAGCAACGCTGCCCCTGGGGCTCGTGCCGTTCATCGTCCCGGAACACAAGACCATCACGCTGGGGGGCGCCATCGCGGGGTGCTCCATCGAGTCCATGTCGTTCCGCCAGGGCGGCTTCCACGACACCTGTCTGGAATACGAGATCATCACCGCGAAGGGCGAGGTGCTGCATTGCTCGCCCACGGACCAGCCGCTGATGTTCCAGATGCTCCACGGCTCGTTCGGAACGCTGGGCATCCTGTCGCGCATCCGCTTCAAGCTCGTGCGCGCGGCGCCCTACGTGCGCATGACGTATGAGACGTACCCCACGCTCGAAGCCTTCCAGCAGGCCATCTGGCGTCACTTCAGCGCGAAGGACACGGACTACCTGGACGGGCAGATCTTCTCCCCCACGAAGCACGTGCTGTGCGTGGGGCACTTCGTGGAGAAGGCCCCGTACGTGAGCCGCTACGAATGGCTCACGGCGTACTGCGAGACCATCCCGCGCCGCGCCGAGGACTACCTCACGACGTACGACTACCTCTTCCGCTACAACCGGGGCGTCACGCACGCCAGGCCCCAGAACCTGCTGGCCCGGGCGCTGTTCGGCAAGCTCATCCACTCCGACAGCGTGTTGAGGGCCGCGAACCGCTTCCACAACCTCCTGCTGCCAGAGAAGGACCCGCCAGTCATCGTGGACGTGTTCGTCCCCTTCTCGCGCACGGCCGAGTTCATGGATTGGTATCACCGCGAGATGCGCCACTACCCGGTGTGGTGCGTGCCCTTCCGGCGGACGCGTGACTATGAATGGCTGACGCCGCGATGGTGGTCCGGGATGAGCGACCCGCTGTTCCTCGACCTCGCGGTCTACGGCCTCAAGCAGCCGTCCGGCCGCAACCTCTACAAGGAGTTCGAGGACGCGCTGCAACGGGTCAACGGCACCAAGACGCTCATCTCGTACAACTACTATGACGAGGAGACCTTCTGGAGCATCTGGAACCGGGAGACCTATCAATCGGTGAAGCAGCGCACCGACCCGGACAACCTCTTCCGGGACCTCTACACGAAGACGTGTCGGGCGGCGCTCGGGCTTTGAACGCGTCCCTGCGCCTCAAGCCGCCTCCGTCAACACGGCAATCAACGCACGCGAGGCCGCGGACAGGCTGCGGTGCGGAACGTAGATGACGGAGAAGGGCCGCGAGCGGCCCCGCAGCTTCGGCAGCACCTCCACCAGGGTGCCCCGGCGCAGACGGTCGGCGGCGATGAAGTCATACGTCTGGCACAACCCCATGCCCTGCTCGGCGAGCGACACCAACCCCAGCACGTCGTCCGACACCCGCAACGAGGCGGGAGGCGTCCAGTCCACGTCGCGCCCGTCCTCGCGCAGGCTCCACGGCGGCACGCGTCCGGTGCTGGGCATGACGAAGCTCAGACACGTATGGCCTGACAGGTCCGCCAGTGTTCGGGGCGTCCCGGCCTCCTTCAGGTACGCCTTCGATGCGACCAGGCACAGGGGCGCATCCTCCAGCCGCCGTGCCACCAGCCCGCTGTCGCGAAGCTCTCCCTGACGGATGGCCAGGTCGAAGCCCTCCGCCACCAGGTCCACGTTGCGGTTGGAGATGCTCAGCTCCACCTGCACGCGCGGATGGCGACGCACGAAGGTCCGCAGCTTCGCGGGCAGGCGGTAGTGGCCATAGGTCGTGGGAACGCTGAGGCGCACGCTGCCGGTGAGTTCGCCGCCCTGCCCCTGGATGGCGCGCTCGGCTTCCGCGAGCAGGCCGAAGGCGGTGCGTGACTGCTCCAGGTACAGCCGCCCTGCGTCCGTCAGGCTCAGGCTGCGGGTGGTCCGCCGCAGCAACTGCGCCCCCAGCCGCTGCTCCAGCCGGACGAGCGCGCGGCTCACCACCGACGGCGTCGTCCCCAGCGCGGTGGCGGCGGCCGTCAGCGAACCGCGCTCCACCGCCGCGATGAAGGCCTCCACGTCGTTCAGATGGTCGAAGCGCCGGCCCATTCATGCCTCCGTAGCAAAAGTGACATGCCCTCACCCCCATTTATCGCCGACGGCGGCGACAATAGTTTGAGTGACGAGACCGGCCCCGCGCGAGGCCCTTCCCTCAGGAGTCCCAACCATGTCCTCCCTCCTTGCCGCCTCCCTGCTCGGGGTGGCCACCGCCGCCGCGCCGACCGCCAGGCCGGCCGCGCCCTCCCCCACCCCCGTCCTCATCGTGATGACCAGCCACGCCACCAAGGGCAGCACCGGCGAGCCCACCGGCTTCTACCTGGGAGAAGTCACCCACCCCCTGGCCGTGTTCCAGGCCGCCGGCATCCCGGTGGAGTTCGCGTCCATCCAGGGCGGTGAGCCTCCGGTGGATGGCCTGGATTTGAAGGACGCCACCAACGCGCGCTACTGGAACGACCCCGCGTTCCGGCAGTCCCTGCGCACCACCCTCAAGCTGGACGACGTGAAGGTGGCCCGCTACTCCGCCGTCTTCTACGCGGGCGGCCACGGCGCCGTCTGGGACTTCCCCGGCAGCCCGGCGGTGCAACGGGTGACGCGTGAAGTCTACGAAGCCGGCCGCGTCGTCGCCGCCGTCTGCCACGGTCCCGCGGCGCTGGTGAACGTCAAGCTGAGCGACGGCAAGTACCTGGTCGCCGGCAAGCAGGTGAGCGCCTTCACCGACGACGAGGAGCGCGCGGTGAAGCTGGAGAAGGTGGTCCCCTTCCTCCTTGCCACCACGCTGAAGGAGCGTGGCGCGAAGCACCAGCCCGCCGCCAACTGGACGGCCAAGGTGGTGGTGGATGACCGGCTCGTCACCGGACAGAACCCGCAGTCCGCCACCGGCACGGCCGAAGCGGTGCGGGACCTCATCCTGAGCAAGGCGGCGAAGCCCGCGCCCTGAGCGCTCAGAGGCCCCTGCGCGCATGGACGGAGAAGATGTCCCTCAGCCCGGCGATGAGCGCATTGCCGGGATGGGGCTCGCCCAATGGCCCCAGCGCGTCCCCCAGGGCAAGGAAGAGCGCACGGACATGGTGGGCATAGGCGCCCTCCCAGTCCATGCTCCGGGCGATGTCCTCACTCTGTTCCCGGAACTTCTTCAGCGCCTCATCATAGGGCGCAGCCGTGGGGATGTTGAGGCGCAGCAGCAGCCCCAGCAGCGCGATGACCTCCGTGAAGTCATAGCGGCCCGACTTCACGTCATGGATGTGTTCGAGGCGCACGTTCTCCCGCTTGAACCAGTAGCCGATGTACGCGGCCGCGTTCCCGGGGCTGGACGCCACGTCCACCACGTCGAGTTGGGAATGAAGGTCCGGATCCACCTGCGTGATGAGCGACCGGCACACGGTGGCATTCGTCAGGGCGGCGCTGTCGAAGCGGCGCTTCGGCAGCGTGCGCAGCGGCGTGCCCTCGAACTTCAACACCTCCAGCTTCGGCAGCCGCGTGAGGACCTCCGGAAGCTCCCACATGAGCTGGACCTTGCTCCACGCCCCGAAGGCCCTCCGGACGTAGGCATACGGGTTGTTCACGAGGTACACCGCGCGCAGCTCCACGCATTCCGCCAGCGAGTCCGGGAGCCGCCAGAGGCAGTTGGTCTCCAGGTTCAACACCCGGAGCTTCTTCAGCGCCCCCATGGATTCGGGCAGCGCCAACAGGCCATTGCTGCGCAGATCCAGCTCGCGCAGCTCCGTGAGCAGCCCCAGGGTTTCGGGAAGCGTCCTCAGCTCGTTGCTCTGGAGGCTGAGCTTCTCCAGGCGGCGGAACAGGAAGAGCTCGTCCGGCAGGGACTTGAGGCTCTTGCTGTTCAGCGACAGGCTCTTCACCTTGTCGGGTTCCGCCATCTTCTTGGAGACAAGCTGGCGGAACGCGGCCCGGATGCTGGTGAATCCAGGACGGGAGATGGGCTTGCCGACGGCCAGCAGTTTGCGCGCCTTGTCGAGCAGGACGCGCTCGCCGGACACCGCCGCCGGAAGGAAGACGCCCTTCACCTCATAGGGATCCTGCGTGTCCTCCACCCCGTCCGTTACCGCGAACACCTTCGAGCCCTGTCCCTGATAGCGGTAGGCATCCACGGGGCCCTCCACCTTCAGGGTGTAGTCCGAGGCGATGGTGCGTGCGACGAGCCCGCCCCCGATGGAAACGCTGCCGTGGTTGTAGACCGCCACGAAGTCCCCGGTCGTGACGTCGCCCGTGACGCGCAGCCGCGAACCGCCGATGGCGATGCTCGTCGCGACGAGGTTGCCGTCCACCTGGAGGAACGGTCCGAAGTCGTTCTCCCCGTTGAACACACAGCCTTCGACGGTGAGGTTGCCCCGCACCAGGAGTCCGGTGAAGGGCTCCGCGTCCGGGTCGTCCTGGGCGAAGATGCCGCGATGGAAGTCGAGCCACAGGTCATGGGGCACGACGACATCCCCGGTGAGCACGAGGACCCGGTCGTCGTCCTGTTCGGAGTTGCCGGGCACCTGCACCGAGTCCTTCACCTGCTCCCAGGTGGTGGACTCGAAGGCCAGGTCGCTGGACCAGGCCCCCTTGTCCACCCGGACCCAGACCTGCTTGCGCGCGAAGGCCGCGGCCGCCTCGGCGGAAGGGAAGGTGCGCGATTCGCGCTTGCCATCCGTGCCCTGCTTGCCGTGGTGCAGGTCCAGGCGCTCGCCGTGCTGCGCGTAGGACCAGAAAACACGGGCCTTGCCTTCCATGCCCTCGAGCCGCATCGCTGTGCGGGGTGGGCTCACGGGGAGTCGGGGAGTCTTCATGGTCCCCGCCTTCTATCGCGAAGTCCGCGCCTCCAGGTGCGCGCTCAGGAGTCGGAGCAGAAGACGCCTTCGCAGTTGCCCGCGCCATTGCCTCGCGCGACGTTCCCCCCCCCGTCGTAGGCGTTCGGCGCGTGGATGCCCCAGCCCACGTTGTTCATCGCGGTGTTGTCCTCCACCGTGGGCTTGCTGGGCTCCAGGACGCGGAAGCCGTCGCCGGCATTGCGCAGGAAGTGATTGCCGCGAACGATGCCCTTGAGGGGATACGGAACGGTCTCCGGCAGGTCGGCCAGCGTCAGGCCACCTGCGTTGTCCCAGAAGGTATTGCCCTCCAGGTAGACGGTCCGGCTTCCAGCGTGGAGCCCACTGCCGTTGTTGACGACCCACGAGTTGCGCATCACGAACCGGAACGGCCCCCAGACCGGAGCTTCCGGAGGGGCCAGCGCGGTGTTGTTCGCGATGAGCGTGTCTTCGAACCGCAGCTCCGAACAGAAATCGAAGCCGCCGGCCGGGTCGAACGCCAGCGAGCCTACGGCGGTGTTCATCGCCAGGGTGCTGGAGCGGATGCGGATGTTGCCATTGAAGCACTCGATGACGTTCGCATTCGCATTGAAGGTCGACCCGAGCACATCCACGTCGTGGGCATCCACGAACATCACGCGCCCGTTGCCGGTGAAGAACGAAGAGCGGATGTTGAACTCACCGGTGGCCGCGTCGAACTCACTGCTCATCCCGGTGGTGTTCCCCTGCATGCGGGAGTTCGTGATGAGGAAGCGCGCATAGCCGCCCCGGTGGTAGACGGCCGTCCCGTTGTCGACGAGCGACAATTCGTGCAGCCGCACGCTGTCCGCTCCACTGTCGAGCACATAGCCCCAACGAAACCCGCGGATCGTCCCGTTGCGGACCGTGCCGTTGGACTCGACCACGATGCCTTGCGAGTCCCCCATCTCCGGGCCGGTGCGGCCTACGGTATGACCGCCCAGATCCAGGACGATGCCCGTCCCGACGACTCGGAGCGCGGGCGCCTCCGTGCCGGGACACAAGAGGTCGCGCGTGAGCCGCGTGTGCTGGGTGAGGGTGTCACCGCAGCGGACCGCGTTGCCCTGGGCCTGCGCGGCGCCCCCCTCCATGAACATGGACGCCAGGGCCACGACGCCCACCCAATCCCTCACCTGCGACATGATGCCTCCCGGCCGGAAGCTCCCGCCTCCGGAGGGAGGAGGCTAACCATCGGACCCCTGCACGGTTCACCTCCCAGAGGTGGCAGCGCGCTGCCATGAGGCCGACAGCGACGGGGACCTCCGGTCCACGCCCTGGGCAATCCCTTTCCCATCCTGTGGCCCGGACGGGCCCATGGGACTTCCCGTCCCGGGTCAGCTTGCGAACGAGCCGGGTTCCTTGCTGAAACCCGCCTTCGCGTGGTGCCTCAACCGCTCCGCGCGCGAGGCATGTTCGAGCGCGGCGATGATGGCCTTCTCCGCGTCCGGGCCCCACTCCGCCACCTTCGCGGGATCCACGCCGTGGTCCCTCACATACTTCTCGAGCGCGGCGGCGGCCACGGCTCCGCCCGAACCGGCGTTGACCGCCAGGTCGGTCATGATGGCGTTGCCATACTCACTGGTGACGACGTCTTTCAGATGGAGCTTCGCGCTCACGGCTTCGCCACTGGCGTTCTTGCCCGACACCTTCACCGAGCGGTCACGGACGTCGGAAATCTTCCCCTCGTTGGCGAAGCGGATCTGCGCCTGCTGCATCGCCGGGTCGGCCCCCGCGGCCATGAAGACGGCCGACAGCTTCACGTCGGTGCGGATCGCCTCGGCCGCCTCGACACCCTTGAGCACCGTGCCATCCGCGCGGGTGAGCACCACGCCCTTGGAATCGACGTCGAGCCCGTACCTGCCGAAGCTCTTCTCGTATTGCGCCGGGTCGGTCTTCTTCAGGTCCCGCATGAAGTCGGCCAGCGTGCCGTTGCCGCTCTTGCCGAGCGTCCACTGGGTGAAGCCCCACGACACGCGCCCGGTGTCCCAGGTGTTGACCTTGCTGAAGGTGCCCTCCAGCCCGGAGATGGACGCCAGGATCTTCTGCCGGTCCTCGCTGATGCCACTCTTCGCGAGCTGGGTGTCGACGTCGGTGTGCGAGTCGCCCTGGGTGGCGCCGCCATCGATGGCCTTCCACGAGTTCGTGTAGGCGGTCTCCCGGCCATCGCGCATGCGCACGGTGGTCCCGTCCACCGTGACGTCGGAACGGGTCTGGTGCACGTCGACCATCGGCGTGTACCCGTCAATGCGGGCCATCAGGCCGTCCTTCACCGACTGCGCATGGGTCTGGGCCGCGGTGAGCTTCGCCTTCGCCGCATCGAGCGCGGTCTTCTGCTCGCGCTTGAGCGTTTCGGCGGCCTCGGGCTCTTTCGGCACCTTCGCCTTGGCGTGTTTCTTCTCCAACGCGGCGACCTGCTCCTTGGCGTGCTTCACGGCGGTGTTGGCGCGACCGAGTTCCGGATTCGCGTTGATGTGCTCCTTCAACCACCCCTTGATCTTCTCGCCCGCGGCGGCGACCTGCTTGTCGGCGGCTTCAAGCTTCGCCTGCGCGGCCTTCTTCGCCGGTTCGGTGGTCGCCTTGTCCACGGCCGCCTGCGCATCGCCTCGGGCCTTCACGGCCTCCTTCAGCGGCTTGTAGATGGCGGCCTTCGGAGGCTTCCATTTCGCGACGTTGATAGGGATGAGGTTGTTGAGCTCGACGGCGTTTCCACGCTGGATGACCCCCTCGTCCCGGGACGTGACCTGGATGGCATCAAGGTTCTTCTGGATGTCGGAGGCGGAGGTCTTTGCCGCCGCGGAGACCTTCGCGGGCGTCTTCACCGGAGCGGTGGTGGCCACCGGCACCTGGGGCTCGAAGGCCGCGAGCGCGCGCTTCAGGTCCTCCGCTTCGAGCTCCAGGGCGAGCGCGTCCTGCAGCGAGGTGCCGGTCAGCTTCTGGTACTTCTCCGCGACCTTGGGCAGCAGGGCGGGGTCCAGTCCCTCCAGGGCCTCGAAGACGGCGTCCTCGTCGGTGCCCCAGATGTCATCCATCGCCGCCTTCAGCTTCGCCGCCGCCGCATCCACGGGGCTGGCGCTCACCGTGCGCTTCGCGGCCCCCGCGGACATCGGATTGAACGCGAAGGCCTGGTTGGTGGGAGGCCGCCCGCGAATCTGGTCGGCCAGACGCTTGAGGGTCGCGCCCTTCGCGCCGCCAGCAATGGCCTTGAAGAGGAACGCGCGCTCGGCGCCCGCATCGGCGCGAGGAGACGCGGTGGCGCTGACGCCTGCCTTTGACAACAGGTTCGCCAGCTCCTTCTGCTGGGCGGGGCTCAAGTCCGCGAGCGCCGTGGTCACCGCATCGACATCCGCCGCAGGCATCCCTCCAGACAGCGCCTGGAGCAGCGCCTGACGCGTCATGCCTTCGGGGAGCGAGGACACCCGCTGCTCCACCTTCTGCCGCGCCGGGGCCTTCGCGCCGGCCGCGACGGGAGCCGCCATGGAAGAGGCGGCGCGGGTGGGAGCGCGCGAGGAAACCGTCGTGGGGGGCGTCTGGGAGACAGGCGCCTCCGCCTTCGAGACGCGTGACGGTTTCGGGGCGAGGGACCGGGTGATCTTGACCATGAGGGCCCCCAGCCTAACGCACCCTCAGTGAACGCCGCACCGGGCCCCGTCCCCAACGGGGTTGAACCCAGACCTGTCTTGCCAGGAAGGTGAGGAGCCGGGCGAGCCAGGCACGTTCACCCGGGGCCCCCCACGAATCGTCGTGGGGCGAGCTTCTCGCGAGGTCCTCCATGGCAACCGTCCGCCGCGCCCTCCGGCCCCTGTTGGCCGTCCTGTCCCTCCAACTGCTTGCCGGTTGTGATGACCCGCCCCCGCGACCCTCCAGCGACGCGGGAGTCCCCGACGCCGGCCCCTATGTCTGGGACGGCACCTACACCGAGCTTGAAGAGCACGGAGACTGGGTCGACAAGGGTCCCTTCGCGCCGTGCGGCTTCGACGCCCGGGACGCGTCCACCACGGCCTGCGAGGAGCTGCCGCGCTTCGACGTGTCGCGGTGCGACCCAGAGGCCCTGGCCGCGCTTGAGCAGGAGGGCATCTACCTGGCCGACACCCGGAACGAAAAGCGCCTGGAGGATGGCGGCATCCTCGTCAGCAACGGCTCCGAAGGCTTCCAGCTCCGGAGCGACGGTGGCCCGAGCACGATGTACAACGAACCGCTGCTCCAGCGGGACACACAGGGCGGGCGCTTCTCCGTCGTCGGGAAGCACACGCGCCTGGGCCTCACCGTCGCCATGGTGGGCTGCCAGACGCCGGCCCCGGACATCATCACGGGCTGCTTCGCCTCCTGCCGCCGGGGGAAGCTGACCCAGCAGGGCACCTTCGAGGCCCACCGTGTCGCGAAATGGGCGGGCGAGCCGGAGTCCTCCGGCGGCTTGACGCTGCTCTCCGAGCGACACGTGGAGCTGGGGCAACCCGTGGATGTCTACGTCACGAAGGGCCACGCCTACGTCGTCTCCCTGTCCTACCTCGGCCGGGCCGGAGGCCTCACCGTCTTCGACGTGAGCGACCCGAAGCACCCCTTCTTCAAGACCTCCATCAACCTGCCGGGCGACAACTTCTGGAACGGCGTCTGGGCTCACGGCGATGCCCTCTACGTGGCCAGCAGCATCATGGGGACGCTCGTCTACGACATCTCCAATCCGGCGGAGCCCACCTTCGTGCGGAACCTGCCGACGGGGACCTACGGCGCCCACACGGTGCTCGTCGACGGGGAGCGGCTCTACGCCATGGTCCCCAACACCGGCACCTTCGTCTACGACGTGTCCCAGCCGCTGAATCCCGTGCAGCGCGCTCGCATCACCGTCCCCGGGGACCCGGATTCAGGTGGGCCCCATGACACGTTCGCGTATGAGAACCGCCTGTATGTCAGCAATGCGTTCGGTCCCTACACTGTCGTGGACGTCACCGACCTGGACGACGTGAAGCCCCTCGGCCAGTACCTCAGGCCGGACCTCGCCTATTCGCACCACAGCGCGGTGGGGGCCTTCGCAGGCCGGACCCTCGCGTTCGAAGGAGGAGAGTTCAACAGCTCCCACCTGCGGGTGCTCGACGTCACCGACCCCGCCCGCATCGTGAAGCTGGGCGAGTTCCGCATGCGGTCCATCACCTCCATCCACAACCTCATCCTGCGCGGCACCCGCCTCTACGTGGCCTGGTACCACGAGGGCCTGCGCGTGCTGGATGTGTCCAACCCCACGAAGCCCACGCAGGTGGCGCACTACAACACCTTCCGCGAAGGCGACCCCCACCGGGGCGACAGCATCTTCGAGGGTGTCTACGGCGTCCGTGTGCCCGGCGACGGCCACGTCTACGTCGTGGATTCCTCACGAGGACTGCTCATCTTCGACGAGCCGTGACGGTCGCGGTAGGCCGACAGGGCCTTCGGTGCGCTCTCCCGGACCCGCTGCACGGTGGACTCCCAGAGCAGCCTGCGGGCTTCGTCATCCCCATCGAAGTCGCCCCGGCGGATCCGCGTGGCGAACTCACGGTTCAATGACTCCAGCGCCCCTTCGGTCTGGAGGAGGGCCGCCAGCGCCTTCTGTTCTTCCCGCTGGGGGCCTTCACCCTGCTGCAACTGGCGCTCTGCGATGCCCATGGCATTGGCCACCATCAGCGCCGCATAGACCTTGTCCGCGGGCAGCAGGGGCAGCAATTCCTTGCGCAGCACCTCGCGGGCAATCGCCAGCAGCGCGGCCCCTTCCGGCGGTTCACGCATGCCGTCCTCCGGTCATGTTCAGGATCTCCAGCTCCAGCTCCGGAACAACATGCGCTGTCAGCGCCAGCTCCAGCGACGGCTCCTGACCGGAGACATGGCGCTCCCCCTGCTGAAGGGCAATCACGGCCCACCGCACATGCGCATGGACCTCCCAATAGAACACCGCCTCACGCGTCAGTGGCCGGCCGCTCACGCGCGCATAGCCACGAAACAGCGCTTCGCGGGAGCCCATGCCCCCCGCTTCCTTTTCAAACCGTCCAAAGCGCCAGCAGCGCGCGCAGAACCAGCCGATGTCCTCCAGCGGATCCGACCAGGCCGCGAACTCCCAGTCCAGCACGGCCGTGAGCCCGGTTTCGTCCACCAGGTAGTTCCCGGTTCGGAAATCGCGATGCGTCAGCACCAGCTCCGGAGTCGCCGGTGCATGCCTTTCCAGCCAACGAAGCCCCCACTCCAGCGCCGGAAACGCCGTGCGGTGCCCATCCAGGAAGTTCCGGAAGTCCTTCACGCCCTGGAGCGCTGGCGACAGCGTCGGTGCACGGAGGAAGTCGAGTCCTTCCACCGGAGGGCGGATGGCATGCAGTCGCGCCAGTTCCTCCCCCAGGCGTTCCACCAGCAGCTCCCGGTCCCCGCCCAGGTTCAGCTCCTTCACGAGGCGATGACCGGAGGCCGTCCCCCGAGCCCTGCGCATCACGAAGAACTCCCGGCCGAACACGGAGGCGTCACCGACCCACAGAGGCTCCGGCACCGTCACGCCGGCCCGGAAGGCCACCTGAAGCAGGGCGAACTCCTGTGCACGGCCGTGCGACACGGCGACACCCGAGGGCGCGTCGGAGCGCAGCACGCATTCCAGGATGCCGTCGTACCTGCCGCCCTTCATGGTGGCGGTCAGCGACCAGTTCTCCTGGATGGCGCCTCCAGACAGCAGGTGCACGTCGTCAATCCGCACCGCGCTGGCACCCGCCCTGCCAGCCAGGAAGTGCTCCAGCGCCCGCTTCTGTTCTTCGCGCATGGCTCACCCCTTCTTCGTGGAAGCGGCGGGCACGCCCCACGTGAAGAACTCCGGGCCTTCGGCCAGGTAGGCGCGAGACAGCACCATCTTGTGGATTTCACTCGCCCCGTCCACCAGCCGCGCCTGTCGGGCGTAGCGGTAGATCCATTCGACGATCGTGTCCTTCGAATAGCCGCGGGCCCCCATCAACTGGATGGCCGTGTCGGCGGCCTTGTGCAGGGCGTCCGCCACGTGGATCTTCGCGATGGAGATGTCCGTGCGAGCGAAGTCGCCCTGGTCCAGCTTCCACGCGGCGCTCATCGTGAGCAGCCGTCCGATATGGATGTCCTTGGCCGCATCCCCCAGCATCCACTGCACGCCCTCATGCTTCGCCAGCGTCTCCCCGAAGCTCATGCGCCGCGTGACGTAGCCCCCCGCTTCCTCCAGACACCGTTTGGACAATCCCAGCCAGCGCATGCAGTGCGTAAGGCGGGCGGTGCCCAGGCGGATCTGCGTGACCTTCAGACCGTCCCCCACGCCCAGCAAACGGTGCGCATCCGGAATCCGCAGGCCCTCGAAGACCAGCTCGCAATGACCGCCATGCTCCTCCGGACCCATGATGGGAATGCGGCGCTCAATGCGCCACCCGGGCTGACTGGCATCGAACAGGAAGGCGGTGAGCCCCTTGCGCTCATCGTCGGAGGTGCGCGCCAGCAGGATGAAGTGCTGCGCGCCCTCCGCCCCGGTGATGAACCACTTGCGACCGGTGATGATCCACTCATCCCCCTGCTTCTCCGCCCGGGTGTAGGTGAGCGAAGGGTCGGAGCCGCAGCCCTGGGGCTCCGTCATGGCGAAGGCGGAGCGCACCTTCCCGTCGATGATGGGCTGCAACCACCGCTGCTTCAGGGCCTCCGTCTCCAGCACCTTCTCCAGGAGGATCATGTTGCCGTCGTCCGGCGGCGCGGCGTTGAACATCACCGGACCAAAGGGCGACCGGGCGGCTTCCTCATAACAGGCCGCCATGCCCACCACGCCCAGGCCCTGCCCACCCCGCGACTTCGGCATCTGGAAGGCCCAGAGCCCTTCGGCACGGGCCTGGGCGCGGACCCGGGCCACCACCTCCTCGCGGAGGTTCTCGTGCGTGTCGAAGAGCTCCGGCTGGGTTTCCAGCGGCAGCACGTGCTGCTCCACGAAGGCACGCACGCGCAGCCGCCAGGCTTCCACTTCGGGGGAGAGGGAGAAATCCATCAGGGACTCCAGGTGGACTACAGGGTCGAGCAGAGATGGGCGCCGTCCACTTCCAGCACGCTGCCACTCATGTAGCTGCCGGCCTCCGAGGCCAGAAGCAGCAGCGGGCCATCCAACTCATGCATGAGGCCGAGTCTCCGGAAGGGAATGCGCGTCACCATCTTCTGGCCGGCCTCCCTGGCGAAGAACCCGCGATTGAAATCCGTTTCGATGTAACCCGGCGCCAGGGCGTTGACGCGAATCTTGTGTCGCGCCAGTTCGAACGCCATCGCCTTGGTGAGGTGGATCAGCCCGGCCTTCGAAGCGCAGTAGGGCGACACCGCGCCGCCCACCCGCAACCCCAGGATGGAGGCGATATTGATGAGGCTTCCAGGCAGGCCCCGCTCCACCAGACGGCGGGCCACCGCACGCGCCACCAGGTAGGCACCCTTGAGGTTGGTGTCGACCACGGAGTCCCACTCGGCCTCCTCCACCTCCAGGAAGAAGTGCTCGCCAGACACTCCGGCGTTGTTCACCAACACCTCCATCGCTCCCCCAGCGAGCGCTTCCGCCTCCGCCACGGCCGCCTGCACGGATTCCGAGCGGGTCACATCCAATGCCACACAGTGGGCCCGCGCGCCCGAGGCCCGCAGCCGCTCGACTTCGGCGGCCAGCGTGTCCACACGGCGGGCGGCCAACACGACTTCAGCTCCCGCTCGCGCCAACACCCCAGCGAAGTGCAGTCCCAGACCACTGGAGGCGCCTGTGATCAGGGCCCGACGGCCCTCCAGACGAAAGGAGGTTGGCTGCATGGAGGGGGCTCCCACGGAATGACGCAAAAGGTCGAAAAGCCAAACAGCACCGGCAATGCTTCTTGCTGTTGACGCTCCGCCAACAAGCTACCATCATGACTTCACCATGAGCTATCAGCACATCCGGTTTTCGGTCGAGGACCGGGTCGCCACCCTGGAACTGCACCGTCCCGAAGCTCGCAATGGCTTCACCGTGATGATGGCGGACGAGCTTGCCCACGCGCTGTCCGCCGCGGATACGGACGAAGGCGTGCGCGTGGTCATCCTCTCCGGCGCCGGCAAGGACTTCTGCGTGGGCGCGGACCTGAGCGGCAGCTCGCTTGAAGTCACCAATACGCGCGTCCCCGAGGGCGCCTGGGTGGAGCCGGCGACGCGGGTGAGCCGCCAGATGTTCGCGCTGCGCAAGCCTGTCATCGCCGCCATCCAGGGCGCCGCGGTGGGTGTCGGCTCGACGATGATCCTCCCCGCGGACTTCCGGCTCGCCGCGAAGAACAGCCGCTTCGGCTTCGTCTTCAGCCGGCGGGGCATCTATCCAGAAGCCGGCTCCAGTTGGTTCCTGCCGCGCCTCGTCGGCATGGGACGCGCGCTCGACTGGATGGTGAGCGGCCGGTTGATCCTCGCCGAAGAGGCGCTGGGCGCGGGGCTGGTCCGCTCCCTCCATGAGCCCGAAGCATTGCTCGACGCCGCCCTGTCGCTCGCCCGCGAGCTGGTGGAGACCACCGCGCCCGTCTCCGTGGCCGTCATCCGGCAGGCGCTCTACCGGATGAGCGCCCTTGCCTCGCCCGAGCCCGCGTTCGAACTCGACAGCCAGCTCATCGCGAGCCTGGGAGACAGCGCTGACGCCATGGAGGGCATAATGGCCTTCATGCAAAAGCGACCCGCGAAGTTCTCCCGGACGGTGGAGCAGGACCTGCCGGCCTTCCTCCCGTGGCGGGAGCAGACCTCATGAGCCCCGCCCTCTCTCCCCGCTGGAAGCGGCTCGAACCGGACGAGCGCCGCGAGCAGATCCTCGAGTGCGCCGCCCGGCTGTTCGGTGAGCGTCCGTACGCGGAGGTCTCCACCACCGACATCGCCAAGGAGGCGGGTGTCGCTCGCGGATTGCTCAACCACTACTTCGGGCAGAAGCGGGACCTGTATCTGAAGGTCGTGAAGAGGATGCTGCTCATGCCCGGCCTGGAAACGAGCGTGACCATGACCGGAACCCTGCGGGAGCGGGTGGAGAAGAGCGTCGAGTGGTACCTCGATACGGTGGCGACCCACGGCAAGACGTACGTGGCCGTCACCGGCATGGGAGGCATCGGGGCGGACCCGGAGGTCGAGCGCATCATCTCCGAGGCGGACGACGTCGCCGCGGTGAGGACGCTCGAGTTCCTGGGCCTCAAGATCGAGGTCGGCAGCGACGCTCGGCACCGCGCGATGATCCGCTCCTACGGCGGTCTGGTGAAGGCCACCATCCGCGAGTGGATTCGCGGCGAAACCCTCTCCCGTGAAGACGCCCACCTGCTGCTGAGCGAAGCGCTGATCGTCATCGTGCGCGACGTCTTCCCCCAATTGGCCCAGCAGCCCGCGCCCGCGCGCGGCGAGGCCCGGACGCCGAAGACGGGGCCCAAGCGGTGACGGGACGAACGACCTCCCCGGGTCCGCTCACGGGGCGCACGCTGTTGATGTCCGGAGGCAGCCGGGGCATCGGGCTGGCCATCGGTGTCGCCGCGGGGCGGCTGGGCGCGAACGTCGCGCTCCTCGCGAAGACAGACACCCCGGACCCACGGCTGCCCGGAACGGTGCACACGGCCGCCGCGGAGATCACCGCCGCGGGAGGCCAGGCGCTCGCCGTGGTGGGTGACGTGCGCGACGAAGCAGACGTGCAGCGGGCCGTGGATGAAACCGTGGCGCGCTTTGGCGGCATCGACTTCTGCCTCAACAACGCCAGCGCCCTGGCTCCGCTCAAGACCGAAGAGCTGTCCGTCAAGCGCTTCGACCTGATGCAGCAGATCCAGCTTCGGGGCACGTTCCTGCTGACGCGCGCGGCCATCCCCCACCTGCGGCGCTCTCCCCACGCACACATCCTGTCGCTTTCGCCGCCCATCAACCTGGCGCCGCACTGGATGGGCCTGCACCCGGCGTACACGCTCGCCAAGTATGGGATGACGCTGCTCACGCTCGGCTGGGCGGCGGAGCTGGCCGAGGCTGGCATTGGCGCGAACGCGCTCTGGCCCCGGACGCTCATCGCCACCGCCGCCGTACAGAACCTGCTCGGGGGTGACACCTCCATGCAGCGAGCCCGCGCGCCGGAGATCATGGCGGACGCGGCCGTGGCCCTCCTCCAGCGCCCGCCGCGTGAATGCACCGGGCAGACCTTCATCGACGAGGACGTCCTGCGCGCCGAAGGTGTCACCGACTTCAGTCGCTACGGGGGCGGCCCCGACGTCGTGCTCGACCTCTACGTCGATCCCTGAAGAGGAACGTAGCAGCCCGTTTGTCTATTGAACCGGAGGCGGTTGCCCATGGGTCCGTCGCGCGCGGAAATGGAAGCGCAGTGCCAATCCCTGGCGGATAAACTCACGCTGCCGCTCCTGCTCAAACGCAACGCGGAGGAATACGCGAGCGCCCCCGCCCTCACCGCCGGAGACACGACCCTCACCTGGGCGCGAATGCGTGAGCGGACCGCCGCGCTCACCCGGGGCCTGGACGCGCTGGGGCTGAAGCGGGGCGAGCGGATGATGATCATGATGTCCGCCCGGCCGGAGCACTGGATCGTCGACTTTGCCGCCGTCCACCTCTCCGCCATTCCCTGTACCGCGTACCAGACCCTGAGCACCGAACAGGTGGGCTACGTCGCAAGACACAGCGCGGCCACCGTGGTGGTGCTGGAAGGCAAGGACGAGGTCGCCCGGTGGTGGCCGGTGCTCGAATCGCTCGAGGCCCTCCAACGCATCATCGTCGTCGACCCGGCGGCCATTCCCACCGGAGACGCGCGCTTCGTCTCCTTCGCGCAGGTGGAGGCCCAGGGGCTCGAAGCACACCTGGCAGCGCCCCGCGTCTTCGAGGAGCGCTGGAGCGGCATCCGCCCCGAGGATCCGATCGCGATGATGTACACCTCGGGCACCACCGGGGACCCGAAGGGCGTGGTGCTGAGCCACCGCAACGCCTTCTATGAAGCGATCGCCGTGGACGCCGCCATCCCCGTCCAGATGCGGGTGCCGTCCATCGCGTACCTCCCGCTGGCGCATGTCGCGGAGCGCGAGCTCGGCCTCTACCGCGCGCTCTACAAAGCACTGCACGTGCACATCTGCACGGACCCCACGGGCGTGGTGCCGCTCCTGGCCAGGGCGCGCGCTCCAGCGTTCTTCGGCGTGCCGCGCCTCTGGGAGAAGCTCGCGGGGGGCCTGAAGGTGAAGCTGGGCGCGCTCGAACCGGCCCGGCGCGACCCCATCCTCGCCGCCCATGCGCTGGCCCTGGAGGCCTTCCGACTCCAGGGCTCCGGACGCGACGTGCCCCCGGAACTCCAGCAGCAGGTCGCGGAGGCGGATGCCAAGATCCTCGCCCCGCTTCGCAAGACGCTGGGCCTGGACGCGCTCGAATGGGCCAGCAGCGGCTCTGCGCCCATCCCGGTGGAGATCCTCGAGTACCTCGGCGGCTTCGGCATCCGGGTGCTGGAGGTCTGGGGCATGAGCGAGACCACCGGCTGCGCGACCATCAACACCCCCACCGAGTTCCGGGTGGGCGCCGTGGGCCGGCCCCTCCCCGGGCTGCAACTGCGGCTGGCCGGGGACGGAGAGATCTTCGTCCGGGGCCCCATCCTGTTCTCCGGATACCTCTCAGCGGAGGGCCAGGTCGTCAGCGCGCTGGACGCGGACGGCTGGCTCGCCACCGGCGACATCGGCACGCTCGACGCGGATGGGTTCCTCACCATCACCGACCGCAAGAAGGAACTGCTCATCACGTCGAGCGGGAAGAACATCGCGCCGTCCAAGATTGAAGGCATGCTGCGCGCGCACCCCCTCGTGGGGCAGGCGATCGCCATTGGAGACACCCGGCCCTACGTCACGGCGCTCATCGCGCTGGAGCCGGAGGCCGCGCCGCTCTGGGCGAAGTCCCAGGGACTGACCTCCGTGTCGCTCGCCGACCTCGCGCGCGAGCCGGCGGTCCGGACCGAACTCGAAGCGCTCGTCGGCGCGGCCAACGCCCGGCTGTCCCGCGCGGAGCAGATCAAGAGCTTCGACGTGGTCCCCGACATGTGGTCGCCCGCGACGGGCGAGCTCACCGTCACCCTCAAGCTCAAGCGCCGCGTCATCCTCGCGCAGTACGCCGAGCGCATCGCCGCGCTCTACGCGGACGCCTGACACCCCACCTCCTCCAGAGAACCCCATGCATGTGAGAACACCGGAGCAAGCAGCGTTCGCTGACGCCATCGATGCGTTCTGCCGCGACAGGACCGGGACGCGCGCGCAGCGGGACGCCCTGACCCACAACGGCACGGAGGCGCACAGCCCCACCCTCTACGCCCAGATGGCGGAGCTCGGCTGGCTCGGCGTGGGGCTGCCCATCGAGCACGGCGGCTCCGGCGGCGGCATGTCCGACATCTGCCTGTTCGCGGAGCGGACCTCCTACGGGCTCGCCCCCGTGGGCGGCTACATCACCACCGCGGTCGCCGCAGGCCCCTACGCCAAGTTCGGCACCGAGGCCCAGCGCGAGGCGGTCCTCGGAGGCATCTCCCGGGGCCGCGTGGAGGCCATCTCCATCTCCGAACCCGGAGCCGGTTCGGACGCCGCCGCCATCACCTGCCGCGCGACCCGGGTCCACGGGGGCTTCGTCATCAACGGGCAGAAGACCTGGTGCTCCAACGCGCACTTCGCGGACCACCTGCTGCTCGTGGCGCGCACGAACGCCCTGAGCTCCCGACACGAGGGGCTCACCATGTTCTGCGTCCCCGCGGGCACACCGGGAATGGAGATTCGCGGCATCCCCACCCTGGGCGGCAAGGAGGTCAACGACGTCTTCTTCACCGACTGCTTCGTGCCGGAGAACTCCGTGGTCGGCATCGTGGACCGGGCGTGGCCGCAGTTGATGTCGGGCCTCAACAGCGAGCGGCTCATCCTCGCCGCGTCCATGCTCGGCCGCGGTCGTCGCGCGTTCGACGACGCCCTCGCCTACGTGAAGGAGCGCAAGCAATTCGGCAAGCCCGTCGGTTCGTTCCAGGCGATCAAACACCGGATCGCGGACCTCGCCACCGAACTGGATTGCTGCGAGCTGCTCATCTACCGAGTGGCCGCCATGGCGGACGAGGCCCCGGAGCGGACCCTCCCCCGCGAGGCCTCGATGGCGAAGCTGAAGACGACGGAGACGGCCAAGCGCGTGGCGCTCGAAGGCATGCAGATGCTGGGCGGCTACGGCTACGCGACCGAATACGACATGGAGTCGCACCTGCGCGCCACGGTCATCTCCACCGTCTACGGCGGCACGAGCGAGATCCAGCGCGACATCATTGGCAAGACGTTCGGACTCTAGGGCGCAACATGAGCGCAGGGAGACAGACATGACGACACGGCCCCGGTGGAGCTCGGACGAACTCGAACAGGTGCGCGGACTGGCGGCCACCTACTTCACGAAGGAGGTCATCCCCAACGTGCCCAAGCACGTGGCCCAGGGGTATCCGGACAAGGCGCTCTACCGCAGGGCCGGTGAGCTGGGCCTGTTGTGCATGTCCATCCCGGAGGCCTACGGCGGCGGCGGGGGCACGTTCGCGCACGAGGCCGTCCTCATCGAGGAGCAGGTGCGCGCCGGGGACCCGTCCATGGGCTTCGCGGTGCACTGCACCATCGTCGCGCACTACCTGCTCGCCTACGCGTCGGAGGCCCAGAAGCAGAAGTGGCTGCCCCGGCTGGCCAGCGGGGAATGGGTGGGCGCCATCGCCATGACCGAGCCGGGGACGGGCTCCGACCTCCAGGCCATCACCACCCGCGCGGTGCGTGACGGTGACTTCTACCGGGTGAGCGGCTCCAAGACGTTCATCTCCAACGGCCACGTGTGCGACTTCATCATCATCGTCGTCAGGACCGGCGACGAGAAGGGCCACGCGGGCATCTCCCTGGTGTGCGCGGAGGTGTCTGATTCGACGCCCGGCTTCCAACGGGGCCGCATCCTCGACAAGCTGGGGGGCAAGGGACAGGACACCACCGAGCTCTTCTTCGACGACTTGAAGGTCCCCGCGGTCAACCTGCTGGGCGGCGAGGAGGGCAAGGGCTTCGGGCAGTTGATGAGCCAGCTCCCCCAGGAGCGGCTGAGCACGGCGCTCATCGCCATGGCCAGCCTGGAGCGTGCCGTGGAGGTGACGGTCGAGTACACCAAGCAGCGCCATGCCTTCGGCAAGCCGCTCTTCGCCCTTCAGAACACGCGCTTCGAGCTGGCGGAGTGCGCGACCCTGGGGCGCGTCTGTCGCACCTTCATCGACGACTGCATCACCTCCCATCTTGAGGGCAGGCTCGACGTGACGACGGCCGCCATGGCGAAATACTGGGTGACGGACCAGTCCTGCATCGTCGCGGACCGTTGTCTTCAACTGTTTGGAGGGTACGGTTACATGAAGGAGTACCCCATCGCCCACCTGTTCGCGGACACCCGCGTGTTGCGGATCCTCGCGGGCGCGAACGAGGTCATGAAAGAACTCGTCGCACGTTCCCTGTAGCCCCATCCCCCGTCTCCCAAGGAGGCTCCGAGTGAGCCAGGAAGCATTCATCTTCGACGCCGTCCGTACCCCTCGCGGCAAGGGCAAGAAGGGCGCGCTGCACGGCACCAAGCCGGTGTCGCTGCTCATCGGGCTGGTGGACGCGCTCAAGCAGCGCAACCCGAACCTGGATCCCCAGCACATCGACGACGTGGTGCTCGGCGTCGTCTCCCCCGTGGGCGACCAGGGCGCGGACATCGCGCGGACCCTGGTGCTGGCGGCGGGCCTGCCGGAGACCACCGGCGGCGTGCAGCTCAACCGCTTCTGTGCCTCCGGCCTCACCGCCGTGAACCTGGCCGCCCAGCAGGTGCGCTCCGGCTGGGAGCACCTGGTCATCGCGGGCGGCGTGGAGAGCATGTCGCGCGTGCCCATGGGCTCCGACGGCGGCGCCTGGGCCCTGGACCCCGCCACCAACTACGACACCTACTTCGTGCCCCAGGGCATCTCCGCGGACCTCATCGCGACGATGGAGGGCTTCACCCGCGAGCACGTGGACGCCTACGCCGCGCGCTCCCAGGTGCTGGCGGCCAAGGCCTGGGCGGGTGGCTATTTCAAGAAGTCCGTCGTCCCGGTGCTGGACCAGAACGGCCTCACCGTGCTGGACCGTGACGAACACATGCGCCCGGACTCCACCGTGGCCTCGCTGGGGCAGCTCAACCCGTCCTTCAGCGTGATGGGCGAGGCCGGCGGCTTCGACGCGGTGGCGCTGCAGAAGTACCACTCCGTGGAGAGAATCAACCACGTGCACACGCCGGGCAACTCCTCCGGCATCGTGGACGGCGCGGCGCTCGTGCTGGTGGGTTCGGAGCGGGTCGGCAAGGCGCTGGGCCTCACGCCCCGCGCCCGCATCGCCGCTGTGGCCACGTCCGGTTCGGACCCCACCATCATGCTCACCGGCCCCATCCCGGCCACCAAGAAGCTGCTCGACATCGCCGGCCTCACGGTGAAGGACATCGACCTCTTCGAGCTCAACGAAGCCTTCGCCTCCGTGGTCCTCAAGTACCAGAAGGACCTGGGCATCCCGGACGAGAAGCTCAACGTCAACGGCGGCTCCATCGCCATGGGCCACCCGCTGGGTGCCACCGGCGCGATGATCCTCGGAATCGTGGTGGACGAACTGGAGCGGCGCAAGGCTCGCCGCGCGGTCGTCACCCTGTGCGTGGGCGGCGGAATGGGTGTGGCCACCCTCGTCGAACGCGTCTGAACCCCTCCCCTTCCTTTCGACAACATTCGAGCGAACCCATGAGCGAACAGAACACCCTGCACTGGGACAAGGACGCCGACGGCATCGTGGTCTTGACGTTGGATGACCCGAGCCAGTCCGCCAACACCATGAACGCCGCGTATGTGAAGTCCATGCGCGCGGCGGTGGACCGGCTGGTCCAGGAGAAGGACAGCATCACCGGCGTCGTCCTCACCTCCGCGAAGAAGACCTTCTTCGCGGGCGGGGACCTCAACGACCTGCGCCGCGTGAAGAAGGACGAGGCGAAGCAGGTCTTCGAGCTGGGCGAGGAGATCAAGTCGCAGTTGCGCACGCTGGAGACCTTCGGCAGGCCCGTGGTCGCGGCGCTCAACGGCGCGGCGCTGGGAGGCGGGCTGGAGATCGCGCTGGCCTGTCACCGGCGCATCATCGCGGACGTAAAAGGCGCGCAGGTCGGCCTGCCGGAGGTCACGCTCGGGCTCCTGCCCGGCGGCGGCGGCGTGGTGCGCACGGTGCGCATGCTGGGCATCGTGGACGCGCTGATGAAGGTGCTGCTCCAGGGCCAGCGCTACCGCCCGCAGGAGGCGAAGGAGCTGGGCCTCGTGCACGACGTGGTGGAGTCCGTGGACGCGCTGCTGCCCGCGGCCAAGGCCTGGGTGAAGGCGAACCCGAAGGCGCAGCAGCCGTGGGACCAGAAGGGCTACAAGATTCCGGGCGGCACCCCGTCCACCCCGGCGCTCGCGGCGAACCTGCCCGCGTTCCCCGCCAACCTGCGCAAGCAGCTCAAGGGCGCGAACATGCCGGCGCCGCGCGCCATCATGGCGGTGGCCGTCGAAAGCACGCAGGTGGACATCGACACCGCGTTCACCATCGAGTCGCGCTACTTCACCGAGCTGGCCGTGGGCCAGGTCGCGAAGAACATGATGCAGGCGTTCTTCTTCGACATGCAGCACATCAACTCCGGCGGCGGCCGTCCCAAGGGCTTCCCGCAGCACACCGCGAAGAAGGTCGGCGTGCTGGGCGCCGGGATGATGGGCGCGGGCATCGCGTACGTCTGCGCCAAGGCCGGCATCGACGTGGTGCTCAAGGACGTGAGCCTCGAGTCCGCGGAGAAGGGCAAGCAGTACTCCGCGAAGCTGGTGGAGAAGGCCATCCAGAAGGGCTCCTCCACGAAGGAGAAGGGCGAAGCGCTGCTCGCGCGCATCACCCCCGCCGCGGACCCCGCCGCGCTCGCGGGCTGTGACCTGGTCATCGAAGCCGTGTTCGAGGATGTGAAGCTCAAGCACAAGGTGTTCCAGGAGATTCAGGGCGTGGTGGCCCCGGACGCGCTGCTCGCGTCCAACACCTCCACCCTGCCCATCACCCTGCTCGCCGAAGGCGTGACGCGGCCGCCCGACTTCGTGGGCATGCACTTCTTCTCCCCCGTGGACAAGATGCCGCTCCTGGAGCTCATCGCAGGCAAGCAGACGAGTGACGCCGCGCTCGCGAAGGCCATCGACATCGCGGTGCAGATTGGCAAGACGCCCATCGTCGTCAACGACAGCCGGGGCTTCTTCACCAGCCGCGTGATTGGCACGTTCCTCAACGAGGCCATCGCCATGGTGGGCGAGGGCATCTCCCCCGCGTCCATCGAACAGGCGGGACTCCAGGCGGGCTACCCCGCCGCCCCGCTCCAGTTGGTGGACGAATTGACGCTCACCCTGCCCCGGAAGATCCGCAAGGAGACCCAGGCCGCCGTCGAGGCCGAGGGCAAGACGTGGGACGTCCACGGCAGCTACGCGGTGATGGACGCGATGATCGACCAGCACCAGCGCAAGGGCCGCTCCACCGGGGGCGGCTTCTACGACTACGTGGACGGCAAGCGCACGAACCTCTGGCCGGGGCTCACCCAGCACTACACGAAGGCCGGACACACCATCCCCTTCGAGGACATGAAGGAGCGGATGCTGTTCGCGGAGGCCATCGACACGGTGCGCTGCTTCGACGAGGGCGTCCTGCGCTCCGCCGCCGACGCGAACGTGGGCTCCATCCTCGGCATCGGCTTCCCGGCCTGGACGGGCGGCGTGGTGCAGTACATCAATGGCTACGAAGGGCCCACCGGCACGGGGACGCGCGGCTTCGTCAGCCGCGCGCGCCAGCTCGCGGAGCGCTACGGCAAGCACTTCCTGCCGCCCGCGTCCCTCGTCGAGAAGGCGGAGAAGGGCCAATGCCTACCGTAGCCGCCGCCCTCGACAGGCAGGGGCCCCAGGCAGGGCCTTCGCTCGATGCGCAGGCGCTCGTCGCGCGCCAGCGTGCGTACTTCGAGACCCGCGCCACGCTCCCGCTGGAATGGCGGCGGGAGCAGTTGCGGGCGCTGGACCGGGCGGCGCGCCAGCACGAGGCGGACATCCTCGACGCCCTCCGCTCCGACCTGTCGAAGAGCCCGGAGGAGGCCTACCTCACCGAGGTCGGCAGCATCTATGGGGAGATAAAAAACGCGCTCAAGCAGGTGAAGGCGTGGATGGAGCCCCGGCGGGGTTCCGCCCCGCTCGTCATCCAGCCGGCGCGGGCCTACCAGTACGCGGATCCGCTGGGCGTCACACTCATCATCGCGCCCTGGAACTACCCCTACCAGTTGTCCATCGCACCGCTCATCGGGGCGCTCGCCGCGGGCTGCACCGCCGTGTTGAAGCCCAGTGAGCACGCCCCCGCGACCTCGCGTGTCCTCGCGCGGATGCTGACCCAGGCCTTTGCGCCGGAGGTCGTCGCCGTGGTGGAGGGTGCGGCGGAGGAGAGCCGCCTGCTCCTGGAAGAGCGCTGGGACCTCATCTTCTTCACCGGGGGCCCCGGCGTGGGACGCATCGTGGCCCAGGCCGCGGCCCGGCACCTCACGCCCACCGTGCTGGAGCTGGGGGGCAAGAGCCCCTGCATCATCGACCGGAGCGCGGACCTGGAAGTCACCGCGCGCCGCATCGCCTGGGGCAAGTACGTCAACGCCGGGCAGACCTGCATCGCGCCGGACTACGTGCTCATCCCCCCGGACCTGAAGAGCCGCTTCGCCGACCTGGTGCAGCAGGCCGTCAAGAGCTTCTACGGCGCGGATGCCCGCGAGAGCAGCGACTACGGCCGCATCATCAACGCCCGTCACTTCGAGCGCATCAGCGCGCTCGCGGCCGACGGACAGGTCGCCTTCGGCGGCGAGCGCGACGCGCCCAGCCGCTACTTCGCGCCCACCGTCATCACGGATGCGCCCCTGTCCAGTGCGCTGATGCAGGAGGAGATCTTCGGGCCCCTGCTCCCGCTCGTCGACTGCCCGAACATCGACGAGGCCATCCGCTTCGTGCGCTCCCGTCCGAAGCCGCTCGCCCTCTACAGCTTCGCGAAGGACGCGGCGGTGAACGAGCGCGTCCTCGCGGAGACCTCCAGCGGCGGCGCGGTCACCAACGACGTCTGCGTCCACTTCGCCGCGGAAGGGCTGCCGTTTGGCGGCGTGGGCGAGTCCGGAAGCGGCGGCTACCACGGCCGGTCCAGCTTCGACGCCTTCAGCCACAAGAAGAGCGTGGTGAAGCGGCCCTTCGCGCTCGACATGAAGCTGCGCTACCCGCCCTATGCCGGGAAGCTCGGGCTGTTCAAGCGCTTCCTGTAGAACGGCTTGAAGGCAGGTGGCGCCGGGTTCCGTCCCCGGCGCCACCTGCCTTTTTTTGCGCGTTGCTGGGGGGCTACAGCGTCTTCATGTATTCGATGACGGCCCAGCGCTCGCTGTCGGTGAGCGACTGGGTGAAGTCATGGCCCTCGTTGCCCAGTCCGTAGAGGTGCGAATTGAAGATCATTCGCGAACGGATCTGCTTCTGGGTGATGGGAGGCGGAGACTGGTAGGCCAGCGAGTTGTAGTTGGCAACCAGGTTGGCGATGTTCGCGAAGACGATGTCCGGCGTCGCCATCTCCTGGCTGCACGGGATGAACGGGTCGCGGGACGGCACATCGCCGCAGGCCAGCGCCGTCACCTTCCAGCCCAGCTTCGCGAAGTCATAGGCCGAATAGCTCATGTCGTAGCCCGCGTTGCTGCCCAGCACGTTGGCGGCGGTCTGCTTGCGCTTCCACACCTTGGGGCGGTCCGACGGCTTCAGCACGTCCCAGAGGGTGGGCACGCTGCCGTTGTGGAAGAAGGGAGCGGAGGCCCAGGCGCCGTAGAGCGGCGGCGCGATGTAGCCAAACGGCTTGAGCCAGATGTTCGGCCCCTCGGGGGAGTACACCGGCCCTTTGCTGTTGTCGTAGGCGCTGCGCGGCACGCGGCGCAGCGCGCTCATGATGAGGTCGTCGTAGAAGGGGCCGTGGTTGGGCGCCTGGTCGTTGTAGGCCAGGATGGACGTGTTCCAGGCCCTGCGCTTGCGCTCGTCCGCCATCAACTCCTTGCGCGCCGGGTCCGTCCGGATGGTTTCAATGGGCGTGACGACGCCCGCGACGCCCTTGAGACGCGGGTCCGGCAGGTAGGCCGGATTCGCCGCGTACCGTGGCGAATAGACGCCGTGGCAACTGGCACAGGAGCCGTTGCCCGCGGCCTTGGGGATGTTGGCGTTGGCACCATTCGCCCAGAGGTCGCGCTCGTGGAAGAGCACCGCGCCCTGCTCCGCGAGCGCGGTGTTGATGGTCGTGGGATAGGGCGGCGGGGAGAGCGAGATGAAGAAGTTGTCATTGTCCTCGAACTCGGCGGTCAGCCCCCGCCGCTGCGCGGGCGACAGCCCCAGGTTCGCGACACCGAAGGCCATCTCCGAACGGACGTTGTCCGACGTGAGCGCCCCGTCCCAGAACTGCCGCGTCTTGAAGGCGCGCTGCCACCAGTTGGGCGCGCGGGACATGCCACCCGCATGGGTGGGGAAGTATTCAAGCAGGCTGGGCGCGAGCGCCAGCGAGTCCATGTCGAAGAGCGCGGGCAGCAGGTCCACGATGCCAATGGCATCGCTGGAACCCCGGCCCACGCTCCAGGGCACGGGCGCGAGCTGGAGCACGTTGCCCACGCCCGTGGAGCGGAAGAGGTCGGATTGGATCAACCCGGAGTCGGAGGCGTCGCTGGAGCGGCCCCACGTGAAGCCGGCTTCCTGTTCCGTCCCCAGCCGCGAGTCATGGCACCCCGAGCAACTGGAGCCGATGTTGCCCGTGTAGCGCCCGTTCGCGTCCTTCTCCTGCACGAGCCCCAGGGGCAGTTGGCCGCTGCCGCCCTGCGTGAGGTTGGGGTTCTCCCACGGCAGCGGGTAGGGATTGCGAAAGGGGGCCTTCGTGAGCCCGTAGCGATTGATGATCTGCTCGTCGAAGTCGCTGGGGCGGATGAGGTACCCCCAGAGCATGTACATGTTGTAATAGGCCAGCGAGTTGCTGAACGGCTGGAAGTAGCCCTTCGTCGAGATGTTCGAACGCCCCCGGTTGACGCTCGCGCGGAACTCGCCGCAGGTCTGCGGGTTCGGGGCCAGGTTCGACACGAACGGCGCGGGCGGCGTGTGCAGGTCCACCCAGAAGGCATTGAACTGCACCGCCGCCCCCGGCTTGTTGACGCCCGGCACGACCAGGGTGCGCGGGTCCACCGGCAGCGGTGTCGCATCCGGCTTGCCCGCACAGGCCGCCGAAAACGGCGAGCGAAGGCTTGTCGTCTCCAGCAACGGCAGGGGGTCCGCGCTCGCCCTGGACACCACCAGGGTGAGCATCAGGGAACTCGATAACGCCCACTCACGGCTCCATCTCAATCTCATTGGCGCGGCCTCCATCGCTTATTGGCACTTTGACAACAGCGTCTTGTTTAGGCCTCGGGCAGGGGGGCCACAATACGCAGTGCGTCAGCACGGCCTCGGCGCCCGGTCGCGTCTTTATTTGTCGGAGACTGAACCAGGACCGCGCATTCCCCCCGTATCGATCCCGGGCGACCACCGTCGACCCGGACCGCGTCGCGCGTCCTTACGAGGGGAAGGCCCACCATGCAGATGTCTCGAGAACCGTCATTGTTGGGAGGAGTGCGCCCACCGGGGGCGCCTGTGCTCACGGAAGGCTGGCGTCCGCGCTGGCTCCAGGGCGTGGTGGCCGCGTTGGGGCTCTGGGGATGCGGCGAAGCCGTGCCCGTCGCGGAGCCCACCGAAGCGCCCGTGGCCCTTCGCGACGTGGAGCAGGGCGTGTCCTGCACCGCCGACGACATCGCGTCCGGTGAGTGGATCTGCACCAGCCAGTTCACCTACAGCCTGGAGTGCTACGCGCGAACGACCTCCGCGGCGTGTGGCCAGGACACCGCCCCCAAGACGTGTACGTCCTACGCCTCGTGCCAGCACGAGGACTTCGGCTACCAGCGACAGATCCACGACGCGGTGCTGCCCTTCGACAGCCTGTCGGGCGTCACGTGCGACACGCTGGCGCGCAGCTACATGAGGCAGCACGTGCCCACCGCGCAGCAACAGGGCATCACCTGGCTCTGGTACATCGGCAACCTGCCGGTGCCGGGCGGCGAGGAGTCCGTGCGCGGGGGCGGTGCGTCCCGGAAGGCCGCCGCGAGCGTGGGCCCGGAAGCCTGCTACATCACCTTCGCCAACTTCCCGGTCGTCGGGACGGGCACCGGGCCCCAGTGCGGCACCGTGGCGTCGGCGTGTACGGCGGCGTGCGTGAATCCCCAGACGTGCCAGGTGAATGGCGCCTGGGTCACCGACGCCCAGTTGTGCGGAACGATGGTGGGCACGTGCGGCTCCGGCAGTGTCTCGCCCCTCTACAACGCCTGCCGTGACGCCAGCCACGGCACCGCGCCGGACGCCGACTGTGGCGCGGGCTTCGTGGACGGGCAGGCCGCCGGCGGCTCCACGGTCGCGCAGGTGCAGGCCCAGGCCACGGCGCAATGGGCCGCATCCGGAAGCCTGGGCTCGCCCGTCTATGACGCGCCCATCACCTGCTCGGAGTGCCGCGACGGCTTCTCGCTGAGCCGGCAGGAGGTAGACCGGCGCGTGTACGCGACGGTGGCCATGTACAAGAAGGCGCCCAAGCTGCACCTGCTGGCGGGCGCGGCGTACGTCCTCGCCCGCGACAACCCGTCGCTGACGCAGGCCGAGCTGACGGCGGGCATCAACACCCTCTCCACCGCGCTGGACGCCTACCCCTTCGACCCCGCGAAGGACGGCAGCGGTCCATTGATGCGGGTGATGCTCCGCATGCTCGCCCGCGCCGAACCGGCCATGTCCACCACGACGGCGCCCGGCCGGGCGCTGCGTGCCCACGCGCGCGCCCTGCTGGCCAGCATGCACAACGGCCTGGACCTGGAGCGCGGGCTGGCCACCGCCCACTCCCAGGTGGAGCGCTACGCGGAGGCCGAGGCCTTCACCGAGGAGACCTGGGGCAAGCTGTTCGACCTGGCGCAGGGCAACGCCGCGCTGGGGGCGGCCGTGAATGGCGGTGGCATCGGGAGCGCGATGGGCGTCCACACCACCCACCACGCCGCGCAGATGCTCGCGGTGCATCCTTTGGGGCCCCTCGCGGGCTTCATCCTGCCCCGCCTCGCGTCGGACGGGAGCCTTGCCGCCACGCAGAACGATGCGCGCTCCTTCATGGCCACCGCGAGCACCCAGGGCCTGGATGCCGTGCAGCAGTACTCCAACATGCTCCATGCCCTGAACACGGCGGAGCAGGCGTACCGGGCCGCCATCGCGCTGAAGAAGCCCACCACCCCGCTGACCCTGACGGGCGGCACCGGGGAGCAGGCCGTGATGACGACGACCACCGCCACGCCGGAGGAGACCGCCCTGAGGACGGCCATCGACGCGGCGCGAGTGCGGGGCACGGAATTGAAGGGTCAACTCAACGGCGTGCGTGAAGGTGTCACCGGCGGACTCGGGCTGGTCGCGGACCTCTTCCGGAGGGACGGCGAGGTGGAGTTCGCCAATGACCTGGTGAGGTTCAGCGCGGCGTTGAACACCACCCTGGAGGCGGTGTCGAAGTACGCGGAGAGCTCCGTCAAGATCGCGGAGAAGGTCAGCGGCCTCCTGGACCTGGGCGCCAAGGGCTTCGAGATCATCAGCAGCGCGGTGTTCACCGGACAGCTTATCAGCGCCGCCTTCCAGCTCTTCTCGATGCTGGGCAAGCCGGCGGAGCCGCCCATCGAGCAGACCATCCTCCTGGAGGTCCGCAAGCTGCATCAACTGGTGGAACAACTGCAGGGACGGATGGTCAGTCGCTTCGACCGGGTGGACCACAAGCTCAATGACATCCACCGGGACATGCAAGACCGCTTCGCGCTGGTGGACTGGAACCTGGGCCTGGTGAACCAGAACGTGCAGGAGGTCCAGCAGTCGCTGCACTCGCTGCAGGCGGGACTGAGCCGCGTGGACCAGAGCATGTACGAATACTTCAACGATTCGAAGAACGACGCGTTCGAACTGTCGGCGTGGTCCTACCTGGGCTGGAACTCACGCCACCCCACCCCCATGCGCTATGAGGAGGAGTTCGTGCCCGCGGAGAACCAGTTCTCCAAGTGGGGCGCGGTGGACGCGAGATTCTCCACCATCCTCGCGGGCATCGACGGGCGCGGCGCCAACCCGGACGTCAGCCCCGCGGATGAGCTGTCCTCGCACCCGCTCACCTACAACATCAACTACCTGCGCGAGTTCCCCGTCCAACTGGGCCTGGGCATGCTGCACGCCGAGCGCATCTCCAGCCCGAAGGACTGGATGGCGGGCTCGGAGGCCTACGCGCAGCTCTTCGAGGAGCAACCGGGCCACGGCGGCGCCATGCTCACCACCCGGCACAGCAACCTCATCACCGCCGGCACCCAGTTGGACACGGCGCTGCGCAACATTGGCAAGCCGCTGTTCGCCGAACTCCACACGCGCTACCAGGCGGACTGGAGCCTGCTGAAGACGCTCATCGAGAACGCGGAGACCACCTGGCGCAACGACCCCAACCGGGGGTTGCACGGCATCGACCTGTGGGGCGTTCCGGAGCAGGAGCCGGCGACCCATGTGCTCAAGCAGGGGGACAAGCCCATCGTGCCGTGCGCGGGTGGCGTTTGGGGCGACTACAATGCGGACGGGGCGCCGGACGAGATGTATGTGAACCCCGCCCGCTGGAACCATGACGTGCTGCGCCCGCTGCTCATCGCGGACAACATGAACGTGGACAGCGCCGCCGTCGATTTGTGCGGCGAGGGCAGTTGGCAGCTCTTCTCGGAAGTCCCCACGGGCTTCGGCGGCTACTACGAACGCAAGTACCGGCTGCAGTCCAACATCTACGTCCGCTACACCTACTGGGACACCGCCACGAACACGGTGAAGTCCGAACGGGTGTTCGCCCACATCTTCACCGGCGGCTACGATCTCGTCGTCCTGGTGCGAGGGGTGGACCGGCCCACGTACAACCCGAACTCGGCGGAGGACTCCAACGAAACGATGGTGGAGCGCTGGGGCTACGTCCAGGGCAACATCGCGTCGTCCGACTACCTCGTCCCCGCGGCCAACCCGTTCCGCGCCACCGTGCGCACCCGGGTGGTGGAGGCGCTGAAAGACCAGCAGCGTCAGTTCTACGGCTCCATCGCCACGCGGATGAACCAGAGCGGTGATGCGTTGCAGTTCCAGGCCAAGCGCATGACGGGAACGCGGCTCTTGTGGCAGGCCTATGTCGCGCTGGCGCTGCCCCTGTCGCTGGACCACGACGAGAACCTGCGCGGGTTGCTGTACGGAGAGGACGGGGTGATGTCCGGCTACGACACCCTCCAGGATGTGGAGGTGACAACGGTGATGAACGACGTGATGGACATGTACGCGCTGTTCAGCGTCGCCACCACGCCGCCGACCCACAACCTCCTGGTGGACCTGCACCCGGCGGTGACGTCGCGAGCCGACCGGTTGAAGGCCACCATCGACGCGTCCCTGGATGGTCAGGCCGCCGCCGGTGGTCCCGAGGCGAGCACCTGGGTGGAGCCCACCCTGCTGCGCCTGCGGCTCAGCGTCCCGCACTGAGTGACGGCCCCTGGGCCGCGGGGGACAGCCTCCCGCGGCCCGTGAGGGGGGCCTGGCGGTTTCAGCGGGGCGCGACCATGTAGCGCCCCAGCTTGGAGACGACCCCGCTGACGGTGTTCGCCTCCATGTCGACCCCGGCCCCGGCGACCGCCTGGGCCGGTGCGTCGTCGGCCTTCCAGTACAGCGTGAGCGAGGACTCCGAGCCTCCCTCCGGAATGAGCTTCGGGTCATACGCCAGGGTCAGCCGCGCCGGCTGCTTGAACACTCCGGACGCGGGCTCGAAGCTGTAGTTGTGCGCGAACATGAAGGCGGTCCACTGCGTCGGGACAACCATTCCGAGGCGCCAGGATCCCGGTTCGACCCGCACCTCCGCCGGCAGCGCGCCGACGGGCAGTTCCCACCGCACCCTCCCCTCGTACATGGACACGGTCCCCCCCGCGGGCGTGAACAGCGACGCGTCTCCGCACTGGTTCGGTCTCAGCTCACCGCCCGCGATGCACGCGGCCAGCGTGTCACCGCCCGCCAGTCCATCCAGGGTGCGCCGGTACTGGTACACCGACGTGGCGCGCGGCACGCCTGCGTGAAGCTCCACGGTGCCCCCGTCCGTCGACCACAGCGTCTCCACCTTCCGCAGGCCCTCCGCCAGTTGCGCGTAATCCAGCCCGTTGCGCTGGCAGAGCTCCCAGGCGGTGGGGGCGAACTGCTGGTTGATGTCATCACAGAGACTGCTCGCCTGTCCGCCCACCCGGTACGAGATGGCCCGCACGAGCCACTCATGAGACAGCTCTTGTCTCAGGAAGAGCACGATGTGCGCGTACTCGTGCGCCACCAGCACCTGGTTCTCGCGCGCCACCGCGTTCTCGACCGTCAGGGGCCGCGCGATTTCAGGCGGCTTCGCCCGTGAAGCCTCCAGTTCCCAGAGGCAGACATTCGAACCCGGTCCCGGTTCGAGCCCGGTCTGGTTCATGAACGAACTGCCGGACGCGGCCCCCTTCGGACCACAGAGGCTGTCGCCCGCCAGATGGAGGTCCACCGGCACCATCCGCGGCGCAACGTCCACCCCCGCCACCGAGATCAGGTCCTCCTTCACCGCCAGGAACCCCGCGTAGCGCGCGAAGATGTACGTCTCCTCGATGGGACAGGGCTCCTCGCAGACGATGCGGAAGGTGTCGCCCGGCCGCTGGTAGGCGCGGTACTCGCGCCCTCCGAGCATCACCTGCGTCCGGGGAATCGCGACGACTTCGGGCGGAGGCAGGCCCGCGTCCGGCCGGGAAGTGCCCGCGTCGGAAGGACCGCCCGTCCCCGGCTCCGGGTCGTCACCACAGGCGGACATGAACACGAGAAGAAGACCGAGCAGGGCGTACCGCGACGCGTGGGAAGAGGGCATGTCGCCCCCGGTAGACCACGCCTCGCGATACCTCGCGTGCGTCCCGTGACACATCCGTTGGCCATGGACTTCCCGCGTTCAATTGTCCGAAACGTGGGCCTAAAATAGGAAAGCAGGACATCCCCCATCTCCAGGAACTTTCTTGAGCCCCTCCCCTCCCCTCCGTTTCCCTCCGCGCCACCTCATTGCCCGGCTCCTGGCCCTGCTGACGGCCCTGCCGCTCACCGCCAGCGCCGCGCCGCTCTACGTCAGCCCCAGCGGCTCCGATTCGAACGCCGGCACCAGCGCCACGGCCCCGCTGAAGACGCTCCAGGCGGCCCTGGACAAGGCGACCGCGGGCACGACCATCCAGCTCGCCGCGGGCATCTACCGCGAGCGGCCGGTGACGAAGCGGGCGGGCACGGCGTCCGCGCCCATCACCCTCAAGGGGCCTGAGACGGGCAAGGCGCGCTCGGGGCGCTACAAGGCGGTGCTGTTCGGCACGGGGCGCATCTTCAACATCGACCACAGCCACTACGTGCTGGAGGGCTTCACGATTGATGGGCAGGAGAAGCTCGTCAACGCGACCTGGCCCACGGCGCTGTCGAGTGTGCGGAGCTTCAAGGACGCAAACCAGGGGCTCATCGCCGACGGGCGGCTCATCTACATCGGTTCGTCGGAGACCTCGCGCGACATCACGGGCGTGGTGATTCGCGACATGTTCCTCAACGGGGCGGGCGGCGAGTGCATCCGCATGCGCAGCAACGCCCACCACAATGAAGTCGCCAACTCGGTCATCCAGTGGTGCGGGATGTACGGCAAGGGCGACGACGTGGACAGCTACAAGTACCACAACGGCGAGGGCGTCTACATTGGCACCAGCCCCAAGTCGACCGACCAGCCGATGTATGCCAACGATCCCAGCTCGTTCAATGACATCCACGACAACACCGTCCACACGTTCGGGTCGGAGTGCCTCAACGTGAAGGAGAACGCGCACGACAACACGTTCGCGAGGAACGACTGCCGCAACAACGACGAGCCGCTGGAGTTCCTCGGCAGCCTCATCGAGCTGCGGGGCCACGACAACGTGCTGGACTCCAACGTCATCACCGGCAGCCGCAGCTACGCGCTCAAGCTGAAGTCCGACTCCGGCGCCTACGACAAGGGTGGCAACTCCGCCCGGAACAACACCTTCCGGCAGGCGACGGGCGCCTTCATCCGCAACGACAACAGCGCGCCGCAGGACACCTTCTGCGGCAATACGTTCGATTCGACGGCGACGCCGGTGACGGGCAGCAGCTCGGTGGGCACGCCGACCGCCCCCTGCACCGGCGGCCAGGACACGACCCCGCCCACGGCGCCGGCAGGGCTGACCGCGACCGCGTCCTCCAGCAGCACCGTGGACCTGGCCTGGGGCGCGAGCACGGACAACGTCGGGGTGACGTCCTACAAGGTGTCCCGTGGAAGCACGGTCGTGTGCACGGTGTCGGCGCGCGCTTGCAGTGACACGGGCCTGAGCCCTTCAACGACGTACAGCTACACCGTCCGGGCCTACGACGCGGCCGGCAATACCTCCTCCGCGAGCAACACGGTGAGCGTGACGACTCAGGCGTCCTCCGGGACCGTGCTGCTGTCGGACACCTTCGAAGCGTCCACCAGCTTCCCGTCGGGGGGTTGGACGAACGCCAGCGGCAACGGGAGCTGGGCGCTCGTCACGGACGGGACGAAGGCGGCGAAGCAGCAGTCCTCCTCGTCCGCGACGTACATCGTCACGGCGGGCCAGCCCACGTGGACGAACTACACCTGGTCGGCCCGGGTGAAGACGGGCGCGACGGGCCTGCGCACCGGGCTCGTCGCGCGGTATGTGGATGGGAACAATTTCTACTTCTTCATCCTGCACAACGGGAACCTGGTGCTGAACAAGAAGGTCGTGGGCACCACCCAGACCGTGCAGTCGGTGCCCTTCACCGCGAGCACGTCGGCGTTCCACACGCTGACGCTCGTCGTGCAGGGCACATCCCTCCAGGGCTACGTGGATGGCGTCCTGCGCGTGCAGGGAACGGACACGGGCCTGGGTGCGGGCAAGGTAGGCTTCTACGCGACTGGCGTCGCGACCTACGACGACGCGCGCGCCACCACGCCGTAGGGCCCCACCCCGGAAATCGCATCCGGGGGTGAGGAGAAAAACCGGGCACCCACGTTCCGGGGGGGAACGGCGAATGAACGCCGTCCCCCCTGGAGCATCCCCCCGTGAAACCGTCCTCGACTTCCCTTGCCCTGGCACTCGTCGGCGCTGGCTGGCTCATTGGCGCGTCCCCCGTCCACGCGGCACCGACCGCCTCCTCCGGCCCGCGTGAAATCGCGCGGGTCAGTGGGGCACCCGGCAATCACGTCCTGTTCCTGGAGAATGACGAGGGAGAGGTGGATGTGGCGGTCGCGGCGACCTATCCGTCGCGCCCCCTCATCGCCCCCCGCTTCCTCAAATCACACACGGCGGCGGAGGTGTTCCTGGCAGTGGCCCCTGCCCACCAGGAGCTGCCCGCGGCGTTCACGCGAAACGCGCGCCTCGCGGTGGACCGCGACACGCGCGAGCAGCTCCAGCGGGAGAACGCGGACGCGCTCGCCAGTCTGCCCATGACCAGCGATTCCGGAGGTCAGTCCCTCGCGGCAAGCTGTTCGGCATCCTTCCGCGACTGGGTCGGCAACGTCTATGACGATGCCACCTGCGGAGACCCCAGCCAGGAGGTCATCGGGACCGTCCGTCCGACTGATACGTACTGCACCAGCGGCTGCGACTACACGCTCGGCGCCTATGACAAGGGGACGTGCCAGCCCAAGCTTCGCTCCTGCGACATCGTCCAGGGAAAGGCGACCGTCGTGCGCCTGCGCGCCACGAACTGGGGTGACCTCAACTTCAATCACCCGGGACACTTCGCCCACTTCGGTGTCGCCAACTGCACCGGCAATGGGCCCGTGGACTTCAACTACAGGCGGGGCACGGCCAGCACCTCTACCGTCCAGGTGCCGCTCAACGGCATGCTCTACGTCAAGCTGGGGTCGGAGATCGTTCCCGGGAACGCCGCCAACTTCGTGAGCTATGGCCAGTGGAAGACGGGCAAGCCCGCGAGCGGCGCGACGTACGTGGGCAACAGCCTGTCGGTGGAGACCCATGGCGGCACCGATGATCGGGTGATTGCCTGCGGCGACATCTACACCGACTACACGATGACGGACATCTCGTCGCCGTCCTGCCATGGCCCCGACATCTCGCTTTGCAGCGGCTCCAACTGCACCAGCGCCTGCTTCTACTGCTCGGGAGGAAGCTGCCCCATCAACTGAGGGCCGCCTCGCGCGCGCCGTCGCGACGCTCAGCGACGGCCGCGCAGTTCCTTGATGACGTCGACGAACGCACGCAGGCTCGCGGGCACATGTCGGTGGCCCGGGTAGTACAGGCTGAGCGCGTCGTCTTCGGGGACCCAGCTTTCCAGCACGCGCACCAGGCGCCCCGCCGCCAGGTCCTCCGCCACCATGAACTCACTGAAGTAGCCCAGGCCGATTCCGTCGAGCGCGGCCTGGTGCACCAGTTGGTCACTGCTGACCGTGAGCGGGCCGTTGACCTCCAGCGACAGGACCTTCCCCCGGCGCTCCAGGTCCCAGCGGTACACGCGGCCGTTCGACATGCGGAAGCGGATGCATTCGTGTTTGAGCAGGTCGTCCGGCCGCTTCGGCGTCTGCCGACGGGCGAAGTACGACGGCGCGCCAGCGATGACGTAGCGGATGCGAGGGCTGCACTCGACCGCGACCATGTCGCGCGGCACGAGGTCGGTGGTGCGCACCCCGGCGTCGAAGCCGTCCGCGACGATGTCCACGAGCCGGTCCTCGGTGACGAGCTCCAGTTGGACGTCGGGGAAGCGCTTCACGTATTCGCGCACGTACGGCATGAGCACCCAGCGCGCCGCCACCTGCGACGTGTTGATCCGGAGCGTGCCGCGAGGCGTGGCACGAAAGCCATCCAGGGTCTCCACCGCCTGGGTCAGTTGTTCGAGCGCCGGTGTGACGCGCGCGAGCAGGTGCTCCCCCGCATCCGAGAGCGCGACCGAGCGCGTGGTGCGATGGAACAAGCGCACGCCCAGTTCCGCTTCGAGCGTGGCGATGGCATGGCTCAGCGCCGAGGGGGACATCCGCAGCTCGGCCGCCGCCGCCCGGAAGTTGCGGTGCCGCGCGACGCAGACGAAGGCGCGAAGCTCCGAGAGCTGACTCATTGTGCGATTCCTTGCATCAGTGCATGTCTCTTCGTGCAGTTCTCGCACCACAGCACGGCTGCTAGAGACAGACCATGCCCCAGACCGTCCTTGTCACTGGCAGCTCCACCGGCTTCGGCCGGGCCACCGTCCGCCGCTTCGCGCGCGCGGGCTGGAACGTCATCGCCACCCTGCGCACGCCCGAAGCGGAGCGAGAGTTCCAGGCGCTCGACAACGTGCTCGTCACCCGGCTCGATGTCCAGGAGGGCGCGAGCATCACCTCCGCCGTCGAGGCGGGCCTCGCCCGGTTCGGCGCCATCGACGCGCTCATCAACAACGCGGGCTTCGGCCTGTATGGCGTGTTCGAAGCCACGCCGCGAGAGAAGGTGGCGGAGCAGTTCGACGTCAACCTCTTCGGCCTGATGGACGTCACGCGCGCCGTGCTCCCCCAGATGCGTCGCCAGAAGTCGGGGGTCATCCTCAACATCACGTCGGGCGCGGGCGTGTTCGGCCTGCCCATGAGCTCGCTGTACTGCGCGTCGAAGTTCGCGGTCGAGGGCTTCTCCGAAGCGCTGAGCTATGAGCTCGTCGGGCTGGGCATCACCGTCAAGCTGATTGAACCGGGCGGCGTGCTCGACAGCCAGTTCGTCTCGCGCACCGGCAACGAGGCGGCGCGGACCGGGCGCATCGAGGACTACGCACCGTTCATCGCGCGCTCCGAGGAACTCTTCGCGGGCCTGCGCAACACCCGCGCTGGCGCGACCTCCGACGATGTGGCCGAGGTCATCTTCGGCGCCGCGACCGACGGCACGGATCAGCTCCGCTACGTCGCCACGCCGCAAATCCAGGCGCTGGTGAAGGCCCGCCGCGAAACCTCCGAGGCCGAGTACCTCGCACTGATGCGCAAGAACTTCGGCTATCGCCGCGACTGACATTCTTCAGCCACAGCGGATCCACTCCAGAACGCTCTCAACGGAAGACAAGCGGATTCCTAGAACATGGGAAACTCGCGCAACTCCGTAAAGGTCGTTTCGACAATCGGTCCAGGAGATCCGCATGTCCAACTACCGCATTCGTCAAGGCGACACCCTCTCGGCCCTCGCCGCTCGCTTCAAGACCAGCGTTTCCGCGCTGGCGCGCACCAACAAGATCGCCAACCCGAACCTCATCTACGCGGGCGCGTCCCTGCGCGTTCCCGGCCACAGCGGGAGCGACAGCTTCCAGCCGGCCAAGGGCGGCACGAAGCGCCCCAGCGGCGCGGGGCGGCCCAGCGGTTCGAACGGCGGCGGCAAGGTGGATTCGAGCGCTGGCGCCGGAAACTCGGGCGGCGCGACGCCCGCGATGCGCAAGCTGGCGGCGGCGGGCCGTGCGGCCGCGATGGGCATGGGCGGCTACAACAGCCAGGGCCTGTGCGCCACGGGCGTGAGCCGGGCCATCCAGAACGCCTTTGGCGTCAAGGTCTGGGGCAATGGCAACCAGATTGACAACAACCTGCCGCGCGACAAGTTCAAGCAGGTCAACATGTCGCTCGCGGAGGCGCTGAAGACCCCGGGCCTCGTCCTCACCTGGGAGAAGACGTCGTCGCGCCTGGGCAGCATCTACGGCCACACGGCCATCACCACCGGCGACGGCCGCTCCTCCGTGAGCGACTTCATCGAGCGCAACACCCTCGGGGCCGGTGGCCGCTCCGGGCTGAAGATCTTCCGGCCCATCGTGTAGTGCCCACCGCCCGGGGAAGGCGGCTCAACCCGGCGAGGTGCCCTCCGTCGTGGGGCACCCGCCCTGCTCTTCATGGGCCGCCGCCCCGTAGCGTCGCGTAGGAACGGGCGGGCCTCCGCGGAGCCAGTCCCAGGCCTCTCCGTTCCAGCACTGCTCGCCCCACCCCAGGTGCGCCGCGGCTTCACGCGCCCGGTCCCCGTGAGCGACGAGCGCCCATCCCATCCGGGACTGACGGCTCTCCCCGCTCCGGAACTTCAGGAGCCGGTGCCGGCCCCGGGCCTCGTCGTGGTCCGCCTCCCAGAGCGCCTGGTTCTTGAACCCGTCGCCCTGGGCGTCCACGCCGTTGTACTCACACCAGGCGACTACGTCCCTGGCCCGGACAAGCCTTGAGCCCTTCGAGAGTTCCGTGACTGCGGCCACGAGGAGATCGGAGGTCAGCACACGCATGGTGGAGGCACCGGGGCTGGGGTCAGCGACGGTGCTCAACCTAGCGGGTGGGGTGTCTCCGGGTGGCCATGGGGCCGCCACGTGATTGTCATGGTTCTGTCATGGCGCCCGGAGACGGGCAGGCAGGCAGGCGGGTCACGCCCAGGCCTTGCGGACCTCCGCGTAGTAGTTGCGGAAGAACGGCACCATCGCCGCGCGGTTGCCGTCGACGATCGCCAGCAGCTCCGGTGGCAGGACGAACTCCTCCTCCCCCAGCTCGTCGTACAGCGAGTCCAGCATCTGCTGGTAGAACCGGGGGAAGGAGCGGTGCCAGCCGACCTTGGGCAGGCGGATGCCATGCTCCCAGCCCATGGCCAGATAGTGTTTGAGCGCCTCCGCCCGCGCCTCCGGCAGCGTGTAGAGTGAGATGGGTTTGCGCTCCGGAAGGAAGTCCTCGTTGACGAGCCCGGGCTCGCCTCGCATCCGCCGCGCCAGGTGCTGGCCGAGCAGGGGCGACTGGAACAGGCCATCCCGGTACGTGCCGGTGAGCAACCACAGGCCTTCCACGGACGTGGGGCCAATGAGGGGACACGTGTCCACCGTGACGGGCCTGTTGCCGGCCTGCCAGCCGACGAGCTGCGCCGCGCAGAGGTCCTGGTCGATCTGCTCCAGGACGCATTCGAGCAGGAAGAACATGTCGGCCGGCGTGGTGCGCAGCATGGGCCGCGCCATCAGGATGTTCGTCGCGCCGAAGTAGAGCTGGTTGCCCGCGCGGGGCATGCCGTGGAGGCCGCAGGCGAACGCGCGGTTCGGCGTCCGCACCACGTGCTTGAGCTGGGTCCTGGGCACCTGGAGCAGCAGCGACGTCCCGCCTCCGCTGAAGATGCGCGGGATGCGGCGGGCCAGGTCCGGAAGCTCGTCGAGGACGGCCTGCGTCCCGACGCCCATGGCGAGCACGACCTGGGCGGCCGCGAGCGTCCGACCATCCTCCAGCCGGACGCCGGTGACTCGCCCCGCGTTCACGTCGAGCGCCTTGACCGCCCCGTCGATGAGCGAAACCTTCGCGGACTGCTCAAGCACCCGCGTGAGTCCCCGCAGCAGGCGGCTTGCGTCCACCGACCCTTCGCGCGGCAGGAACAGGGCCCGCTTCGGCCGGCAGTCCTCCGCGGGGTACAGGCCGGGAACATGGTTTGGATCCAGCTCCTCGAAGGGCTCCCCCTCCGCCGTCGCCGCCTGCTGGATGGCGGCGTAGTTCTCATCCTCGATGGTGCCGGACTTCGCGTTGCTGAACACGATGGTGCCGGCATCGAGCCGCACGTGGTCCTCCACGGGCAGCTCGCTGTTCAAGCCCTCCAGCCACTCGGGCCAGAGGCGAGAGGCGAGCACGCCCTGGGCATGGCGCGCACGGCCCGGCGCGGTGCGCAGCAGCGGGGCCGTCACCTCGCCGTAGCAGCCCAGCATCGCCCCGGCCGCGCCGGAGGCTCCACCGGGCCTGCCCGCAGGGCCCACCACGGCGATGCGCAGGTTCGGATCCTGGAGCGACAGGGCACGCGCGGTCGCAAGACCCAGCGCGCCATTTCCCGCCACCACGACGTCATAGGTGCTCATTCGCTGGATGCCCTCTCGGCGGGTCTGGGAGGTCCACACTGCAACGACATCCGGTCCGGGGCCCGCCGCGCCCGCCAGGGGGGCGCGGACACGGCGGGCGGATCATCGGACCGACCGGTGCTGAATCAGTCTTCCTTCTTCGCCGTGTCGGAGACGATGTACGGCGGCCACCACTGGCGCTCCGCACTCGACCCGCACGTCACGGTCGGCTCCTGCAGTTGCTCCTTCTTGGCCAGGAGGTCCTTCACGGTCTCAAGCCACTGCGATCCGTTGTTCATGAGATGTCTCCTTGCTGCCGGGTTGGCTCTACGAGGGTACTGCGTACAAGCGTCTCCAGCCCCGTGCGCAACTGGCGGCGTGCTTCATCGGGAGCAACACGCCCCCCGATCGCCTCCAGGTACGCCCGCTCCATCTCAGCGAACGTGCGGCCATCGCTGAGTTCGAAGATCAACCACGCATTCAGATCGAGCCAATGCAGCCTTGGCGCGTCCGGCGAGAAAACCATCAGGCACTCACCCCGGGTGGAGGGGCGGGCCCGCAGACCGCGAACCTTCTGGTAGGCCGCCTTGTCGGGGGCGCCCGCGCGCCCTGCGGAGGCCTTGCCGAACACCTCGCGGTCGACGGGTGCCAGGGACTCACTCAGCCACCGGACGAAGTCCCGCCCCTGCGGCGTGAGCAGGTGCGACCACTCCGTCTGGAGCTGTTCACCCAGATAGCGCGCCCGGTCCACCGAGCGCCCGAAGCGAGAGCCACCGTCGTTGTTCACCACCGACATCGCATGCGGGCGCGTGGCGTAGGCGGACGGGTCCCCGAAGCGTTCAATCAGCGACCGGTCCGCCGAAAGCGCGGCGGCCTTGAAGAGCGCGAGGTGGACATACACATGGTAGGCGAACACCGTGCGGACGATGGACCAGCGGACGTCGCGCCAGGGCACCTGGATGGTCTCCTCCGGCTTCGCCGCGATGGACACCGAACGGGTGGCGTCGAAGAGCTTCATGTGAAGCCCCTCGTGCAGCAGACACCCGGCGACATCCCAGGGATTCCCCAGGTCCGTCAGCGACAGGAAGATGGTGGAGGGCGTCAGGTCCCCACCGGCGGCGGACAGGACGGTGCCACCTTCGAGCCGGGCGCTGAGCAGCGCGATGGCCTCGATGTGCGTCAGCGCGCTCGCCCCTGAATGCGGCAGCAACTGGGAGAGCAGCGCGATGGAGTCGTTGATCTTCCCCTGGGCGGACGCATCCGGGCTCAGCAGCTTCCCGCCGCTCTTGGGGTTCGTCAGGAAGATGCCGTCGAACGCCGAGTGCAGCGCCTTGGAGTAGGCATCACCGCGTTGGGCCACGTCCCACAGCCACTTCGGGGCCTCCGTGCCCACGCGGAAGCGCGACGGCATGCGCGACTCGCACAGCCCCAGGGGAAGCGCCTCCAGCGCTCCGGGCAGCATCTCCTCCAGCGGATGGGGCGATGTCAGCCGGCCGGCCTCCAGGTCGGAGAAGGCCTGTTCGAGCGTCAGCCGGACCAGCGGGTCGAAGAAGATCCGGCGTGCGTCGATATCGTCGAGCGCCTCCACGGTGGTCACCGCGCGCGCCAGGGAGGGCAGCCGTTCGGCGAACAACTCCAGGCCAAAGCGATAGCGGGTCAGGACCTTCGCGAGGATCCTCGGCGAGTCTCCGAAGGAGGGCTGCGCGATGAGGGCCCGGTCCGCCGCGTGGATGACGTCCGAAGCACCCATCACGACACCCGCCCTTCGGAGACCGGTTCAATCATTCCACTCGACACGAGTCCCTCGAGGGTCGGCGCGAGCTGGGCCCAGGCGCGCTCGGCACCGAGTCCCAGCGAGGCGGTATAGGAAGACAGCATCTCTTCTTCGGTCTTGCCGTCGCACAGCTCGAAGGCCAGCCAGGCCGCGAGGTTCAGCGTGACGATCTTCCGTGAGCCCGGGTCCAGGGCGAACAGCACCTCGGAGGACGGCGAGCGGCGCAGGGAGAGGTCCCGGCCCTGGCGATAGCGCGCCGGAGACGGGGCCCGCCCGAGCGTGAGCACCGGAGGCTTCACGGCCCGTCCAGGCGGTCCGCCAGACGGCACCGCCCCCAGGGCCTCCAGGGGACGAATCGCTTCCCAGAGCCAGGCGTTCATCTCGCGTCCATACGGCGTCACCCGGGACGCCAGGGGGCCCTCCAGTTGGGTGTGCAGGAAGTCCAGCCGCTCCTCCGCGCGGGAGAAGGGCTTGCGGGTGTCGTTGTTCACCACCGACATCGCGTGGGCCGGCGCGTCGTAGTCCCGGGGCGCGCCGAACTCGGCATGACAGTCGGGCCCGAGGTGCTCCACGGCGGCGCGAAACACCTGCATGTGCACGTACGCGTGGTAGGCGAAGATGCTGTTCGACAGCGAGGTCTTCCGGCCCCAGGCCAGCTCGACGGGGCCGTCATCCGTCACGATGGCGCCCGTGCGGATCAGGTCGGAGAGCTTGAGGTGCACCGCCTCATGCAGGATGTGGCCCGCCGTATCCCAGGGGTTCTCCAGCTCGAGCGGGTCGATGAAGATCATGCACGGGGTGCCGTCCCCTCCGGAGCCCGTCAACATCCGGCCCCGGGGGCCACGGATGTTCGCGATGGCGATGGAGTGGAGGTGCCGGAAGACGCTGGCCGTCATCTCCGGCACCAGCCGCTGGATCAGCGCGCAAGCGCGCTCCAGTCCCGCGACCATGGCCGGGGTGGGACGGATGATTTCGACGCTGCTTTCGGCGCCCGGCATGAAGCCCGTGCGGATGCTCTCGCGCAGCCTGTCGCGAAGGGGCGTCGACTCCTCCGGAAGGTCCCAGACCCAGACCTTGCCCCCGGGGCCCACGGACAGGTCGCGTCCCATCGCCGATCGGGAGAGGCACCGGCCCGGCGTTCGCGCGACGCAGGCCAGGGCCTCACCCAGCAACCCGGGCAGCTCCTCACCCGCGGCACCGTCCGCGCCTGAGGTCTCCAGTCGGCTGATCGCGGCCTCCAGTGCCGCGCGCACGAGCAGGTCGCCGAACACGGTCTCCGCCGTCGCGGCGTCCAACGCCTCGACACGGCCCGCGACGTCACGAAGACGCGCGTCCCGCCGCGCCAGCACCTCCAGGGCGAACCGGTAGCGCTCGCTGACGCGCAACACGACCCGCGACGAATCTCCGAAGTGCTCGTGATGCTGAAGGCGGCCGTCGGTGAGCCGGATCACATCCGTTCGTTGCACGCTGAGCTCCATTCGAATGGCATCCATACCGACATCCGCCATCCCGGCATATCCAGCATTTCGCTTCAAATGGTGCCAGCCCGCCCCGAAGGCCACAAGGCCCGGGGTCGAGCTTTTTTCCAGGGTCGGATCCCGAACGTTTGAGACAGACGAGGCAGGGCGAACCCATTTCCTCCCTCTGAACAGGGCCACGGAGGGGCCTATTCTTCAGGATGAAGCCCGCATGACGCACCGGGCTCTGGCGAATAAATAATGCTGTCATTGAACTGCTCACCGGAGGCGGCCCTCTCTCGCGGGAAAATCCTGGGAGATGGGAACGCATCTGTCTGGGGTTGGAGCACACCGGCGGGGTAAGGTGCCCGCCATGGGCCGGGAGCTGACAGGTGGAACGAGGATCCTCGCGGGCGTGGGCCTCGCGGGTGCGGTGGGCTTCCTGCTGGTGCTGGACCTGGAGCGCCGGGACATCCGCGTGGTCACCAAGGCCCTGCCGATGATCTGCCTGCTCCTGTGGCTGTGGCAGCCCCGGGAGCGCTACTCGCGGTGGATCTTCGCCGGGCTGGCGCTCTCGCTGCTCGGAGACGTGCTGTTGGACGTGGGGCCGGAGTTGTTCCTGCCGGGACTGGGCGCGTTCCTGCTGGCGCATGTCAGCTATGCGGCCGCGTACCTCACCGTGACGCGAAGGCTGCATCTGGCCAGGGCGCTTCCCTTCGGGGTCCTGGCCGTGGGCGCCAGCGTGGCCCTGGGGCCCGGGCTGGGAGGCATGGCGCTGCCCGTGATGGCCTATGTCGCCGTCATCTGCACCATGGGCTGGCGGGCCTGGGCCTTGATGGGGGCTCCGGGGCTGGCGCGGCGCGAGCAGTGGCTGGCGTTCGCGGGCGCGCTGCTGTTCGCGGCCAGTGACGGCCTGCTGTCCATCAAGCTGTTCGTGCGTCCCCTGCCCGGCGCGGGCTACGCCATCATGTCGCTGTACTGGGCCGCGCAGCTCTGCATCGCCCTCTCCGCGAGAGGGCCGGGCACTTCGAACTCCAGTGTCCTGGACCCCGGCGCGGCAGCGAAACAAACCGCCTGATGATGCCTGTTCATGGGGCGGAGGGGGCCACCGGTCACCCGGAGGTCGTCACGTGCTCCTCGACGACGTAGGCACGGGTCCGTGAGCGTTCGAGGAACTTCTCTTCGTCCCTGGCGATCGCGTCACCATTGGAGGGAGCAAAGAGCAGGGCCCCCCAGGCATGGAAGGCCTCCCGGTCGGGGAACACCAGCTCGGTGACGACGTCGAAGTCGATCGAGCTGTCCTCCATGTTGAGCGCATCGCCCCGCACCAGGAAGTTGCGCTTGTAGACGATGGGCGGGGGCGCCAGGCCGCAGACCAGCCGCACGTGGTTCTTCTCGTAGTACTCGATGAAAGCCTGCGTCTCGAGTCCCTGCTTCTTCGTGAGAAAGGCGAGCACCTTCAACATGTCGTGGCTCCATCGGGACGAGAGGGGACGGCATCCTCCACCCGAGAGCGGGCAGGTTCAATCGCGGTGGACCAGGACGCCATCCGCGTGCTTCGCAGCCGAGCCATAGAAGACGCGAAACCTCTCGAAGTACTCCTGGAGGGCGTGCCAGTCATCATCGAGCTGCGCCGGATGAGGATGCTTGTAGACAGAGCCTTCGTCCATGGCGACAGCGGTGAAGTGGCGCCGGAGGCTTTCAAACCGGACTCCGTCCAGCATGTGGGCGATGCGGCCCACCGTCTCCGGTCGCGTGTACCGGAGGGGAACGCCCTGCCCTCCCCGCACGTGCTCGGCGATTTCATCCTCGCCCCGGATCGCGAGCTTGATCAGGGGGTCCTCGTCAGTCCCAGATTCGTCCCTGCGCTCGGCCGACAGGACGAAGTGGAGCCGATCCCAGTGTCGATCCAGGGTCGTGTTGAGCCCCCCGAGGTCGGGGCGTGTTCGCAGATGCTCGACCACGAGGTGCCAGAGCTTGACCTGCCCCGGGATGGGGGGGCCCCCGGACAAGAGGTGTTCGATACGTGGGGCCCTGAACATGAAGAGGACGCTCCAGAAGTATTCGCCCGCTTCAAGGTCCTGCCGGGCCACGTCCAGCAACTCCGAGGACGCGGGAATGGCCTGATAGTACGTTTCGAAGCCCATCGCGGAATTCTACGATGGCCGCATCATCCAGTCGCTGGGCAAGAACGCCGCTCGCTAGAAGTTCCGCGACGCGAAGCCAGTGACGTGTGCGCACTCCGACACGCCCTTGAAACGCAGTCAACCGTTCCCCAACGGACAAGATCCTCGTCCCTGCGACAGTCATGCACCGGATGGATTGGCAAGGATTGAGGCTGTAGATTGGCGATATCAAAAGCAGATGAAACAGGCGCGCTGTTCGGCGTCCAGGTCCGACCCTTCATCCAGGATGGCTGTATCACTTCAGCGGAGTCGGGTTGGATTCCGGACTGGCAAGGATTTGTCATGAATCATGCCCGCGTGAGCCCGTTCATCAATCCCATTGCATCCAGCGGTTCCCCGTGAGTTTCCCGGACGAGGCGGGATGGACGGGCCGCACGGTGCTGGTCACCGGAGGTTCAAGTGGGATTGGTGCGCAGATCGTCCGGGCGATGGCGGCCCAGGGTGACCGGGTGTGGCTGACGTATCACCGGGGGGAGGAGCGGGCCTTGGCCTTGCTTCAGGAGGTGGGTGGAGACGGTGACCGGGGGCATCTGGCCCTCCCGCTGGATCAGGGGAACTGGGCGCAGGTGCAGGAGCTGGTCAGCAAACTACCGGGTCCGGTGGACATCCGGTGCGGTGGCTCTGTCAGCCAGAAGCCCGGGTCCTGCATGGCGCGGTCCTGGACGCGTCCCTGGGGCTCGGAGTCCATCCGGGATTGCTGACCGGTCACCAGGGCTGACACGCCCCCGGAAGACGGCGGCTTCCGCACGGCCTTCCAGAAAGGACACAGCGTCATGGCACACCGACCCGAGGACCCGCTCCCGACAGGCCCCGCCTCGACAGAGGGCGTCTGGGAGCTGTCGGAATGGGACGCGGCCGTCGACGTGACGGTGCGCCGGCTCCGGGCCTACGTGGAGGACAGCCAGCTCGGAGGCTCGCGGGTGACCTCGCGGCGGCCACCGGCGGAGCTGGCGCAAAGCCTGTCATTGCAGTCGTGGATCCGGGAGGGCGGCATGGATGCAGGGGCGCTCGATGACTTCCTGGAGACCTATCTGAGCGAAGGAACCCGACTGCACCACCCGGGATACCTCGCCCACCAGTGCGCGAGCCCCGACCTTCCGGCCGCGCTGGGTGACCTCATCCACGGCGTCACGAACAACGCCATGTCCCTGTATGAGATGGGCGCCGCGGCGGCCACCGTCGAGATGGCGGTCATCGACTGGATGTTGGACAAGGTCGGCTGGGCCGGGCGGACCGCCGGAGGGGTGCTCGTCAACGGGGGCTCGCTGGCCAACGTCACGGCGCTGCTCGCGGCCCGGGCCCGTGCCTTCCCCGAAGCCTGGAACACGGGGGTGCCACGGCGGACGGTCCTCCTCGCACCGGCGTCGTGTCATCTCTCCATCACGCGGGCCGCTGCCATCCTCGGGCTCGGCAGTGACGCGGTGGTGGCATTGCCGTGTGATCCCATCGGGCGGGTCATCCCCAGCGCCATCCCCGAGGTCGTCGTGGCCCAGGAGCGCCAGGGACACACGGTGATGGCGGTCGTGGCGAATGCGTGCGCGCCCGCCACCGGCCTCTACGATGACCTCGTCAGCATCGGGAGGATCTGCAACCCGCGCGGTCTCTGGTTCCACGTCGACGCCGCGCACGGGGGTTCGGCCCTGCTGGCCCCGACGCTCAAGCGGCTGTTGACCGGAATCGAGCTGGCGGACTCGGTCATCTGGGATGCGCACAAGATGCTGCGGACCTCCACGCTGGCGGCGGCCGTGCTGCTGAAGGACAAGACCGACCTGGACCGGGCGTTCCGCCAGGAGGCGGACTACCTGTTCTTCGACGACGACCGCGGCGGCCCCGACCTGATGATGCGGACCGTCGAAGGTGCCAAGGCCCAGCTTGGGCTCAAGCTCTTCCTCAACCTGGCCTGGAGGGGCGAAGCGGGGCTGGGCCGGTATGTCGCGGGCCGGTACGCCACCGCGCACCGGCTGTGGGAGCTGGTGCGGTCGCGACCCGACTTCGAGACGCCCTTCGAACCGCAGAGCAACGTGGTCTGCTTCCGCCACCGCGATGCGCAGGGCGACCCGAAGCAGGTCGCGCTCCGGGACCGGCTCATCGCCGACGGCCGCTTCCACCTGGCGTCCTCCATGGTCGGGGGGACGCGCTGGCTGCGCGCGACCGTCATGGCCCCCGCCACCGACGAACAGACCCTCCACGCGCTCCTGGAGGCGGTGGGGCTGGCCGCGAGGCAGGTCCGGGACGAGGACTGATGCGGGGAGAGACAGGCGGGGGGTGCGGGTGATGTGATTGCCTCTCATGGCACCTGGACCCACCGACGAGATCCGCATCGAATTCGACGCCCAGCAGAAGCTGGTGGGCGACCTGACCCCGGTGAAGTGTGGCTTCTGCGGAACACCGTCGCGCGGCAAGCTGCTCCACCAGGGCATGCTGGCCGGAGGCTTTGGCTGGGATTGTCCCTGTGGGGCACGGGGCCTCCACGCCCCGCTGTACGACCTGGACGAACTCTACGAGGACGTCCTCGTAGCCTGGGGGCTCGATTCACACACCCCGGACCTCGCGCCGGCCGTCCCCGTGGGGGAGTCAGGCATGCTGTTCGCGAGCTACGTGGATGGTGATTCGCTGCTTGCGCAGTTGTTCGCGGAAGCGCGACGACAGGGGGCCCAGGTCGCGGCCACCCAGGTCGTTGTTCAATTCGTCATACCCGGTCACACGCCCCCTGCCTGGACCTGGGATGTGCTCTGGGCCCATCCTCGACCGCTGGGGGGATGAGACACGCCCGGCGCCCACTCCTCAATCGCTGGCGGAAGACGCCCGGGGGCTCCACCGGAAGTCGTGGTACCAGCTCGCCACGTCCACGCTGAGCCCGACCACGGTGGTGTCTTCCTCATGGGGAAGCGCGTCGCCGCCCAGCTTGAGCGTCCACGTGTGTTGCACGAAGGCCTTCACCCATTTGTAGCCCACCTTCGCCGTCAGCGCGGGCTCCGCGAAGAGCCACACGGGGTCCGTCACCTGATCCTCCCCGAGGAACTCCCGCGCCCGCTCTGATTCCGTGTAGCCCGCCACGTCCAGTGAGAGGTACTTCACGGCGGACATGCGAAGGCTTCCCCCCACCTCGAAGTAGGGCGTGACGTAGCCCAGGTTCGGCTGCACGAACGCCCGCACGCCCCGCGCCGTGAAGCCGACGTCCCGGAAGGCGCCGCCCCCTGCATCGAGTTGATCACTGGCCGTGGAGCGCCCGTAGCCCACGCCGCCGTAGGCTTCCCACACCGCGTTCTCCAGGAAGCGCCCGTAGACGCCTCCGCCGACCTCCGCGAGCAGCCCGTTCGCGTCCCGCCGCCCCTCTTCGTAGGACTCGTAATAGCCATTGGCCAGCAGCCCCACGCCCTCGCGTGGCGACCACGCCAGTTGCACGTTGCTGGGGCTGATGCTGCCCTTGAACTCACCCTGCTCACGCAGCAGCGGGGCACTGACCTGGTTCGACTTGTACAGCGTGGTGGTGCAGCCGGTGGACACGAGTGCGACGACCCCTGCGACGACGCTGACGCGAAGCGGGTGCATGAACGCCTCCTGGGAAACGAACACAGCAATGGGTGTGCCCGCTTCCGCCCATCGTCTGGACGCACCGCGATGTAGAGGGAGAGCCCCAGGAAAGAGACCGCGTCACTGGATTCATCGGGCGGGAGACGCGAAACACGGGATGCGGTGCGAAGCGCGCGATGCAGTGAGCGCCCTTCCGTGCATCGCAGCAGGACGGGATGGCTCAAGACTTCCAAGGTATCGCGGGTATTCACGAAGGAGTGAACGGTTCGCGAGGCGCGGCCTTGCGTGTCCTCGGAACGGATGCGCTACGCTTGTGTGCACACGGCGGGATGGGACGCCGTGGCCGGGGGGGATGTCACATGAGTGATGAGATCGTCTATCGACATACGATTGAAGGACTCTTCCGTTCCATTGGCAGACGTCTCACGCCAGACCTCAAGAACAAGCTGCGAGACGCAGGGCTGGACCTCGACGCCCAGATTCCCCGGAACACGCCCCGGACTGTCTTCGCCGAGGCCCTGCGGATCACCGCGGAGCATCTGCATCCGAACGAGGAGTTGTCCGAGGGCTACCGGCAGCTCGGCGTCGGCATCATCCAGGGCATGGAGCAGACGATGCTGGGCAAGGCGCTCGTGTCGATGTGGCCCATCTTCGGTCCGGAGCGGGTCGTCGTGCGGATCCGGGAGAGCTTCGCCACCGTGAACAACTACCAGCAGACCGAGCTCGACACCCAGGGCCCCGCGCACCACGTCATCCGGGTGAGTGAGTGCAACGGGAACCCGGGCTACCTGCAGGGCATCATCGAGGCGGGCCTGACGAAGGCCGGGGCCCGGAACCTGCGGGTCGAACCCTTCGACTTCGACGGCCACGCCTGTTCCTACCGCGTGCGCTGGGAGCCCTGAGCCGCGGCGGCCCGGAGCCCCTCGTCATTTCAGCAGGGGCTTTGCCCGTCATCCGCCCTGGGGTAGGAGTCCTTGCGCAGGGGTCGCTTTCCGCCAGGTGCTCGCATGGGGATGAAGACAGACACACGCACGGACCGGGGCCCGGGCGACATCCATCAAGGGGACCTCTTCTGGATGGAGTCGGACGAATCCCAGGGGTCGATCCCGGCCATCCCCCACCCGCACGTGGTGATCCAGGAGGATGTCTTCAACCGCTCCCGCATCCACACCGTGATTGTCTGTGCATTGACCTCGAACCTGAAGCGGGCGAACGAACCCGGCAACGTGCTGCTCGAGGTGGGCGAAGGCAACCTGCCCCGGCAGAGCGTCCTGGTCGTGTCGCAGGTGTCGTCGGTCGAGAAGACCCGGCTGGGTGAATACATCGGGACGCTGTCCGACGAGCGGGTACAGCAGATCCTGGCCGGGATGCGCTTCCAGCAGGCGTCATTCTTCAACCGCTAATCGTGCACCGGCATCCGGAAGCGCGCAGGGCTGATGACTGGCTGTGGTGGTGGCATCGATGACACGGGGCTCGGGTCCGCTCCCGCGGGCGATGAGCGCGGAGAGGTCACGGCCCTGTGGACCGCACCGGATTGATGAGACACCAGGTTGGTCGCAATCAGGCCGCCTGCCTCGACGTTTTCGCGGATCTGGAGGGCCTCGGAACACGCGCGCCACCCGTCCCATCACCCTCGACTTGAACGTGCAGCGCCGCGTCCACCGCGGCGCGAACGTAGGAGAACCCGCTCAGGGCTCGCGGAAGCCGCCGCGCACCCACTCGTTGGCGACGTCTCGGGTGAACTTGAAGTTCACCGGCACGCGATGCTTCGCGACGGTCGCGCCAGCGTCGTCGATGGCCGAGAGCAGCGCGTGGGGCTCATACTCGTCAGCCACGATCTCGAGCCGAACCTCGTACCAGCGGCCCTCCCAGGCGATGGAGAGCTTCTTGGTCATGGCCTGGTCGCGCTGTCGCTCGGAACGGTCCAGGACCTCCGAGGCCGTTTTCACGAAGGTCGCGAAGGCCGTGGCATCGAAGGGCTTGGGATTCTTCTTATCGCGGCCCATCACCCACGGACTGATGAGGACGGGCTCGGAGATCCCCTGCTTGCGAATCTCCACGGCCCAGCCGTCGTCTTCCTCGTTCTTGATGACCTTGGCCGTCCAGCCGTTCTTCCGCCAGAACGTAGGCTCCATGACTTCGGGCTCGGCGGGCGTGTGCTCATTGCTCATGGGCATTCCTCATACCCTTTGATGCCCCTTGCCCAGAGAAGTATCTGCCCCCTGCGCTCGGCCCCATCCCGGCCGAGCGCTCCGTCTTCCGCGCCGCCACAGCCCGCCAGCAGTCCGACCGACATCCGCCGGGGGCACGGCCGATCAGACGGGGGGCCGAGGGGTGTCGAGGCTCAAGCCGCCACAGCCAAGAGCGCCACGCCCCTGCCGCGCACCTCATGGGAGCGTGGCCAGGGCCGGCGTGTCCCCCAAGGGGGCTCAAGCGGCCTCTCCACCGGCCGGGCTCACTGCTCGGGCGGTCCTCTGATACGTGCTCATCGGCACACGCCCACCTGTGTGCCAACGCAGGGTCGAGCCCCGCGTCGAGTCGCTCACGGCGCGGCAAGGGCGCCCCCACGCATCGCACTGGCAGGTTCCGAACACACCCATCCACCCCAAAGCCAGTTCCCAGAGAAAACCCAATCATCTACACCCGGCGGCCACCGCAAAAGGAGCCTCACAATGGCAACCGCCACCCGCTTCGTCTTCACCCAGCCCAGCTCGCCTGGGGCCGAATTCGTCATTGAGCTGACTGACGAGTCGACGATTTCCCATGCGCGCCGCATTCTCGCCGGAGAGGAGAAGAACGAGGTTCATGTCCACGGGCGCATCATCAAGAGGACCGCACCCTACAATCCGAAGTTCTCGTTCCACATCGACCCTTCGACCATCCGGTTCTTCGCGATGGCCATCGAGGTGTGCGACGCCAACATGATGTACGTCGAGGATCACCTGGACGAAGCCGGCGGTGCGTTCCTCCCTGGCAGCCACTGGTGCCCGTGGGACTCGAAGCTGACGCGCGAACTGAAGGGGTAAGCGGCGCGCGCCGCGACTTCATGTCGCGGTGCTCGCCGAGCACGGCTTCCGTCTGACGACAAGCCGCCCCACCCTCACGCCCCCGTGACGAGTGCGCGTCGCCAGGCCTTCGGGACCGGGTCCTGGAAGCGGAGCTCACGCGCCCCCACGAAGGCCGCCAGCGACTTCATTGCGCTGGCGACCGCTCGGGCCGCCTCCTCGGCGTGGACGGCGTTGTCGGCCCCCGTCTGCGGCCCCCTCGGATCCTCCGCTCCAGCCTGCACCCTCAACAGGGCTTCACTCCCGCCGATGCGCTCGAAGTGACCCACTGGGGGCCTTCACGCACGGCGGCCACTTCCCCGCATGGGAGGTGCCGGACGCGTTGGCGCAGGACCTGCGGGAGTTCGCCAGGACCTTGTCGCTCTGAGCGGCATGGGGTGTGCTGCGAACCCTCCCCCCACGGAAGGAACTCCGGTGAATCTCTCCCTCGCGCGTCTCATCCTCGGCTGCGTCCTGTCCACCTCCCTGAGCGCCTGTGACACCAGCGTCGCCGACGATGACGATGACGACACGGACACAGGCGGCGACAACATGGTCGTGACCGGCATCTGGAACCGTTACGGCAGCGAGTACGGCTATCAGACCGACATCGCGTATGGCGGCATCGCGGGCCAGTCGTCGGACCGGGTGTACATGTGCGAACTGCCCGGCTCCCCCTCCGCGGGCCTCTACAAGGGCCGGCTCATCAGCCCGCGGATGATCCGCTGGGACGCGAACCACAACCTGCCCGACTACGAGGTCGTGTTCGAGGGCACCACCATGCGCTTCAAGCCCCAGAACGGCACCGACACCTTCCTGGGCCAGTACCGGCAGGGCACCTGGACACCCGAGGCCTGCGACTTCACGCTGAAGGACGGCGAGCTCATCGACAACTCGGCCACCGCCTACGTGGTCTTCGACAACAGCGGGGAGATGAAGATCAACAGCGTGAAGATTGGCGGTGAGGGAATCCCGGTGAAGGCGAGCGCGGAGACCGCGTGCAGCGTCACGACGCTCATCCCTCCTGGCACCGGGAGCAACGGCGACCTCACCGTGTCCATCAGCTACAGCGGCGTGGGCGTCAATGGGCCCTACAGCCGGACCCAGACCCACTCCCTGTACCGGTCGGACTTCAAGCCGGGCTGCAACAAGCTCGCGGTCGAGTTCGGCTGCGGCGCGCTCGCCGTCTGCGTCTATCCGGTCCCGTAGCCTCCAGAGAGCCCCCGCGAGCCCCGGGGTGTCGGGGCGCAAGCCGTCACAGCCAAGAGCACCAGGCCCCTGCCGCGCACCTCATGGGAGCGTGGCCAGGGCCGATGTGTAATCCCGCCTCTGCGCTCAAGCGCGAGCCAGTGGCCGTGCGCAGCGCTTTACAAGTGCGCGGCGGGCGCGGGGCGGGCGACAGGCGCCATGGACGCAGGGAGGGCGACAGGCTCCATGGGCGCGGGAGGCTGCACGAAGCCTGCCCCCAGGAGTGCCTCCTCGAGCGAGCCGTGCACCCGCGCTTCGAGCAGGTGTTGCGCGAGCGGCTCCAGCGCGGCCTCCAACTGGGGCGGCACATTCACCAGGGCCAGGTGCGCACTGCGCACGGAGAGGAACTCCGCCAGGTACTTGAGCGTCGCCACACCGGCGGCGTCCACGAGCGACACACGCGACAGGTCGATGACCACGAGCTTCGCCCAGGGCGGGCCGTCGAGGAGATCGTAGAGCTTGATGTGGTTGATGAACAGGATGGGCCCGCCCACGCGCGCGACCAGGAGGTCCAGCGCCTGGGGGGCGTTGGGCGCTTCCAGGGATTGCACATGCAGGTTGCGCTGCAACTGCGACACATCCGTCACCCGCTGCACCTCCAGCCGCAGGGCGCCATGGCGCCGCACGTAGAGGAGGGTCGCCAGCGCGAGCCCGGCCCCGATGCCGGCAAACACATTGAACACAGCAATGCCCAGCGCGGTGACGAGCACCACGCTCAACGTCGACTTGGACTGATTCCACATGGCAACAAGACCCTCCAGGTTGAGCAGCCGCACCCCCACGACCAGCAGGATGGCGGTGAGTGCGGCAATTGGGATGCGCGCCACCAGCGGCGCGAGAAGCGCCATGGCCACGAAGAGCCACAGTGCATGCATGACGGAGGCAGCGCGGGTGCGCGCGCCCGCTTGAATCGAAGCGCTGGCGCGCACGATGGCGCCCATCACCGGGAAGCCGCCGCACAGTCCGGCCGCGATGTTGGCCAATCCTTGCGCGACCAGGTCCTGGTCCAGGTCACTGTGGGTGCGCGCACCCGTGAGCGTATCGAGCGAGCTCGTCGCGAGCAGCGAGCCGAGCGACGCAAGCAGCGCGAGGCCAAAGGCCGCCGGCAAGAGTTCCGCGAGGTGCACGCCCTCGAAGGACGGCAGCGTCGGCATGGGCAGCGAGCGCGGCAAGGCGCCCACCGCGTCGTAGCCCGCCCCGAGCCAGACCATGAGACCGGTGCCGAGCGTCAGCCCCACGAGCACCGCGGGGATGCGCTTGTGCAGCCGGGGCAGGGTCAACATGGCCAGCGCCGTGAGGGCTCCGGCGGCAACCCCGAGCCAGCCCACGTGCCCGCCCCAGGTGCGCTGCATCACGAGCGCCACGGCATCCGCGTGCGTGTCCTCCACCGCGAACAGCCGCGGCAGTTGCGTGTTGAGCAACAAGAGCCCGATGCCCACCGTGAAGCCCATCACCACCGGCCGGGGGATGAGCCGCGCGAACCGCCCGGCGCGCACGAGCCCCAACGCCACCTGCATGGCGCCCGCGAGCACCGTGGCGATGGCGAGGCCCGCGGCCCCATGCGCCGCCACGATGGCCGCGGCCAGGGGCAGCAGCGCCGCCTCCGGGCCCGTGACCTGGAAGCGACTGCCACTGAGCAGCCCGCCCACGATGCCAGCCACCACGCCGGAGACGAGCCCCACGCTCGCGGGCAGTCCCGCCGCGGTCGCGAGCGCGACATTCAGAGGAAGTGCCACGCACGCCACGCTCAAGCCGGCGGCCGCATCGGCTGGCAGGCTGCTTGGGTGCACCATCTCGCGCCAGCCGTGGATGAGCTCGCCCGCACGCTGGGTCCAGAAAGGTCGCTTGGAGAAAACGGTCGTCGAACGCATGGACGACGGCGTCTTTCAGGTGTCGTGCCAAGCGCCGTGTCCGAGGGCAGCGTGCCCCCGCTGTCGGTCCATCCCAGCAGGGCCCCTGTCGGCTCAGACCAACACTGTCGGGGCCGACAGACGGCCATGCGAAGTGACGGGGCGCGCGCACGGAAGCGCGTTAGATTGCGCGCCATGTTGGTGCTTCGACTGCGCTCCCGGCTCCTGTTGTCCTACGCGGTGGTCACCGCGCTGCTGGTGGCGGCGTTCTCACAGATGGCCGTGGGCCTCATGCGCACCCACGAGGTGGTGGCAAGCGTGGGCCAGCAGGAGCTCGCATCCTTCGAGCGAGAGCAGCGCGTGTACGTCGCGGCGTGGGCGCTCGAACTGGCGGTGCGGCGCGGAGTGGTGGCCTGCGAGCAGCGCGACAGCAGCGCGCCCACCGTGCACCGCGCCGTCGCCAGCGCACGCCAGGTGCTCCAGACCGCGCTCGGCACCGGCACGGTGCAGCTCGATGCGGGCATCCGCGCGAGCGCCCAGGACTATGTGCAGTACGCCCTGCAATTGGAGCAGGCCGGCACCTGTGAGTCGATGCTGTCGTTTCCCCTGCGTGAGCGGCGGCTGCAGTTGGATGAGGTCCTCACCACGGTGTGGTCCGAGCGCACGCGGGACATGCGCCTGGCCATCCAGGCGAAGGAGGACCACGCGCGTGCCATCGGCTCGTCGGCGCTGCGCTCAGGCGGACTCTTCGGCCTCCTGGGCATCCTCGCCGCGGGAGCGCTCGCCTTCGCGCAGGCGCGCGCGGTGTCGAACTCGGTGGCGCTGCTCTCCACGCATGCGCGCCGCATTGGCCAGGGTGACTTCAGCCCCCTGCCCCCACTGCGCGGGCCCGAGGAGCTGCGCGCGCTCTCGCTGGATCTGGACCGCATGCGTGGGCGCCTGGCGGAGCTGGACCAGCTCAAGAGCGCGTTCGTGGCCTCGGTGTCCCACGACCTTCGCACGCCGCTGGCCCGGGTGCGCGAGGCCCTCTCGCTCCTGGGCGAGGGCAGCATCGGCCCCCTGACGCCGCAGCAGGCCCGCGTGGTGAAGCTCGCGCAGGCAGCGTGCGAGCGTGAGATCCGCATGGTGACCTCCGTGTTGGATTTGTCGCGCGTGCAGTCCGGCCAGCCGCTGCAGCGCAATGCCGGGGCCTCGGTGGACCAGATTGTCCAGAACGTCCTTCAGGACCTCGCCTTTGAAGCGGATGAGCGCAAGGTCCTGTTGGTGTACGAAGCAGCCGCGAAGCCCGTGCGTGCGCCCATGGATGACCCTCTTGTCGAGCGCGCCCTGTCCAACCTGGTGAGCAACGCCATCGCGGTCTCCAGCGCGGGCAAGACGGTGCGCATCTCGTGTGAGCTGGTGAGCCGCAAGCGCCCTGGCGCCGCCAGTTCCCTGCCCGCGGTCCAGTTGTCCGTCGCGGACCAGGGCCCAGGCGTGCCCGCGCACGCGCGCGAGTGGATCTTCCGGTCCTTCGCGAGCCTCGAGGTGGGCGGGCGCCGCAGCACGGGCCTGGGCCTTGCCATCGCGCGCGAGATGATCACCGCGCACGGGGGTGAGCTGTCGCTCGCGGACACGCCTGGGCCTGGAGCCACCTTCATCTTCTGGATTCCCCTTGAAGACCCTACGTCCCCTGGAGGCCGCCTTGACACATGAGCCCCCCATCCAGCAGCCCCATGTGCTCCTGGTGGACGATGACCTCCAGCTCGCGGAGCTCATGTCCATGCGGATGACTTCACGCGGCTACCACGTGACCGTGGAGAGCGAGGGCAAAGGCGCCCTGCGCAGGCTCGCGCAGGAGCGCGTGGACGCGATGGTGCTCGACCTGCGCCTGGAGGACATGGATGGCATGGATGTGCTCCGGGCCGCGCGACAGCGTGCTCCCGAGCTGTCCGTCATCATGCTCACCGCACACGGCTCCATCGAAACCGCGGTGCAGGCGATGCAGGAGGGGGCCTACGGCTTTCTCACCAAGCCGTTTCACGACCACGAGCTCATGCAGAAGCTCACGCACGCGCTCGAGCGCTCGCGTCTGCGCCGGGAGGTGGCCGAGCTGCGGCGGCGCATGGGTGAAGACGGCGAGCCCCTGCTCCTGGGCACCAGCGAGGCCATTTCGCGCGTGCGCGAGGTGATTGCCCGCATTGCCCCCACGGACGCCACCGTCCTGCTCACCGGCGAGAGTGGCACCGGCAAGGAGCTGGCGGCGCGGATGCTCCACGTGCTCTCGCGCCGCACCAAGGAGCGCTTTGTCGCCGTCAACTGCGGCGCCCTTCCGCCAGAGCTGCTGGAGAGCGAGCTGTTTGGACACGTGAAGGGCGCGTTCTCCGGGGCCGTGCGCGAGCGCGAAGGCCTGTTTGGCGCGGCCAACGGCGGCACGCTGTTCCTGGATGAAATTGGCGAGGCGTCCCCGTCCGTGCAGGTGAAGCTCTTGCGCGTGCTGCAGGAGCAGCGGCTCACGCGCGTGGGCGCGGACGAGGAAGAGCCCGTGGACGTGCGGGTGGTGGCCGCCACCAACCGAGACCTCGCGGAAGAGGTGGCCGCGAAGCGCTTTCGACAGGACCTCTACTTCCGGCTGCACGTGGTACCCATCGAGCTGCCCCCCTTGCGCGAGCGGCTCGAGGACATCCCCTTGCTCGCGCAGCTCTTTCTAGAGCGCACGGCGAACCGCTATGGCCTGCGTCCGCCGCGCCTTGCGCCTGCGACGGTGGAACTCCTGCAGCGCTATGGCTGGCCGGGCAACGTCCGAGAGCTCATCCACGAGATGGAGGCCGCGGTGCTCCTGGCCGGCGCGGACGAGCTTCAACCGCGACATGTGCCTCGCCTCGGTCAGGCGCTGGAGCGCCCCCCAGCCGAGAGCGCTCAACTGCCAGGAATTCCAGGTGGGGCAGAGGCCTTGCCCTCGCTGCGCGAAGCACGCGATGCCTTCGAGCGCGCCTACCTCGCGGAGTCCATGCGCCGCAGCAGTGGCAGTGTCAGTGCCGCGGCTCGAATGGCCGGGCGCAACCGGAGCGACTTCTACGACCTGCTCAAGCGGCACGGCCTGTCCGCCGCTGACTTCAAAGGAACATCCGAGGGCGAGCCCACACGCTGAGCCCGCCTGTCGGCCTGCAGCTCGCGCCAGAAGAAAAGGTGTGTCTGCCCGGGAACTCGGAAATCAGGTAGCCAACCTTCTGCACGTGCTTTCCGTAACACGGCCCGCCGTCAGTGCCTGCCGGCCGGCCCGGAGTCTCGGGGACCCTGGTTCCTCATGGGCGCGGAAGCCGGGCCATGGGAGGGCAGTAGGGGTAGTACCCGTCGGGCAGGGCGACGCCCGCGCTCGCTGCCAAGCGGAGCAGGGCGAGTCCCTCGAACCAGAGGAATCGGTACGGCGCCAGCTTCACCTCCGAGGCCGTCACGGCCAGGACCCGCGCCTCAATGTCCTCCTGGTGAAGGTGCAGCAACGCGGAGAAGGCGTCTGAGAGCGCGCCGACCTCCGCCGCGAGCAACGCACGGGTCCAGGCCACGCGGTGCCCGTTCAACTCCCCCTCCAGTTCCTCCAGCCTCGCGAGCAACGTCTCGATTTTAGGGTTGCCGCGCCCGTCGGTGAGCACGAGTTCCTGGAGGATGATGGCCCAGCAGGCATCGTCCTCGTACTCCTCGCCTTGCCGCCAGCAGTCCGTCGAGAGCTCGGCGAGCCACCGCGCCAGTTCCCAGTGATTGGCGAGGACAGCACCCAGGAAAGGCGTGTTCCGGCTCGCGGGCGGTGGCGCCCACTGCCGGGCACGTTGGTGCTGGAGGAATCTCAGCCACTGACTGGCGGCGTTGTGGAGCTCTTCACTGAAGGCCCGTGGCTCACCCTCGACCAGGAGGGACGCGGCGGCCAGGGTGTGCAGGCCCAGGCACAGCTCCTCGAACTTCCGCAGCTCCGGCTCGCGGTCCCCCTTCAGGTCGATGCGGCGGAGCAGCGAGGGAACGGTCTCCGCCGCGCGCTGCCCCAGCGAGACCAAGTCGATGCGCATCATAGCGCGAAGCCATTCCAGCCCTCGGCGGGAAAGGCCTTGAGCCCGGTGACTCCCGCCTGGAGCAGGGCCTCATGGAGCGACGCGTGGAGGAACACCTCCCGCATGCGGGTCCGGGCGCGAAACAGCAACGCCTCCGGCGCCACGCCGTCCGGCTTCACCGCCAGTTGCTTGATACGGAATATCTGGCTCGAGTCGAACGGGCTGAGGTCGTACTCGGAGCGCTCCATGTCGATGATGTCCTGGACGTCCAGGATGTTGACGATGCAGTGGTCCTTGGATGCAACCCGGCCCTTGTGGTCCTGGAGCACGACGGGCAGCGACTCGAACCGCTTCGCTCCCAGCCGGATGAGCACGTCCAACACCCGGTTCGAGACGATGGGCAGCCCCAGCGTGTTGGCGACGACGTCGAAGACCTGGATGAAGTCGGGGTAGTTATTCGAAAAGCTCATGGTGCCGCCCCGGGGGAAGCTCTCACCCAGGGGAACGGCTTCGAAGAAGTCGGACTTGCCAGGGCTGCCTGCCGGCAGCTTCTCGAGCACCGCCCCTCCGTTCACTCCGGAGGGAGTCATGACCCAATAGCTCATGATGACGTCTTTCACTTGAGGATACCGAAGAGGTGGCGGATCCGTTCGCCCTGCTTGTTGGTGGTCCAGAACTTGAGCATATCGCCATAGGCCTGCGTCGCCTCCTCTTCCATGTCGTTGAAGGCGGCGGCGGCGGCGGCGTTGCTCATGATGATGATGAGCGACCAGAACTCATCCTCGAGGACATGGAGCGCCTTCAGGATGGCCTCGAAGGGAGCAAGGTGCTCCTTCTCCTTCTTCGCCTTCTTGAAGACCTTGTCGAGCTCCGCAGAGACTTCGTCCATGCGCGTCTGGACGTGGCTCGTATAGGCGGGGTGGTCCGAGAAGTGGACCACGAGCGTGTGGACGGGGCTGTACTTCGCGTCCGCGGGCAGCATGACGATGTTGTGCCCGTTGTTGATGTCGTAGAACGAGCGCCTCAGCACCATCATCTGCTCGTAGTTGAACGGGGTGTTCTTGTCGAAGAACACGGACTGCGGCAGCAGATGGTGCGCCTGCCATGGATAGGGAAGGCGCTGTCCCTGGGGAGACAGGTAGTAGAAATTGCCCAGCTCCCCCGGGAACTTGCCTCCTGCCTCGGGGAACATGGCCACCTGCGACCACTTCTCCCGGCTGGCCGTGACGTAGAGCGGTGGCTCCCCACCTTTGCGAACGCGTCCCCCGAAGTAGTAGAGGACGCTCGTCTTGCTGAAGATGGAGCGATTGAAGTCGTTGTAGATCTTCTTCCGCGGCGCATCCTGGAAGATGAACCTGGGGCCGCGATACGCGTAGTAGTTGCCGCTCGTGAGTATCGAGGTCTCTGGCTGGCCCTCGTCCATGTGGAAGGAGTTGGAGGCAGCCTTCTCCTGAATGTACGAGTCGGGATAGCCTGCCTTCAGCTCAGGGAACTTGCTGTCATCGGGCGGAGAGGCACTGCGGACCTTGGACTTCCGCTCCAGCTTTTTCGCGCTCTTGCCACTGATCGCCATGTGAAACCTCCAGGTGGTTCAGGTGGCCACCGAGACGACCATGGCGGCGCGCGGACCCTCGTCAGAAATGGAGAGGACGACGGGCATCGGTGACGGGCTGTAACGGCGTTGCAGGCTCCGCACCGCCACACAGAGCCCGAGCGCTCCGGAAGCGGCCCCGGTGTCCCCGAAGCCCTCCGCCGGAAACCAGGAGACTTGCGTCTCCTGGCCCAGGCGCTCGGAGTGCAGATGCATCAGCATCATTCCCCACTCGCGGGCACGGTACTCCTCACCATTGTGGTCTCCGACCAGCACGAGGCGACTGCCATCACCGCCGGCCATGCGGAGCGCGGACGTCACGCAGGCCGCCAGGGTGCGTCCGTCCGGCGGGAGCGTCGCGCCCCGGAACCGGGCGTCATCCTCTCCCAGCATCACCGCGCGAAGCGTGATGCGAGGCTCCGGCCCGGATGGAGATACCGAGGCGCTCCGCCCGGTCAGCCAGAGCGCGACCCCACCCTCCCCAGGGATGAAGCCCGTCGGAGTGTCCGACGTCTTGAGCCGGCGCTGCACGCTGAATTCAGGCAGCACGTCGGGGCCACAGAGACTGTCGACCGCGACGACGAGGCAGTTGCCGCAGCGCCGCTCGGCCAGTGCGTTCGTGGCGGCTTTCAAGGCCTGGGCAAAGCCCGCATGTCCCGCGCTGAAGAAGTGCCAGGCGCCTCCCCGCCACGTCACACCCACTCCGTCCAATGCGCGTTCCATCACCCGGCGGCCGAGGGCCTCACATCTCCGAAACGGGTCCGCTTCGAGCTCGGGCGAGAGGGGGATGCCACGCTCCACCGGGTCTGGCATCGCCACGAAGAGGAGGGTATCGGCGGGCATCGTGGAGAGGCTCACGCGTCTGGATAAATCCTCCAGGGCCTCCACGAGCAGGGCCACCAGTCGGCCCACGTTCGAGAAGCCCAGGGTGACCAGGGACGCCTCGCTGGTCATGACAGGCTGGGCGAGGCTCTCCCCTTCCCCCACATGTGACAGGTAGGGAGAGGGGCGTGCGCTTGAAAGGCCCGCGCGAATCGCGGCGCAACCTTGAACCAGCGTGCCGAGCGGGCTCGACATCCCAAGCGCCTGAATCCAGGGAACCATGATTGCGCGCGTTCCTCCGCGAGAAAGACCGCGGGTGCTCACGGTCGCACTGGGAGTGTAGCGTCAAACCCAGCAGTGCTCCATCCCCAGCCGCCAAGCGGGACTGAGCCTTCCCGGGTTTTGTGGAGACCTGAGATGAGGTGACCGAAGGATGTCCCCGACGATGCCGAGACGAGAACGAAGGAAGTACACGCCGGAGTTCAAAGCCCGGGCGGTGAAGCAAGTGCTGGAGGAGGGCAAGTCCCGGGCGCAGGTGGCCAAGGATCTGAAGGGGCCGCGCGTGCTCTACCGGGACGACGGCCAACCGCAACCCGGGTGGCGGTCTACCGCTGGATGGAGAAGGCGCAGCAGCGCGCCGGACTGCCGGTGACACGAGCGTTCCACGTCCTCCGGCACACGCTCTGCTCGCGGCCGGCGATGTGAGGGGCTCCCGCCAAGGCCATCCAGGAACTGGCCGGGCACGAAAACCTCTCCACCACTCAGCGGCACATGCACTTGTCTCCAGCGGCCAAGGGCGCCGCCATCGGCCTGCTGGATGCGGCGGTCCCCCGAACTTCTGGAGACATGCTGGAGACGGGCAACGCGCCGGAGGAGGAGCCTGGGCGCGAAAAAACGAAAGGCCCGGAACCTTTCGGTTCCGGGCCCTTCAGTGGCGAGGAGTACGGGACTTGAACCCGTGGCCTCCGGCGTGACAGGCCGGCGTTCTAACCAACTGAACTAACTCCCCACAAAATCTCTTGGGCGGAACAGGGATTGAACCTGTGACCATCGCCTTGTAAGGGCGCCGCTCTACCGCTGAGCTATCCGCCCTTGGCGGCCCGCCGTTGCTTCAGTGAGGCCGCTTGTACCGAGCCCGCACGCCTCAGTCAAGCATACGTTTTCGGCCCCCTGATCATTCCGTTCCGCCCCCTTTTCGGGGGTCGGATCCGGACCCCGGATCCGCCCTACCCGGCCCGCACCTTCCACCGCCGCACGCGACGACGGGAGCGGGGAATCATCAACACGGCCCCCACCAACAGGACCACCGGTACGAACACCAACATCGCCTGCATCTGCGCCCCCATGTTCCCGGAAACATACGGGGACCCTCCGACATCCTGACGGGGAGTTCGTGACTTTCAGGAAACGACATTCCAACCGGCGGGTTTCCGGCCCCCCGGGCGGACGGAGGGCCGGGCCCCGCGCTTCCAGGGCTACTCCCCAGGGGGAGGACCGCCCCGGCCTCCATGCCCTGGCCGGTGGGCCGCCATCTCCGCCTGGATGAGCGTCCGGGCCTGGGTCTTCTGGGCGTCACTCAGGAGCTGTTCGGCCTCCTGGTAGGCCTGGGTGTCGTTCGTGCGCAGTTGGCCGAAGAGGCCCTGGGCCTGCTCCCGGTTCGTACGGCGCGTGGCGTCGTCCGTGCCGCTGCCCGGCGGCGGGCCCTGGGGGCGCGTTCCGTCACCCGGCGGCCGGGGCGGCCTCAGGGCTTCGAGGGACTGCTTCAGGGGCGCGTTCTTCGTGTCCAGTGCCGCCTGGATCCGCTCCAGGCTCGCGGCCTGGGTGTCGGTGAGGGCCAGGTCCTGACGGTGCTCGAGCAGCATCTGGACCTGGGACTTGCGCTCGTGGGGCGGCCGGGGCGCGGCCTGCGTGGTGGAGCTGGTGGCTTCGGCGAAGGCGGGAACGGACAGCAGCAGGCCCAACATGAACAGGTGGGGCTTCATGGTGACGCTCCTCCAGGGTTTCGCGCGGGGTGCGCGGAATGACCGCACCCGGAAGCCGGGGCCTGGCGACACGTGGACACCGTGGGGGACCGACTGGGAGGGGTTTGCCCCCCACGAAGGCCCGTGTCGCCGAGGCCCGGGGCTTCCGGGCTGACAGGACGAGAAGGTGCGCCCCCCATGTGCCGCGAAAATGTCCCTCGCGTTACCGATTGTGTTTCCCACTCCGACGGTGCGTACGACCGCTTTCCCACCTTGCGGGCAGGCACGGTCGCGGTATGTCCGCGCGTCCCTTCCCCTCCTTCAGGAGAACGCGCGCATGCCCTACACCCCCATCGTCGCCACGCTGGGCTACGTGCTGTCGCCGGACGGGCAGCAGGTCCTGCTCATCCACCGGAACGCACGGCCGGAGGACGCCCACTACGGCAAGTACAACGGGCTGGGCGGCAAGCTGGACCGGGACGAGGACGTGGCCGCGTGCATGCGCCGGGAGATCCGTGAGGAGGCCGGCATCGAGTGCACGCGCATGGTGCTCCGGGGCACCCTGTCCTGGCCCGGCTTCGGCAAGCACGGCGAGGACTGGCTGGGCTTCATCTTCCGCATCGACGCCTTCGAGGGCACGCCCCTGGAGAAGAACCCCGAGGGCTCCCTGTCCTGGGTCCCGGTGTCGTCCATCCTGTCCCTGTCGCTGTGGGACGGGGACCGGCACTTCCTGCCGCTCGTGTTCGACGCGGACCCCCGCCCCTTCCATGGCGTCATGCCCTACGCCAACGGCCACGCGGTGAGCTGGTCCTTCACCCGACTGTAGCGGTCCGGACGCAGGGCCCGGGGCCCGTCCGCGGACCAACGCTCGCGCGGCCGCCCCCCACGGATTCCCGCGAGCTTTGCCTTCCGGCCCGCTACAACGTCCGCCTCTCACGCGGACACGAAGGAGCGCGGCATGGACCTCATCGGACAGCTCTCACAGCAGCTTGGAGTGGATGGCACGCAGGCACAGGGGCTCGCGGGCTCCCTCCTGAAGATGGTGCAGGGCACGGTGCAGGAGAAGGTCGGCCCGGACGCGGCGAAGCAGATGGACCAGGCCATCCCGGAGATGCAGGGCTGGCAGCAGAAGGCGGAAGCCCCCGCGGCCGACGGCGGTGGCCTGATGGGCGCCCTGGGCGGCCTCATGGGTGGTGGCGGAGGCGGCGGCCTGATGGGCGCCCTGGGCGGCGCGGCGGCCCACGCGGGCGAAGTGGCCGGTGTGGTCGCCATCCTCCAGCGCTTCAACCTGGACGCGGGCAAGGCCACCCTCGTCGCCCCGCTCCTCCTCGACTTCCTCAAGTCCCGGCTGGACCCGGGCCTCGTGGGGAAGATCCTCGCCGTGGCCCCCATGCTCGCGGGCGGTGGCGGCTCCCAAGGCGGCGGCGGGCTGGGCGGAATGCTCGGCGGACTCCTGGGCAAGTAGCACCCGGGCCCCGGGCCGGAAACGTCCCGGGGCTTCGGAAGATGCGGCCAGGAATGCAAAAGAATTCCGGCCCGGATGTCCTGGAAGGGTGAGGCAGCTTCCACCCTGCCCAGGAGCCTGGCCATGACCTTCCTCTCGCGCATGCAGCCCTCGATTGTTCCGGTCGCTCCGCGTCGGCCGCCCGAGCCGCCGACGCAGGGACCCGCGAACCGTCCGGCGCAGCAGCCCGCCATCGGGCGCGCGTCGGATGTGTTCGAGGCAGGGGGACCGGGGGGGCCCCTTGCCGGTGGCGGTATCGCGGGTGTGGTGGAGGCTGTGCACGGG
>NZ_RAVZ01000039.1 GCF_003611635.1 Corallococcus terminator | reverse complement strand
CCCCGGCCCTCCCGCCGACGCGGACCGCCGCGCCAGCGCGCCCCCGGATTCCGAACGGCGGGGCGGGCCTCCTCCCGCGCCCCCGGCGGACTCGGACCGTCGCGCGGGTCCCTCGCAGGGCGAAGGGGAGCGTCGAGGCTCGGCGGCGGACCGCCGCGGGGGGAACCCGCAGCAGTCCTACTCCGGTCCGGACCGTCGCGGCAGCGCGGCGCCCCAGGCGTATGCCGGCCCGGACCGTCGGGGCTCCCGGCGTGATGGCGGGGAAGCGCCGGCCGCGAACCGCTTCTGGCCCACGCAGCCGCGCAACCTCCAGGAGTGCGGTCTCAACGCGACGTTCGTGGAGGAGCTGGTCCTCAAGGCCATCTTCTTCGCCGGCGAGATGCGCGGCATGGACGTGGCCGCCCGCCTGCAACTGCCCACCACGCTGGTGGATGAGATCATCGAAGGCCTGCGCCGGCAGAAGTACATCGACATTCGCGGCGGTGGCGGATCCGGCGTGGGTCGCTCCACGATGATCTACCAGCTCACCACGTTCGTGACGGACGTGCTGCGGCAGATCCTCGACCGCAACCGCTACAACGGTCCTGCGCCCGTGCCCTTCAACGAATGGGTCGCCGCGGTGAAGCAGCAGACCGTGCGCGGCAACCGCATCACGCGCGACCGGATGCAGGACAAGTTCGGCGACCTCATCATCCGCGACTACATCTTCGACGGCATCGGTCCGGCGATGAACTCCGGACGCGCCATCTTCTTCTACGGCCCTCCCGGCAACGGCAAGACGGCCATCTGCCAGGGCATGGTGAACTGCTACGACGGGGACATCTTCATCCCCCACGCGCTGCTCATCGACGACTTCGTCGTGAAGATGTACGACGCCAACATCCACAAGGCGGTGGAGGACGAACCCGGCGCGCCGTCGTACGACCGCCGCTGGGTGCGCTGCCGCCGCCCGCTGGTGGTGGTGGGCGGTGAGCTGACGCTGGAGATGCTCGACCTCGTCTACACGCCGGAGGTGAAGTACTACGAGGCCCCGTTCCAGATGAAGGCGAGCAACGGCATGCTCCTCATCGACGACTTCGGCCGCCAGAAGGTGTCCCCCAAGGACCTGCTCAACCGGTGGATCGTCCCGCTGGAGAGCGACGTGGACATGCTCACGCTGCACACGGGCAAGAAGCTCCAGGTGCCCTTCGACGTGTTCGCCGCCTTCTCCACCAACCTGGATCCCAGCGACCTCGTGGACGACGCCTTCCTGCGCCGCGTCCGCTACAAGCTGGAGGTGCAGCGCCCGGACGAAGAGCAGTTCCACGAGATCTTCCAGATGATGTGCAAGAAGCGCGGCGTGCCCTACGACGCACGCGCCATCGACTACCTCATCGACGAGCACTACCGCCCGAACCACCGGCCCTTCGCCGCGTGCCAGCCGCGCGACCTGTTGGATCAGGTCATCGACATGGCCAACTACCAGGGCAGCCATCCTCGCCTGGATCCGGCACTGCTCGACGCCGCCGTGCGCAGCTACTTCGTGCGCTTCGACAAGCCCGCGTCCGGTCCCACCTCCGCGTCGGCCCGCTGATGGGGCTGGGGGCCGTTCCCCGCGAACGGCCCCCACGGCGACGGCTCAAGCCACGTGCGCACCGTCTCCAGCGGCACGTTGGCCAGCACGTCCACCACCGACAGCCCCGTCACGAAGCGACCCTCGCGCCCCTGCGTGTAGTCCGGGTGACGGAAGCGCTGCCACAACAGGCGCACGTCCACCGCGCGGAAGCGCTCCGGCTTCAGGTACAGCGTGGAGCCCGTCCCCGAGTAGTACGTGTGCGCCCCCGTCTGAAGGCAGTACTCCACCAACCGCTGCGTCTTGTCCTCGCCCCGGCGCTCCAGCGTGGAGGAGCACACGAGGTTCGGCGCGAGGCCCAGCGGTTCGTAGAAGAGCGCCATGCTGGACAGCAGCACGCGCAGGAGCGACCCCGGTCCGGATTCGCGCGCCGCCGCGTCGTAGAAGGGCTCCAGGCGCGGCAGCACCTGCGCGCGGAAGAAGGGGCGGCTGCCGTAGAGCGTCACCAGCGTCTGCAGGTGCTTGCGCGCCCACGGCTGGCGCGCGTCCACCGCGAGGTCGCCAATGCGCGTGTCGCGGTGCGGATCCTCCAGCGGGATGGACATCCACTGGAAGCCCGGTTCGGTGGGCGGTGGCGTGGGCACGCCGAAGGGCAGGGCGACGCGCGTGCGACGCTGCCAGCCTCGACGCAACCACTGCACGTCGTCCAGCACCACCAGCGTGCCGGCGCGGGCCACCTGCTCATAGAAGTCCACCCACGGCAGGTAGTGGGGCTGTTCGGCGACGAGGACTCCCGGGTGTCCGGACACGCTCCGGATGATAGGGCCTTTCAGCCGCCGCGCACCGGGTGACGGAACACCGGCGGGAAGACGCGCGGGGCCTTCTTCTTGCGCACGCAGGTGGTGTCCGCGCTCATGTAGCAGGCGGAGAACGCCCTGCGCCGCTGTCCGGGCCGGCCCCTGCCGGAGCGGTGCCACACGTGGTTGTGGACGAGCAGCGCTTCACCGGCCCGCACCGGCAGGGACACCACGTGCGCTTCGGCATCTTCGGCCGCCACGCGATCCGGGGGAATCACGCCCCCCAGCGCCGTCACCAGCCCCGCCCGGTGGCTGCCGGGGACGACCTCCAGGCAGCCGCCGCCTTCGGGGGCGTCGTCCAGCGCGGTCCAGATCTGCAGGTCGGGCTCGCGCGTGAGGCCCCACAGCTTCCCTCCGTCCTGGTGGAAGGGCAGGTTGCTGCCGCCCGCCGGGCCCTTGTGGAAGAGGATGGCGCGGTACAGGACGATGTCGCCCGGGATGCGGGCCCGCGCGATCCGTTCGAACAGCGGGTTCTCCAGCCACGCGAGGAAGCGCGGATCCTTCTCCAGCTTCTCCAGCTTGCGGTAGTCCAGGGACGGCCCCTGCCAGCCCAGGCCCAGCGGCGCGTCCTCGTAGCGGCCGGTGGTGGCGTCCGGTTGGAAGAACAGGCCCGGGTACACCACGCGGCCGAGCATCAGGTCGTCCGCCCGCTCGCGCAGGGACTCCACGCCCGCGTCGTCCAGCACGCGGCCCAGGCGCGCGAAGCCGTGCGCCTCGTAGTGGGCGAGCACGGCCGCCACGTCCAATCCTTCGGCCTCCACGCTGACCATTCACGGACACGATCTCCCGGAGGCGGGCCCGCGTCCAGCCTCGCGCGCGCCGCCGTGGACGGAAGCCCCGGGGCAGGCGGGCGGGGAACCCTTGCACCCGCGCCTGCCCGGCCGCATGGTGAGCAGGGATGCCCTATCGTCGTTCGACACACTTCGTCTCCGCCCCGGATGGCACCCGGGTGGCGGTCCACAACCACAGCGCGGGCCTGCCGGAGGCGGCGCGGGACCGGGCGCTCGCGGACCGGCCTCCGGTGCTGCTGACCAATGGCATTGGGACGTCGGAGAACTTCTGGCGCCACATCGTCGGAAACCTGGAGCAGGACCACCGCGTGGTGCACTGGGACTACCGGGGCCACGGCGGCAGCGAGGAGTCGCGCGACGGTGACTACCGCGTGAAGGTGCACGTGGATGACCTGGAGCGCGTCACCGAGGAGACGATGGCGCGCGGCAATGGCCGGCCGCCCCACCACATCGCCTTCTCCATGGGGGTGCGCATCCTGCTGGAGCTGTACCGGCGCCGTCCGGAACTGGTGCCCTCCATGACGCTCATCGCGGGGACACCCGGGCTGCCGGGCGCGGCGGATCCGCGCTGGGGCTCCCGCATGGCGCTGTCCGCCGTGAGCCAGTTGCTGGCCGCGGGGACGCCCTTCGTGCCGGTGGTCGCGCCCGCGGTGAAGGCCCTCATCGGCAGCCGCTTCGCGGATCCGCTGGGCCGGGCCGTGGGCGCGCTGCGCGCCCGGGCACCGCGAGAGGACATCGCCGAGTTCCTGGATGCGCTCTACCGCATGAGCCCCCAGGCCTACTGGCGCACCCTGCGCGGCCTCACCGAGGGCCACGCCTGGGACGTCGTGCCCTCCGTGCGCGTGCCCGTGCTGATCATCGCCGCGCGCGATGACGTGCTCGTGCCGCTGGGCGAGGTCCAGCGCCTGCACCGCGCGCTGCCCCAGGCCGAATGGCTCCAGGTGGACGACGCCGGCCACGCGGGCCTGCTGGAGGCCGGAACGGAAATCTCCGAGGCCGTCCGGTGCTTCCTGTTGGTCCACGGGCTGGAGGCTCCGGCCCCCGCGCAAACCCCCGTCATTCCGGGCTGATCCAACGGCCGGGAAGGGGACTCCCCTGGGTTGTCGGGTTTTAAGAAACCGATGACCAGGGTCGTCAAGAAAAGGGGCGGCAAAAGTGTCCCGGTGGGTTTGCGTCTCCCTGTAATTTTGTGGTTTGGAAGAGACTCTGTACCCAACACGGAGTCTCCATGTCCTTGTCTTTCCGGCACTTGCTGGTCCCTTTGTCAGCGGTGCTGTTGTTGTTGTCCGCGTGCGGTGGTGATGACCCGAAGGATCCTGTCTGCGGCAACGGCATCGTCGAGAGCGGTGAAGCGTGCGACGACGGCAATCGCAACGAAGGCGATCGCTGCAACAATAGCTGCCAGGTCACGACCCCCACGGTCGATGCGGGCACCGAGACCGATGGCGGCGTGACCGGCGACGATGCCGGCACGACGACGGACGCGGGCACGGAGACGGACGCCGGCACGACGACGGACGCGGGCACGGAGACGGACGCCGGCACGACGACGGACGCGGGCACGGAGACGGACGCCGGCACGACGACGGACGCTGGCACTGAGACGGATGCCGGCACGACGACGGACGCGGGCACGGAGACGGACGCCGGCACGACGACGGACGCGGGCACGGAGACCGACGGCGGCAGCGGTCCGGTGGACGCTGGCACGGAGACGGACGCGGGCACGGAGACCGACGGCGGCAGCGGTCCGGTGGACGCTGGCACGGAGACGGACGGCGGCACGACGACGGACGCTGGCACTGAGACGGACGCTGGCACTGAGACGGACGGCGGCGCCATCGACGCGGGTCCTGGTACGGACGCGGGCACGGAGACGGATGCCGGCACGGAGACGGACGGTGGCACCGACGCGGGTCCCGCGCCGGACGCTGGCACGGAGACGGACGGCGGCACGACGGACGCGGGCACGAGCCCCGTGACGCTCACCGCCCTGGAGCCGGCCGCGACCTTCGCGCGCTCGGGCACCACGGGTGAGACGATTCCGGAGTCCCTGGAAGTGACGCTGAGCGCCCCGGCCGACACGGCCGTGGTGGTGCAGGTCACCTCGTCCAGCCCCTCGATCACCGTGGCCAACAACGGCCAGGTGGTGGTGCCCGCGGGTGCCCGTTCGGCGGCGGTCATCGTGACGGCGAACGCGGCGGCGGGTTCCGCCAAGGCGACGCTGACGGCCTCGCTGGGCTCGGATTCGCGTAACGCCACGGTGCGCGTGCTCGGTGAGACCGAGGCCGCCTCGCTGGCGTTCCTGTCGCCGGAGACGGTGGAAGTGGCCCCGGGCAAGACGGTCAACCTCACCGTGACGCTCGACGTGCCGCCCGCGACGGACACGATCATCGCGCTCTCCACGACGGGTGGCGTGGGCACGGTGCCCGCGTCGGTGACGGTGCCGGCCAACCAGATCTCCGCGAAGTTCGCCCTCACGGGTGGTGCTTCCGGCTCGACGGGCACGGTGGTCGCCACGCTCAACGGCCAGTCGGTGTCCGCGCAGGCGAAGGTCACCTCCGAGCCGACGACGAACCACATCGTCATCAGCGAGGTCGCGGCGGCCGGCGCAGGTGGCGCGAACGACGAGTTCGTCGAGCTCTACAATCCGACGAACGCGGAAGTGAACATCGGTGGCTGGAGGCTCCAGTACAAGAGCGCCACGGGTGCCACCTACAGCGGCAACTTCGTTCTGCCGACGACCGCGCGCATCGCGGCCCATGGCTTCTTCCTGCTGGGCCATGGCAGCTACGTGGGCACCACCACCGCCGCTGACGCGAACTGGGCCACGACCTTCGCCATGGGCGCCGCTGGCGGCCATGTGCGCGTGGGCCCCGCCAACCTCACCACCGCCATCAACGACGCGAACGCGGTGGACACGCTGGGCTACGGCACCGCGAACTCGGCGGAAGGCGCGAGCCCCGTCAACGGGACGCCCGCCACCGGCGGCAGCTACGAGCGCAAGGCGAAGGCCACCTCGTCGGCCGCGACCATGGAGGGCAGCGGCGTCGACGCCGCGGCGGGCAACAGCTACGACACGAACGTGAACAGCGCGGACTTCATCATCCGCACCACGCGTGGCCCGCAGAACAAGGCGAGCGCCACCGAATAGCCGTGACGCACTGAGTAGGGCCGGCCCCCATCGTCCTTCCAGGGACGGTGGGGGCTGGAAATACCCGCGCGCTTTCGCCATAAGCGGGGGCGTGCGAGTCGTCTCCTGGAACGTCAACGGTCTGCGCTCCATCCACCGCAAGGGGTTCCTCCCGTGGCTGTCCAAGGCCCGGGCGGACATCGTGGGGTTGCAGGAGGTGCGCGCCCGCGTGGAGCAGCTTCCCGCGGAGGTGCGCGCTCCCCGCCGTTGGAAGACCCACTTCGTGGCCGCGGAACGCCCCGGCTACAGCGGCGTGGGCCTCTTCAGCCGCCATGAGCCGGACGACCTGGACACCCTCCTGGGCGCCCCCGCCATGGACGCGGAAGGCCGCCTCCAGTTCGCCCGCTTCGGCAAGCTCACCGTGGTCAACGGCTACTTCCCCAACGGCAACGGGAAGGACCGGGACCTGAGCCGCATCCCCTTCAAGCTGGACTTCTACCAGCGCCTCTTCGCGCGGCTGGAGAAGCCCCTGCGCGACGGCGAACGCGTGCTGGTGATGGGCGACTTCAACACCGCGCACCGCGACATCGACCTGGCGCGCCCGCGCGAGAACCGCGAGACGAGCGGCTTCCGCCCGGAGGAGCGCGAGGAGTTCGACCGGTGGATCCGCGCAGGCTGGGTGGACACCTTCCGCCACTTCAACCCCGCGGGCGGCCACTATTCCTGGTGGAGCCAGCGCGTCGGCGTGCGCGAGAAGAACATCGGCTGGCGCATCGACTACGTGCTGGCGAGCCCCGCGGCGCTCGGCTACGTGCAGAAGGCCGCGGTGCATCCGGACGTCCATGGGTCGGATCACTGTCCGGTGAGCGTGGACCTGGATCCGGCCGTCCTCTCCTGAATTACCATCGTGCCCAAGGGACCCCCGTCATGAACGCACTGCTCTCCATCTGGACCTGGGTCGAGGTGGGCCTCGTGGCCCTGGTGGGCTTCTTCGTCCAGCTCACCCTGTTCATCTTCACCGCCCTGTTCGACAAGCGCCGCTACGTGGCGGGGCGCTGCTTCCGGCTGGTGGGCTTCACCGCCGCGAAGCTCACGCCCTTCTGGCGCTTCAGCACGCACGGAGAAATCCCCAACGGCATCGCGCCGAACACCGTGGTGGTGAGCAACCACGAGTCCAACGCGGATCCGTTCCTCATCTCCCACCTGCCCTGGGAGATGAAGTGGCTGGGCAAGAAGAGCCTCTTCCGTGTGCCCGTGGTGGGCTGGATGATGAGCATGGCGGGGGACATCCCGGTGGAGCGCGGCGACCGCGACTCGGCCACCGGCGCCATGGGGCGCTGCAAGGCGTGGCTCGCCAAGGGGATGCCGGTGATGATCTTCCCGGAGGGCACCCGCTCCAAGACGGAGGACCTGCTGCCCTTCAAGGACGGCGCCTTCCGGCTCGCCATCGAGGCGCAGGCGGACGTGTTGCCCCTGGCGGTGAGCGGCACGCGGCTCGCGCTGCCCAAGCACTCGTGGCGCTTCGCCACGTCGCGCGGGCTGGTGACGGTGGGCACGCCCATCTCCACCAAGGGGATGACCCTGGACGACCTGGAGTCGCTCAAGAACCAGGCCCGCGCCCAGATTGAAGCCCTGCGTGCGTCCCTCAAGCCGTTGACGGGGAGCGGGGTCCGGGGGCAGGCGACGGACCCCCACGTCGCCCGGTAGGCAACCAGCGGATCGGGACCGCGTTGTCCTCCACTGGGCGATTCCCAGATTGTTGCTCCTTTCAAGTCCGGCTGGACTATGGAGTCGTCAGGACCGGAGGCCTCGGCCCTGACTGGCGCGCCGCGCCCAGGAAGGAAGCGTGTGATGGGGCAGGCGGGTCCACGGGAAGAGCAGCGGCTGGCCACGGGCATCCCAGGTCTGGACACGGTGCTCTGCGGAGGCCTGCGCAAGGGCCGCATGTACATGGTCCTGGGGCTGCCGGGCGCGGGGAAGACCATCCTCGCCAGCCAGATCTGCTTCCATCAGGCGACCCAGGGCAGCCGCGTGCTGTACCTGACGCTGCTGGCCGAGTCGCACACGGACCTGGTGAGCAATCTCCAGACGCTGTCGTTCTTCGATTCGGCCTGCGTCCCCGCAAACATCGCCTACCTGAGCGCCTTCACCATCCTGGAGCAGGGCGGGCTGGACGCGCTCGCGGCGCTGGTGCGCAAGGAGGTCAAGGCGCACAAGGCCTCGCTGCTGGTGCTGGACGGCCTGCTGGCAGCGGAGGAGCTGGCCCCGTCGCGCCAGGCGCTCAAGAAGTTCATCCACGGCCTCCAGGTCGTGACGGGCCTCATCGGCTGCACCACCCTGGTGCTCACCACCGGAGGCGAGAAGGGCCTGCGCGCCGAACACACCATGGTGGACGGCCTGCTGCTGCTCCAGCAACGCGTCTTCGGTGTCCGCACGATTCGCGAGCTGAGCGTGCGCAAGTTCCGGGGCAGCGCCTACAAGATGGGGCAGCACAGCTTTGAAATCACCGGGGACGGGCTCACCGTCTACCCGCGCCTGGAGTCGATGGTGGATGGGCACCTGGTGCCCGGCGCGGGGAAGAACGAGCGCGCGGGCTTTGGCGTGGCCGGCCTGGACACGATGCTCCTGGGCGGCGTGCCCGCCGGCTCCACCACCATCCTCCTGGGGCCCCCGGGCAGCGGCAAGACGCTGCTGGGCCTGAGCTTCCTGGCGGAAGGGGCCCGCCGGGGCGAGCGCGGCCACTACTTCGCCTTCTACGACGCGCCGGAGCGGATGCTCGCCCAGGCGGCGGGCGTGGGGTTGCACCTGCAGCCGCTGATGGAGCGGGGCGACCTGGAGGTGAGCTTCCGGCCGCCCACGGAGAACATCCTCGACAAGCTGGGCACCGAACTGCTGACCTCCATCCGCAGCGGACGGGTGCGCCGCATCTTCCTGGATGGCTACGAGGCGCTGCGCCGCGCCTCGACCCGCACTGCCCGGGTGGCGCGCTTCCTGGCGGCGCTCGTCAACGAGTGCCGGGTGCGTGAGGTGACGCTGGTCTACACCGCCGAGTCCACCACCGCCTTCGGTCCCGAGGTGAAGTTTCCGCTCAAGGGCATCTCCATGGTGGCGGAGAACATCCTGTTCCTGCGCCTGGTGGAGCTGCACTCCGGGCTGCACCGCTTCGTCGCGGCGCTGAAGGTGCGCAACAGCGACTACGATCCTTCGCTGCGCGAGCTGCACATCACGGGCAAGGGGCTGCGCGTGGGGCAGCCCTTCGCGGAAGGCCAGATGTTGATGACGGGCCTCGCGCGCACGCGCACCCCGGAGCCGACCCCGCTGCCCAAGCCACGTCGCACCGTCCGCAAGCGCGCCGCGGCCAAGACATCCCTCCCGAAGCCGCGCCGCAACGTCCGCAAGCGCCGAGGGACCTGACCATGGGGCCTGTCCTCATCGTCGACGACGAGTTCGGCATCGTGGAGGCCGTCCGGGATCTGTTGTCGGACGAGGGCTACCGCACCGCCACGGCCCTCAACGGCCGCGAGGCCCTGGAGCGGATGGCCCGCGAGCGTCCGGCGATGGTGCTGCTGGACTACATGATGCCGCTGCTCAACGGCCCCGGCGTGCTGGAGGCCATGCTGCGCGACCCGGTCCTGCGCGACGTGCCGGTGGTGATGATGAGCGCCAGCCCGCCGGAGTTCTGGCAGCACCTGCCGTGCGCGGGCTTCCTGCCCAAGCCCTTCGACATCGATCAGCTCCTCGCCACGGTCCACCAGATCATCGGCGGACCTCCGCTGCACTGACGCGCGTCTGGGTTTCGCTCCCACGCCGTGCGAGCGCAGGATGCGAAATGCCCATGAACCGCGATCTGCTGGTCAGAGTGTTCCTCGTGGTGGGCATCGGCCTCGTCATGTCCGTGGGAGCGTGGTTGTTCTCCAGCCGCACGAGGATCGCGGTGACGAATGAGACGGGGGGCGAGCTGGCGGGGTTGGTCATCTCGTTCCCGGGGCAGGTCTGCACCTACGCGTCTGTTCCGCTGCATGCCCTTCGGACCTGCGAAGGTCGCGCGGACGGCGACGGCTCCATCGTCCTGGAGTTCCGACAGGGCTCGGGCGCGGAACAGAAGCTCGTGACCGACACGTACCTGAACCCGACGTTCGGATGGCGGGGCGCCATGATCCTGCGGGCCCCTGGAACGGTCGACGTCCAAGAAGAACACTGAGGCTTCCCCGCCGGACCTCCGTCGCCCCTGCTGAAGCCCCTGGTCGAGCCCACCTGCGCGCAGGAAGGCTCCCGGATCGGCTGCATGCATCGCCTGCGCATCCGCCAATACGCCGCAGCGCGGCAGACGCGCCTACCCGGTTTACCGGGCGTGCGGCTTCGTCGCGCGCTTGCAAATCAGTGAACGGGGCTGGTATTTCTTCGACCATCGAACGAACTCGCATGTGTTCGCGATGGGCGGGGACGCGGGATGGCTCCATGCAGCAGGAGCCCAGGGCGACAGGGGAAGGGTTTCTCCTCTGACGCACGGCGGCGAATGTAACGCACCGCAGCACGCGAGCAGCGACTTCCAACAACGACTGATTTCTTCGCCGTAAGAACGAAGTCATCCCAGCAAGACAACCAGGAGGGGATCGCATGAATCGCAACAAGCGTTTCGCGTGGACGTGGGCGGCTGCCGGAGTTTTCGCGGTCGCGGGACTCATTGGCGCATGTGATCCCGAGGAAACGGACAACCCGACGCCCCAGTCCGATGCCGGCACCAAGGTGGACGCGGGCACGAACACCGACGCGGGCACGGGGACGGACGCGGGCACGAACACGGACGCCGGCACGACGGATGCGGGCACGACCACCGACGCCGGCACGACCACCGACGCTGGCACGGAGACGGACGCCGGCACGACGACGGACGCGGGTCCGCAGTCGGCGTTCCCCCTGGCGGTGGACGGCACCTGGGCGCCCAGCGGGTACATGGGTGACAGCGACGGCATCACGGATGAGGCCACCTGCAACACGCCGCGCCCTGGGGCTGGCCTGGGTGTCTGCCACAAGTTCACCCTGACCAAGAAGGCCCAAGGCTGGGGCGGTGTGTACTGGCACTACCCGGAAGGCAACTGGGGCACCGCCGAGGGCGCCGCTGTCCCGACTGGTGCGAAGTCGGTGTCCTTCTACGCCTGGGGCGCCGCGGGCGGAGAGAAGATCGGCTTCTTCGTGGGCAACGGCCAGACGACCCTCGACAAGTTCAAGATCGAGACCGGGGACATCACCCTGAATGCGGCGCCTACGCGCTACACGATTGACATCAGCATCGTGAACTACGGCAAGGTCAGTGGAGGTTTCGGCTGGTCGGCGGGCGGTCAGGATGTCCCGACCGTGTTCTTCCTCGACGACATCCAGTGGCACTGACGTCCCACCGCGCGTGACGCGCGAACCCAGACACAGAACGTGAGCGGACGATGAAAGCGGGAATGGCGGTATTGACGGTCGATGCGGCGGGCATGCGCGCGCAGAACAGCGGCCTGCTGCTGAACATGATCTGGCGCGAACGCCAGATCTCCCGGGCGGAGATCGCCCGGCGCACGGAGCTCAGTCCGTCGACCGTCTCCGCCATCGTCGCGGACCTGGAGCATGCGGGCCTGGTGCGCAGCATTGGCGCCGGGGTCTCCCGCGGGGGCCGCCGTCCCACGCTCATCGGCTTCTGTGACGAGGCCTTCAGCCTGGTGGGCGTCGAACTGGGCGCCTCCCACGTCACGGTCGTCCTCACGGACCTCCGCGGCCGCGTGCGCACGCAGAGCAAGGCGAGCCACGCGGTCCGCGGCGATCCGGAAGGGTCGCTCCAGAAGGCCAGGGAGCTGGTGCAGGAGTGCCTGGACGCCGAACGCGTGCCCCGGCGCTCCGTGGTCGGCATGGGGGTGGCGGTGCCCAGCCCCGTGCACCCCGCGTCGCCCGGGAAGATGTCCCCCCTCATCCTGCCCGCCTGGAAGAACGTGGACGTGCAGGAGTGGTTCGAGACCGCCTTCGACATGCCGGTGTTCGTGGACAACGACGCGAACCTCGGCGCGCTGTCGGAGTGCTTCTGGGGCGCCGGCTCTGGGGGCGAGGACCTGACGTACATCAAGCTGGCCACCGGTATCGGTGCCGGCCACATCATCCACGGCGACGTGTACCGGGGCGCGGGCGGAACGGCCGGCGAAATCGGGCACATCGCGGTGGACTCCAACGGACCGCTCTGCGTGTGCGGTCTGCGCGGCTGCCTGGTCACCCTCATCGGTTCCACGGCGCTCACCGAGCGCGCGCGCGAGCTGATGGGCACGCGGGGCCGCAAGGGTCCCACGGTGCGCGACCTGGTGGAGGGCGCCCGCGCGGGCGACGCCGCCGCGAAGCAGATCATCGACGGCATGGGCGCCTACCTGGGCATCGCGGTGGGCGGCCTGCTGAACCTGTTGAACCCCGCCATCGTGGTGCTCGGCGGAGAGATTTCGTCGGTGGGCGAGCTGCTGCTCGACCCCTTGCGCGCGTCGGTGCGGCAGCGCGCGCTGTCCGTGTCCATGGCGGAGACGCGCATCGTCACGTCGGCGCTGGGGGAGCGGGCCATCGCCGTGGGCGCGGCCACCCTGGTGCTTCAGGCGGCCCTGCGGGACCGCTCCCTCTTTCCCACGCAGAACGTCGGGAGGTCCGCATGACGTCGCGTCGTGTCCTTGTCGCCCTGGCCGTGTCCGGCCTGGGCCTGATGTCGTGTGACCCCGCCGCCGGGGTGGACAACAAGCCGGAGACACCGAAGCCCGACACGGTGCTCCCGGACACCGGCTGGGAGCTCGTCTGGCAGGACGAATTCGACGGCCCCGCGGGCTCGCTGCCCGCGAGCGAGCGCTGGCGCCCGGAGGTGGGCGGGGACGGGTGGGGCAACGGGCAGTTCGAATACAACACCAACCGCGCGCAGAACGCGTCCCTGGACGGCGAGGGCCACCTGGCCATCACCGCGCGCAAGGAGCGCTTCCAGGGCAACGACTACACCTCCGCGCGCCTCTCCACGAAGGGCCGCTTCACGCACACGTACGGCCGCATCGAGGCGCGCATCATGCTGCCCGCGGGCCGGGGCATCTGGCCCGCGTTCTGGATGCTGGGCGCGGACGTGGATCAGGTCGGCTGGCCCGAGTGCGGTGAGATCGACATCATGGAGCACCGGGGGCAGATCCCCTCCATCGTGCGCAGCTCGCTGCACGGGCCGGGCTACTCCGGTGGGCAGAACATCGGCCGCGAGCACGCCGTCGGCGGGGGCAAGCTCCAGACGGACTTCCATGTGTACGCGGTGGAGATCGAACCGGGGCGCGTCCGCTTCATGCTGGACGAGACCGTCTACTTCGAAGCCACGCCGGACAACCTGCCCAGCGGCCGGAAGTGGGTCTACGACCATCCGTTCTTCATCATCCTCAACGTCGCGGTGGGCGGCTCGTTCGTGGGGCCTCCGGACTCCTCCACGGTGTTCCCGCAGACGATGAAGGTGGACTACGTGCGCGTCTACGCGAGGCCGACGCCGTGAAGTTCGCCCGCGTGTTCCTGCCGCTGGTGCTGTTGCTGGCGTGCTCCTCGGAGCCCCGCCCGCGTCCGCCCGGCGTGCTCTTTGTCTCCGTGGAGCAGCGGAGCGCGTGGGTGCGAAACTTCAACCCGTTGTTCGCGGGCGCCGGTGCGCGCTGGCCCACCCGGGCCGGCGTCTACGAATGCATGCAGATCTTCAGCTCCGCGCAGGGCAAGTGGGTGCCGTGGCTGGCCACCCAGCACGCGTGGACGGAGGACCAGAAGACGCTGCGCTTCACGCTGCGCGAGAACGTCCTCTGGTCCGACGGCAAACCCTTCACCGCCGAGGACGTCGCCTTCACCTTCAGCCTCCTGAAGAAGCACCCGGCGCTGGATGCCGGCGGCGTGTGGCGCTTCATCACCGACGTGAAGACGGAAGGGCCGAGCACCGTGGCCTTCACCTTCTCGCGCGTGTACCTGCCGGGCTTCGCCGACCTCGCGCACCAGATCATCGTGCCCCGTCACATCTGGGAGCACGTGGCGGATCCGGTGACGTTCACCAACCCGGAGCCCGTGGCCACGGGGCCCTTCACCCAGGTGACGCTGTTCCGCAACCAGGTCTACGAGCTGGGCCGCAACCCGCGCTACTGGATGCCCGGCAAGCCCGCGGTCTCCGCGCTGCGCTTCCTGGCGTTCCCCACCAACGACCAGGCCAACATGGCGCTCGTGGAAGGGGAGGTGGACTGGGCCGGCAACTTCGTCCCGGCGGTGGACCGCACGTTCGTCTCCCGCGATCCCGCGCACCACAACCGCTGGTTCCCGCTCTACGGCAGCACCGTCTTCCTGTACCCCAACACCACGCGCCCCCCGCTGGATGACGTGCGCGTGCGCAAGGCGCTGAGCATGGCGCTGGACCGCGACCGGCTGGTGGAGGTGGCCATGTACGGCTACACCCGCCCTGCGGACGCCACCGCCCTCAACGACGCGTACACCGGCTGGAAGGATCCGGAGGTCGCGAAGGATTCCTGGACGCACTACGACCTGGCGAAGGCGAACCAGCTCCTGGACGAAGCGGGAATCCTGCGCGGCGCGGACGGCCTGCGGCGCCTGCCGGACGGCAAGCCCTTCGCGTTGGACCTGGAGGTCGTGAGCGGGTGGTCGGACTGGGTGCGGGCCGGGCAGGTGGTGAACCGCGACCTGCGCAAGCTGGGCATCTCCGTGCAGCTCAAGACATACGAATTCGGCACGTGGCTCACGCGCCTGCAGAAGGGCGAGTTCCAACTGGCCATCTCCTGGTCGCTGGACGGGCCCACGCCGTACAACTTCTACAAGTGGCTGCTGTCCCCGCGCACGGTGCTCCCGGTGGGCGAGGTGGCGGCGGCCAACTGGCACCGCCTGGGGGACGCGGAGGCGGATGAGCTGCTCGTGCGCTTCGAGCGCGCCGGCACCCCGGAGGAGCAGCACGCGCTGATGTCCGCGGTGCAGAAGCGCTTCTCCGCGCTGGCGCCCGCCATCCCGCTGTTCCCCAACCCGTCGTGGGGCGAGTCCAATTCGCTGCGCTTCACCGGCTTCCCCACCGAACAGAACCCCTACGCGCGGCTGGCGCCGCACGCGGAGCCCGACAGCCTGCTGGTGCTGACGGAGCTCGCCCCGAGGGAGCGCTGAGCATGGGTCGCTACATCCTCCGGCGCATGGGCTTCTACCTCATCGCCGCGTGGGCCTCGCTCACGCTCAACTTCGTGATTCCCAGGCTGGCTCCCGGCGACCCGGCCGCGGCCATGTTCGCGCGCTTCGAGGGCAAGGTGGCGCCGGAGGCCATGGGCGCGATGAAGGCCGCCTTCGGCTTCACCGACGCGCCGCTGTACGCCCAGTACTTCACCTACCTGAAGCACCTGATGCAGGGCGACCTGGGCATGTCGTACGCCTACTTCCCGTCGCAGGTGACGGAGGTGATTGGTACCGGCCTGATGTGGACGGTGGCGCTGGCGGGAGTGGCGGTCATCATCAGCTTCGCGCTGGGCTCGTTCCTGGGCGTGCTGGCCGCGTGGAACCGGGGAGGGTGGCTGGACTCCGGCCTCGCGCCCGCGCTCGCGTTCCTGGGTGCCTTTCCGTACTTCTGGCTGGCGATGCTGGCGCTGTACCTCTTCGGCTTCGTGCTGGGGTGGTTCCCGCTTCGCCACGCGTACGGGCACGACATGGAGCCGGGGATGACGTTCGCGTTCGCCGCGGACGTGGCCCGGCACGCGGTGCTGCCGGCGACGTCCATCGTCGTGGCGACGCTGGGCGGGTGGATGCTCGGCATGCGCAACACGATGGTGGCCACGCTGGGCACGGACTCCATCCGGTTGGCGCACGCGCGCGGCCTGCCTCCCCGTCAGGTGATGCTGCGGTACGCGGCGCGCAACGCGCTGTTGCCCAACGTCACCAGCTTCGGCATGGCGGTGGGCTTCGTGCTCTCCGGTTCGCTGCTCACGGAGATCGTCTTCTCCTATCCGGGCACGGGCTACCTGCTCATCCTCGCCGTGCGCAACCAGGACTACCCGCTGATGCAGGGGCTGTTCCTGGTCATCACCCTCGCGGTGCTCGCGGCGAACTTCGCCGTGGACCTCATCTGCCTCTGGTTGGATCCGAGGACCCGCTCGAATGCGTGACTCCCTGCGAAGGCTGCTCCGCCACCGGAAGGCGGCGGTAGGCGGCAGCCTGCTCTTGTTCTTCCTCCTGCTCGCCCTGGTGGGCCCCTGGTTCGTGATGGATCCGACGGACCTCGTCGGCCGTCCGCACCAGCCGCCCTCCTCGGCGCACTGGTTCGGCACCACGGGCCAGGGCCAGGACGTGCTCGCCCAGACGGTGGTGGGCGCGCGCGAGACGCTGGCGGTGGGCTTCGCGGTGGGCGCGCTCGTCACGCTGGTGGGCGCGCTCATGGGTGTGACGGCGGGCTACCTGGGCCGCCGGGTGGACGACGTGCTGTCGCTCACCACAAACGTGTTCCTGGTGATTCCCGGCATGCCGCTGGCCATCGTGCTGGGCGCCTACCTGCCGTCCGGCCCGCTGCGCATGGTGGCGGTGCTGACGGTGGCGGGCTGGGCCTGGAACGCGCGCGTCTTCCGCGCGGAGTCGCTGGCCTTGCGCGGACGCGACTTCGTGTCCGCGGCGGTGGTGACAGGGGAGAGCCACGCGCGCATCGTGTCGCGGGAGCTGTTGCCCAACATGGCGTCGCTGCTGGGCTCGTCATTCATCGGAAACACGCTCTATGCCGTAGGCGCGCAGGTGGGCCTGGAGTTCCTGGGCCTGGGCGACGTCAGCGCGGTGACGTGGGGCACGAACCTGTACTGGGCCGGCAACGACGCGGCGCTGCTCACGCGCTCGTGGTGGATCTTCGTTCCCACGGGCATGTGCATCGCGCTCGTGGGCTTCGCGCTCACGCTGGTGAGCTCCGCCATCGATGAGATGACCAACCCCGCGCTGCGCGTGCACAAGCCCGCGCCGCTGCCCAAGGGGACCGTGGCCCCGGTGCACGTGGACCGGCCCGCGCCGGGCGTGCTCCTGAGCGTGCAGGACCTGAGCATCGACTACGCGACGGAGAAGGGGGCCTCCCGCGTGGTGGACACGGTGTCCTTCGACCTGGCGCCGGGTGAAGTGTTCGGCCTGGCGGGCGAGTCCGGCAGCGGCAAGTCCACCATCGGTTCGGCGCTGCTGGGCCTCCTGCCGTCCTCCGCGCGCATCACGCAGGGGCGCATCCTCTTCAACGGCATGGATGTCACCGCGCTGGAGGGCGCCGGCCTGCGCGCCTTCCGCTGGCGCCAGGTGTCCATGGTGTTCCAGAGCGCGATGAGCGCGCTCAACCCGGTGCTCACGCTGGGCGAGCAGTTCCACGACACGCTGGCGGCGCACGGCCGCGTGTCCCGCGCCACGTCCTACGCCCGCGCTCGGGAGCTGCTGGGCATGGTGGGCCTGTCGCCCGACCTCGTGACGGCGTATCCCCACCAGCTCTCCGGCGGCATGCGGCAGCGCGTGGGCATCGCGCTGGCGCTGGTCCTGGAGCCCCGGCTGGTCATCATGGACGAGCCCACCACGGCGCTGGACGTCGTGGTGCAGAAGGAGCTGCTCCAGCGCATGGTGGAGCTCAAGCAGCGCCTGGGCTTCGCCATCCTCTTCATCACGCACGACCTACCGCTCTTGCTCGCGCTGTCGGATCGCGTGGGCATCCTCCAGGGCGGCAAGCTGGTGGAGCTGAACACCTCCGAGGGGCTGCGCACGAACGCGCGCCACCCGTACACGCAGCTCTTGCTGTCCTCGTTCCCGCACCTCATCGCGGGTGACGTGTCCGTCACGTCGCATGCGCCGGTGGCCCCGGAGCCGTCGGTGTCCCGGCCGTCGATTCGCGTCGCCGCCATCCCCGGAGGTCACCGATGAGCGCGCCCCTGTTGGAGGCCGAAGGGCTCACCCGCAGCTTCTCCGTGGGCGGCTTCTTCTCCCGCGAGCGCCGGCCCATCCTCAAGGGCGTGTCCTTCACCCTCCAGCCGGGGGAGATCGTCGCGCTGGTGGGCGAGTCTGGCAGCGGCAAGAGCACCCTGGCCCGGCTGCTGGCCCGGCTGGACATGCCGGACGCGGGGCACCTGCGCCTCGCGGGCCGCGACGTGCTCGCGGATGGCAGCGCGCAGGCGTCGCTCGACTACCGCGGTCGCGTGCAGATGGTGTTCCAGGATCCGTTCGCCTCGCTCAACCCCGTGCACACGGTGGCGTACCACCTGGAGCGCCCGCTCGTGCGCCACGGCCGGGTGCCGAAGTCGGGGCTGCGCACCAAGGTGCTGTCGCTCCTGGAGTCCGTGGGCCTGACGCCCGCGGAGCACTTCGCCAAGCGCTTCCCGCATGAGCTGTCCGGCGGCCAGCGCCAGCGCGTCGCGGTGGCGCGCGCCCTGGCGGTGGAGCCGCAGGTCATCATCGCGGACGAGCCCACGTCGATGCTGGACGTGTCCACGCGCAAGGGCGTGTTGCAGCTCCTGCGCGGCCTCACGCAGGAGCGCGGCATCGGCATCCTGTTCATCACCCACGACCTGGCGAGCGCGCGGCACCTGGCCGACCGCATCCTCGTGCTCTACGCGGGCACCGTGGTGGAGGCGGGCCGCGCCGAACAGGTGCTGGGCCAGCCGCGCCACCCGTACACCAAGCTGTTGCTGTCCGCCGTGCCGGACGGCGTGGACTTCCTCCAGGCCGCGCTGCCGGTGCGCCCCGCCACGGGCCTGCCTCCGCTCGTGGGTTGCCCCTTCGCCCCGCGCTGCCCTGTTTCAGAGCCGCGCTGCTCCACCCTTCCTCCCCCCGACGTCCTGCCGGCCGCGAACCACCTCGTTCGCTGCCACCTTGAAGCTTCGAAAGGAGTTACCGCCGATGCGTCAGTTTCCTCCTGACTTCCTCTGGGGTGTGGCCACCTCCGCGTATCAGATTGAAGGTGCCACCACGGTCGACGGTCGTGGCGAGTCCATCTGGGACCGCTTCGCCGCCACGCCCGGGAAGATCAACGACAAGTCCGACGGCTCGGTGGCCTGTGAGCACTACCGCCGCTGGCCGGAGGACATCGAACTGATGCGCTGGATGGGGCTGAAGTCCTACCGCTTCTCCATCGCGTGGCCGCGCATCCTCCCGGCGGGCCGGGGCCAGGTGAATACCGCGGGCGTGGACTTCTATTCCAAGCTGGTGGATTCGCTGCTGGGCGCGGGCATCGAACCGTTCGTCACGCTCTACCACTGGGACCTGCCGCAGGTGCTGGAGGACCAGGGCGGCTGGCCCATGCGCGCCACCGGCGACGCGTTCGTGGAGTACGCGGACGTGATGAGCCGCGCGCTGGGGGACCGCGTGAAGCGGTGGATCACCCACAACGAGCCCTGGTGCATCAGCGTGCTGGGCTACGGCAACGGCGAGCACGCGCCGGGCCACAAGGACTGGTCCAAGGCCCTGGCCACGTCGCACCAACTGCTGCTGTCCCACGGCAAGTCCGTGCAGGTCATCCGCTCCAACGTGAAGAACGCGGAGGTGGGCATCACGCTCAACCTCACGCCCGGCGAGCCCGCGTCGCCCAGCCCCGAGGACGCGGACGCGTGCCGCGACTTCGACGGCGGCTTCAACCGCTGGTTCCTGGAGCCCCTCTACGGCCGTGGCTACCCCATGGACGTCGTGGAGGACCACGTGAAGGCGGGTCGCATCCCGAACGCGAAGCTGGACTTCATCCAGGAGGGCGACCTCAAGACGATTTCGGAGCCCACCGACTTCCTGGGCGTGAACTACTACTCGCGCGCGGTGCTGCGCAGCAACCGCATCCCGGAGGAGAAGAACGCGCCCCGTACGGTGTTCGTGAACCCGGCCAAGACGGACATGGACTGGGAGGTCTACCCGAAGGGCCTCACGAAGCTGCTCGTCCACCTGGAGAAGGAATACAAGCCGGGCCCCATCTACATCACGGAGAACGGCTGCGCGTACTCCACGGGCCTGAGCGCGGACGGACGCGTGCACGACACCCAGCGCGTGGACTACCTGCGCACGCACCTGGAAGCGTGCGCGGACGCCATCGGGCAGGGCGTGAACCTTGCGGGCTACTTCGCCTGGTCGCTCCTGGACAACTTCGAGTGGGCGTACGGCTACGAGAAGCGCTTCGGCCTGGTCTACGTGGACTACGCCACCCAGCAGCGCACCCCGAAGGACAGTGCCCACCTCTACCGCGACGTCGTGGCCCAGAACGGCCTGGACGTGGAGCAGGCCGCTTGAAAAAGCTCTTTCTGACGACGACGTGTCTGGCGCTGTGTGGCGCGCAGGCCGTGGCGCAGCAGCCCGGGGCAGGGGCGCCCATCCAGGCGCCGGCCGCGAGCCAGCCGCCCTCCGCGGGCCCCGTGGATGCCGCCGCGCCGACCGCCCCGGTGGAGGCGACGCCGACGCCCGCGGCTCCGGAGGTCGCGCCTTCTCCCGCGCCCGCGGCCGTGGCCCCGCCCGAAACCACCGTGCACGGCGCCGCCATGCGCACGACGGTGACGCGCGTGATCCACGACGAGCGCGGCTTCAAGCTCCAGGTGGACGGCCGGGACTTCGCCATCCACGGCATCAACTGGGGCTACACGCCCATTGGTGAGAACTACCGGTACTCGCTTTGGATGCAGTCGGAGGACTTCATCAAGCAGGTGCTGGCCAAGGAGATGGGCCTGCTGCGCGACGCGGGCATCAACGCCATCCGCCAGTTCGACGACATCCCGCCCCAGTGGGTCGAGTACATCTACCGGAACTACGGCATCTACACGATGCTCAACCCGCTGATGGGCCGCTACGGCCACGCCGTCAACGGGGTGATGGTCCCCAACATCGACTACTCCAACCCCGCGCACCGCAAGGCCATCCTCGACGCGCTGGCGCAGAAGGTCGAAGTCTACCGCGACGTGCCCGGCGTGCTGATGTGGCTGCTGGGCAACGAGAACAACTACGGCCTGCACTGGACGTCGTTTGAAATCGAGGCGCTGCCCGGCCACGAGGACGCCGCCCGCGCGGAGTCGTTGTACACGCTCTACGGTGAAGCGACGCGCACGGTGAAGAAGCGGGACACGAACCACCCCGTGTCCATCGCCAACGGCGACCTGCAGTACATCGACCTCATCGCCAAGCACTGCCAGGACCTGGATGTGCTGGGCACGAACGTGTACCGGGGCGCCACCGCGCGCGACATGTTCGCGGAGGTGAAGCAGAAGCTCAACAAGCCGGTGTTCTTCTCCGAGTTCGGCGCGGACGCGTACGACGCCAAGGCGGGCCGCGAGGACCACGTGGCGCAGGCCGAATACCTGCGCACGCAGTGGGAGCAGATCTACCTGGAGAGCTACGGCCAGGGCCTGTCGGGCACGGCCGTGGGCGGCTTCGTGTTCCAGTGGGTGGACGGCTGGTGGAAGATGGGCCAGGAGGCCAACCTCTCCATCCACGACACCACCGCGTCCTGGCCCAACGGGGGCTACACGTCCGACTTCGTCCCCGGCCAGAACAACATGAACGAGGAGTGGTTCGGCATCGCGGCCCTGGGCCCGCCGGACGACAACGGCATCAGCGGCATCCAGCCGCGCACCGCCTACTACGTGCTCCAGGCCGCCTTCCGGTTGGATCCGTACGCGCCCACGACGAACCCGGACACCATCCGCCAGTTCTTCGCGGGCATCCGTCCCTCCGCGCTCACCAGCAGCTACACGTCGTCGGTGGCGCTGGCGCGCACGGAGGAGCTGAGCGCGGTGCGGGTGTCCAACCTGCGGCTGCTGCTGGACAGCTCGCTGTCGCGCGGCAGCATCGCGACGGTGCGGCCCAACCGCAGCTCCGCGGACCACACCCAGTCCGTCTACTTCGACCTGGCGGTGCAGCCGACCAGCGGCGTCTACGGTCGCGCGTCGTTCAACGTCGTGGGCAACGTCGCGCAGAACCGGCTCAACAACCTGTTCTACGAGAACCGCGGCGCGCGCTCCGCGCCGGGCACGGGCACGGGCAGCAATCCCACGACCCCCGGCTCACCGGGGACGTCCAACAACCCGCTGGACAGGCTGGCGCTCTACCAGGCGGAGTTCAAGGTGGACCGGGCGGACTTCGCGCTCGAGGGCTACTACCGCACCGGCCACTACCACTGGGGCGAGGAGGGCGACTTCTTCGGCCTCTACCGCGAGGCCAACTACGGGCCGAACCTGGACATCTACAACGGCAACGCGCCCTTCGGCGTGGTGTTCAGCGGCAAGCGCAACCTGGAGGGCCTGAAGGTGGCGGTGGGCCCGGAGCTGTACTGGGGCGCCAACCCCTCCGCCGTGGCCAAGTACCGCAACAACGTGGGCCCGGTGAACATCACCCTGGTGCACCAGGAAGACCTGGCGCAGGGCGCTTCGTCCGGCACCGCCTCCGTGGTGCGTGAGCGCATCGCGCGCAGGACGGCGCTGAACTTCCAGTACGCCGCCGGCAAGATGGTCCTGGACGTGGGCGGCCTGCTCTCCGCGCCCCAGCGCATCGGCGAGACGTTCACCTATACGCGGCAGGCGGCCGCGGACGCGCCCAGCTACCTCAACAGCGGCTACGACGTGCTCCAGGATCAGGTGCAGTTCCTGGACACCCTGGGCGCCAAGGCGCGGCTCACCTACGACATGGGCATGGTGCGCTGGCTCCTCCAGTCCTCCATCCGCGGCCTCGTCGCGGACAGCGGACCGGAGCAGGCCAACATCATCACCGGCTGGAGCCTGCGCGAGAGCGGCCGAGGCAACCACTACGCCGGCCAGGTGGGCGCCGCGCTCCAGTTCGGCATGATCCAGGTCTCCCCGAACCTGCTCTACCAGAAGCCCCTCGTCGGGCCGAACCCGACCATCAACGACGCGTTCGACCCCGCCACGGGCCAGTACTTCGCGGGCGTGAAGCCGCGCAGTGTGCTGGTGGATGCCTTCACCGTGTTGGACAACCGCGAGACACTGGGCGCGGAGCTGCTCATCACCTTCGACCCGACGCCCGGCACCTGGTTCTGGGCGTGGGATAGGGATCTGCGCGAGGACGCGCCGTTCGCGGCGGGCCTGGACATCGTCTACCGCCACCAGCCCACGTCGCGTGACGCCAGCATCGCCATCCTCGCGGATGGCAGCACCATCGCCTTCGGCCGCTCGCCCGTCGCCCGCGACGAGTGGGAGACGACGCTGCGCATGGTGGGCAATCCCAGCCAGCGCCTGCGCCTGTTCGGCACGGCGTTCGTGGGCAGCAACCAGTCCGCGGGCGAGGACGACCGGCAGATCCACCGCTTCGGCCTGGACGGCTCCGTGCTCTACGACACGCTGCTGCTCGCGACGCAGTTGCGCTTCAACGACTGGGGTCCGTACGACTACCACCGCGTCTTCAACCTCACCTACCCGGTGCAGCTTGGCGGGGACCTGTCCTACGGGTTGAAGAAGCCGGTGCTGGGCGCGGTGTCCACGCGCTTCGGTCTGCGCGGCCTGGTCCGCATGCTGGATGAGTACTCGGAGGGCCTCAACGACCGGGGCATCACCGAGGGCTTGAAGGGCCGCGAATACGAGGTGGGCGCGTATGCCATCCTTTCTCTCTGAGGGACGACGCATCATGAGGACTGCTCTGCTGGTGGCCGCCGTGGCGTCGCTGTCCGGCTGCTACGAGGATCCGACGATCATCTACGGCCGCTCGCTGGAGGACATGACCTTCGTGGTCACGGACCCCCTGATGGGCGTCTACCCGAACACGTCCGTGCTGGACGACCCGTACAACCCCTTCCGGTTGTCGGGCGTGGGCACCGAGACGAAGTGGGACATCCAGGCCAGCGCGAGCCCCGTGGCGGGCTTCTATTCCTGGGCCACCATCCTGGCCCAGGGGCCGTACGGCGAGGCGCAGTACTACGTGGGCGTGCAGCTCGCGGCCATCTACCAGCGGGGCCTGGCGGATCAGGCCAGCCTTCCGCAGACGCGGGAGATGGCGGTGAAGGCCTTCCAGTCCGTGCTCGACAACTTCCCGGACGCGGTGACGTACGACGCGTCCGGCACCATCGCCTATGACCTGGTGACGCCCGCGTACAAGGGCGTCGTGGAGCTGGGCGGCACGGTGACGGGCGGCTGGGTGATGGTGAAGACCTCCAGTGGTGCGGACCGGGCGGTGAAGCCATGAAGAAGCCGTTGTGGGGCTTGCTGTTGATGCTGTCCGCCTGCCGCCCGGATCCGGGCCCGGCGGACTACTCGGGCCAGGGCCCCATCGGGAACAACAACGACGGCGGGACGGACCCCGAGGAGGAGGTCCTGCCCGGGCCGTTCCCCTTCGAGGACGGTCAGCGCCGCCTGATGGTGGGCATCTTCTATGAGACGGGCCACTCCGAGGAGGTGGTGCTCGACAACGTCGACACCAACTTCTACCTCTACGACAACACCGTCTACGTGGAGGACATCTTCGACCCCGTGGAGGACCGCGTGGAGGGCAAGTTCGCCACGAAGATCGTCCAGAACGGCAAGCCGTGGATGGGCTTCGGGGTGCACTGGACCAACGTGCACAACCTGGACACGTGGAAGACGCTCCACGTCAGCATGAAGTCCTCGGAAGCCGCCTTCGCGAACGTGAAGATCGGCATGTCCAGCGGCGTGAAGACGGATGAGAAGGGCTATCCGCTCGCCGCCTCCAAATACGGCTACGTGAATGACGGTGCGTGGCATCACCTGGCCATCCCCATCGCGGACTTCACCGCGGCGGGCCTGAAGCTCAACGCCGTGTCGTCACCGTTCACCTTCGCCGCTGAAGGTGGTGCCGCCGGTCAGTCTCTCCTGCTCGACAACTTGTACTTCACCGCGAACTAGGCAGGACGCAGTGCCAGGAGGGTGGGCCGGCTGTCGAGGATGACAGCCGGAACGCCCGAGCCTTGTCTTGACGTCGCCGGCGCCCCCGCGTCCGGCGCCGTCGGGGCAGGGAAGCAGTTGCTCCAGCCAGGCAGTCCCCCTGCGTTTGACGCGCGTCCTGGTCGTGCGTCCAGACGCATGCCTCACGGTGTTCCTACTCAAGGAGTCGTCCCCCAATGTGTGAATATTCAGCCGAGTTGTCAAGAACGGGCGCGAAGCCAGTTCTGCTCGAAGCACCACCCGGTGTCTGGTTGAAGAAGGCCTTCGCCGCGGTCGCGATGCTGGTGTCCGTGCTGGCCGCTTCACCGGCCCAGGCCCAGACGAACGTGGCGTTGAACCGGCCCACCACCACCTCTTCCGCGGAAGACATCTTCCTGGGTCAGTACGCGGTGGACGGCAATGGCGGCACGCGCTGGGGCAGTGCCTTCACGAACAATGAATGGATCACCGTGGACCTGGGGCAGACGCGCACGATTTCGCGCGTGGTGCTGACCTGGGAGGCGGGCTACGCCACGGGTTACAAGATCCAGGTGTCGGCCAACGGCACGACGTTCACCGACGCGCTCACCGTGACCAACGGCGACGGCGCGGTGGATGACCTGTCCCTGCCGGCGGGGACCACCGGCCGCTACGTCCGCATGCAGGGCGTCACCCGTTCGGGCGCGTTCGGCTATTCCCTCTGGGAGTTCGCCATCTACGAGACGGGGGGCACCACGCCTCCGCCCGTCACCACGGACCTGGCGCTGAACAAGCCGGCCACGGCGTCCAGCGTGGAGGGCAACTCCGAGTACCTGCTGCCGGGCTTCGCGTTCGACGGCCTGGGCACGACGCGCTGGGCCTCCGTCGGCGAGGTGGATCCCCAGTGGATCCGCGTGGACCTGGGGTCCTCCCAGGTGGTGGGCAAGGTGGTGCTGGACTGGGAAGGCGCCTACGGCAAGACGTATACGATTGACGGCTCCAACAACGACACCACGTGGGTCACCCTCAACACGGTGACCAACGGCGCGATCGGCCGTCGGGAGATTCCCGTCTCCGGCACCTACCGCTACATCCGCATGCGCGGCACGGAGCGCGGCACTGGCTACGGCTACTCGCTGTGGTCCTTTGAGGTCTACCAGTCCGGCGGCACCAACCCTCCGCCGACGCAGACCACCAACCAAACCATCAAGCTGAACTTCCCTGAGCTGGCGTACGCGAAGATCAACGTGTCGCCCGCGCCCATCAGCGTCACGCCGGTGCCGGAGGAGGGCAACACCACGCCGTCCGTGCGCAACCCGCCTGGGCCGTTCACCTACCAGCTCACGTTCCCGCCCAACACGACGGTGACGCTGTCGAAGAACCAGTTCTCACCCACCCAGCCCAACACGGACATCCGCCTGGCGGTGGTGGACTACAATGGCAGCCAGCAGCGCGGGCAGTCCGTCAGCGCGCTGGCGGTGCAGGGCGCGGACTGGAACGTGGAAATCTTCTCCACGGGCAATGGCCCCACGGACCCTCGCGATCCGACCATCATCCCGGATCCCTACGTGGCGCCCGCGCCGCTGCCGGTGACGGGTTCGTTCCGGCTGGTGACGCCGACGAACAATACGATGGTGACCACGACGCGCCGTCCCACCCTGACGTGGGCCCCCGTCACGGGCGCGACCAACTACAGGCTCTACGTCAACCTGTCGCGCAACGACTACGACTGGATGGCGCCGGGCAGCCTGTTGGAGCGCTACACGCAGGTGGCGTCGCAGATGGGCACGTCCTTCACGTTCACGGAGGACCTGCCGGATCGCTGGACGTACAAGTGGTACGTGGTGGCGACGCTGTCGGGCAGCACGCCGCGCTCCGACATCGGCAACTTCAGCGTGTACCTGCCGACGGTGGAGACGCAGGCGGACGGCGTCAACATCATCAATGGCTCGCGCGACCTGAACAAGAACGGGACCATCGAGCCGTACGAGAACTGGCGCAACCCCATCTCCGTGCGCGTGAGCGACCTGATGGGCCGCATGACGCTGCATGAGAAGGCCATGCAGATGTTCTACGACGCCAAGGAGTACCCGCTGGCGGGCTTCCAGATGGGGCCGCTGTCCCCCACGGACATCCCCATGTTCCAGAGGGCGTCCGCAGCCACGCGGCTGGGCATCCCGCACATCGACGCGGGTGACTCCATCCACGGCTACAAGACGAGCTGGCCCACGCAGCCGGCGCTCGCCGCTTCGCGCGACCTGGACACCGTCTATGAGATGGGTGACATCCAGCGCCGCGAGCAGATCGCCATTGGCAGCCGGGGCACGCTGTCTCCGCTGGCGGAGGTGAACACCAAGGTCCTCTATCCTCGCACGCAGGAAGGCAACGGCGAGGACGCGGAGCTGGCGTCGGGCATCACCCGCGCGCTGATCGCCGGTCTCCAGGGCGGCCCGGAAGTGAACCCGAACTCCATCTGGGTGACGACGAAGCACTGGCCGGGCCAGGGCGCTGGCGGTGAGGCGGGCATCACCTACGACGGCACCACGATCCACTACCACATGCGTCCGTGGCACGCGGCCATCGAGGCGGGCACCAGCGGCATCATGCCGGGCTACGCCGGAAGCTGGCTGCTGGGGCCGGAGGGGTACGGCGCGGGTGACAACCCGGGCATCCTCAACTACCTGCGCACGAAGCTGAACTACGACGGCGTCATCTGTTCGGACTGGCTGCCTTCCGGCGCGTGGGTGCGGTCCGCCACGGCGGGTTCGGATGTCATGGGCGGCGCGACGCCGTCCGCGATGGCCAACTTCGAGAACGAGGTGCCGCTCGCCCGCATCAACGATTCGGTGCGCCGCATCCTCGACCTGAAGTTCCGCCTGGGCATCTTCGAGGACCCGTACAAGAACGGCCCCGCGGGCACCTCCGAGTGGCACACCGCTACCAGCAAGGCCGCCGTCCGCCGGGCTTCGCAAGGCGCGATGACGCTGCTCAAGAACGACGGCGCGCTGCCCATCCGGCTGCCGGCGGGGAGGACGATCGTCATCGCGGGTCCCCGCGCGGACGACATGTCCTGCATGGTGACCTGGCGTTCGGACTTCCACGGCTACGAGTTCGGCGACCCGACCATCTACACGGCGGTGAAGGCGCGCGCGGAAGCGGCGGGCCTCACGGTCTACAAGGATGCCGCCCCCGCGGGCGTGACGCCGGATGCGGCCATCGTGGTGGTGGGTGAGAGCTACTTCACGCACGGCACGGAGTGGGACAAGGAGAAGCCGTACCTGCCTGGAGATCCGATTGGCCCGGCCCACGACGCGAAGTGGGGCGACCAGTTCGGCGTCATCAACAGCTTCAGGTCGCGGGGCATCCCCACGACCACGGTGATGATCATGCCGCGGCCGTATGTCCTGACGAACGTGATGCCCATCTCCAACGCGTTCCTCATCGCCTACCGCCCCGGTGACATGGGCGGCTTCGCGGTGGCGGACGTGCTGTTCGGCGACGTGCTGCCTCGCGGCAAGACGCCGTGGCAACTGCCGCGTGCCATGAACCAGATTGGCACCGACGTGGAGAACGACCAGTTGGAGCGCTGGGATCTGCCGTACGACCTGGGTGCCACGGCGGCGGAGCGGGCGACGATCCGCGCCAAGATCGCCGCGGGCGAGCACATCGAGCCCATCTACGGCAACCCGCTGTTCCAGTACGGCGCGGGCATCCAGGGCTTCGGCCTGACGGATGCGACGGCGCCGGTGGCGTTCAGCCTGCTGACGCCGGCGAACAACCTGGTCATCACCGGCACGCGTACGGCGTTCACCTGGAACGCCAGCAGCGATCCGCAGACGGGCATCCAGCGCTACGAGGTCTTCATCGACGGCAACCCGGCGCCGGTGGCGATCACGAAGACGCCGTCCGCTCCGCTGGAGAGCCTGAAGCTGGCGAACGGGACGCACACCTGGTTCGTCAAGGCGTTCAACTGGGCGAACGGGGTGACGCAGTCGCCCACGTTCACCTTCACGCTGAACGACACGACGCCTCCGGCGGCCTTCGCGGCGCTGTCGCCGTCGGCGGGCCAGGCGGTGCCGGGCACGGCCACGCGCTTCATCTGGGAGCAGACCACGGACGTGGGCGCGGGCGTGTCGGAGTACGTGCTCATCGTGGATGGGGCGGACCGCACGCCGACCATCCTCCGCAGCGCGGCGACCCCTGCCGGGACGAACCTGGCGCGGGGCAAGAACGTGGCGGCCACCTCGTCCGAGTTCGGCAGCCCGAACGACGCGGTGGACGGCAGCCTGACGACGCGTTGGTCGAGCGTCGGCACGGCGACGACGGGTGACACCGACTCCATCACGGTGGACCTGGGCGCCATCTACAGCATCAAGCGCATCCTGCTGAACTGGGAGGCCGCGTACGGCCGGCGCTACGTCCTGGAGACGTCGCTGGACGGGGCGACCAACTGGGTGGCCCTGAGGACGGTGGACACCGGCGACGGTGGCATCGACGACTGGACGGGCCTCACGGGCGTGGGCCGCTACGTGCGCATGCGCGGTGTGCAGCGTGCGACGGCCTACGGCTACTCGCTGTGGGAGTTCGAGGTGTACGGCGTGGGCACCGAGCAGACGACGGTGAACGGGCTGGGCACGGGGACGCACACGTGGCGCGTGCGCGCGGTGGACGGCGCGAACAACACCACGCTGTCTTCCGGGCCCATCACCTTCACGAAGTAGCCGGGTGAGGGTTTGAGCTGAAGGGGAGGGGCGGCCGGATGATGGCCGCCCCTTTTCCGTTGTGACGACCGGTGGGGAGGCTCCGGTCCGTATCCGTTGCGTGCCCCTGTCCCTGCTCCGCCGCGTCCTGTCGCTGCTGGTCGTCCTGGGGCTGGGGTGCGAGTCGCCCGCGCCGCCTCCCATCAAGGACGTGGATGGACCTCCCCTGGCATACGCGGTGGACCTCTACGACCTCGCGTTCGATCTCACGACCCGCGAGCTCACCTCCCGGCTGTGGCTGGACGTGAAGGGGGCCCGGGAGGGCTGTCTGTCCATTCCGGCCCCGGAGGGGGTGACGGACGTGCGGTGGCAGGGCGTGCCCGCGGTGAGCACGCGCACGGTGGACGGGACGCTGGAGGTCTGCGGGCGGTCGCTGTTGGAAGGTGCCCCTTGGATCGACAGCCGTTACGTCGTCCCGGAGGCCACGCACCTGTACACCCAGGTGGGGTTCTCCCGGCGTCCCGACCTCCACGGTGATGTGTTCTCGTACCTGCTGGGCTGGGTGGAGTCGTGCGACTTCCTCGGCCCCTGTGACGACGCGCCCGACCGTCTCTCGCACTTCACGTTCGAGGTGACGCACGCGCCCGGAGCGGTGGTGCTGTGCCCGGGCACCTTGTCCCATCCGGATGAGACCCACACCCGCTGCGAGCTGCTGGGAACGCGGGCGCCCACGTACTCGGCCTTCATGGTGGCCTCCCATCCCGCGTGGAAGCGCACGCGGCTGGTGGACTCGGACGTGGGCCGGGTGGACCTCTACGAGGCTCCGGGGGGCCTGCTGTGGCCCGCGCTGGACGCGGCGGTGGTGGAGGATTTCTTGAGGTGGATGACGGCGCGCTTCGGTCCGCTTCCGTATGGCCCCGAGCTGCGCGTGGCGGCGGCGCCCACGGAGTGGCTGGGGATGGAGCATCCGGCCAACATCGTCCTGCGGGACAACCTGCCGCTCTTGCCGAAGGTCTACGCCAACATGGCGCTGCACACGTGGATGCACGAGGTGGTGCACCAGTGGGCAGGCAACCGGACCACGCTGGCCAGCGCCCGGGACTATCCCTGGAAGGAGGCGGTGGCCGAATACCTCACGTACGTCTATGAGGACGAGCACCGGGACGGGGAGGCGGCTTCCACGCTCGCGTACTGGGACCGGCTGGCCCGCACGGCCTCCTACCATCTGCGCCCGAGCGATGTGCCGGCGCCGCCCTTCATCTCCTTCGCCAATGACATCTACGGCTCGGGGCCGATGATCCTCCTCTTGCAGTTGGAGTCCCTGCTGGGCCGGGCCCAGGTGCTCGCCGCGCTCCAGGTGTTCCTGGCCGAACCTGGAGCGCGGAGCATCGCGGACCTTCGCGCCGCGCTCGAAGGGGCGTCTGGCGTCAGTCTCCAGCGCTACTTCGAGACCTGGGTGGACGGGGCAGGGGAGCCGGACTGGCCCTTCTTCCAGGTGGAGTGGCGGGAGGAGCAAGCGCTGACGCTGACCGTGACGCAGCGGACGGTCGCGGGCACCGTGTATCCCTGCGTGGTGGAGCTGGAGCTCCAGGGGGATGCCCCGGAGCAGCGGCAGCGCTTCACCGTCTCCTACGGGCTGGAGCCCTTGTCCGCGACGGTGCGCGCCACCGTGCCGCTCCCGCCGTGGACCGTCCGGCGGGTAGAAGTGGATCCCCGGAACAGGTTGGTCAACCGCAGGAGCGCGGGGCTCCTGCGGGAGCAACCCGGCTCAGGGTTCGAGCTGCGGTTGCAGCGTCCAACTGAAGGTGATGCCCTCCAGGAGGATCGTCCCGGACAGCTCGCCATTCGGCTTCACGAGCTGCGGTGTGGCCGTGGGTTCACCCGAGTCCGTGAAGAGGATGTTCCCGGGCGCATCCAGCTCCGGTCCATGGCAGTCCCTACCACTGACGGCGACGCTCACGATGCGTCCGTCGCCGAGCGCCGATCTGTACGCGCGCGATGCGTGCGACAGCCAGGCCTGGGTGTCGGGATCCGGTGACTTCAATTCATTGAAGGGGTTCATCAACATCGCCCCGCCCGAGGGCCCCAGCGAGTACTTGGTGGGCCCGTGCGTGTAGTTGCACCCTCCGAACCCGTAGCTGATGTCGAGCGTGAAGTCGCCGCTGGGCGGCATGATCATGAAGGCCCCCAGCCGCTTCGTGTGCGGAAGGAGCGGATGCTCATAGTTCGCAGTCGCGAAGGCCCCCAGCACCTGGTACTCCAGGTTCGCGTCGATGATCTTTCCCCGGCCCGACCAGCTCGGATCCACCAGGACAGCCTTCGAGGTGCCCTTGTACTTCCAGCAGCCCACGTTGCTGCGCTTGATGTACGGCTTCTCCGCCGCCTTCAGGCTCCCGCCGCCGCCGGGTGCGAACTTCGCGTTGCTGGTGATGATGATCAGGTCCTGCACCCGCTGCGACTTCATGTCGCGGCAGAGGCCCACGTATTCGTATTCGCTCCAGTCCTCCTCGTGCCACTGCCCGCTCGCGTCGTTCCAGAGCGCGAGCACCTTCACCGGGTCCTTCGACTCGGTGATGTTCTTGAACCACCCGTTGTGGAAAAGTATGGAGCGCGTGTTCGGGTCGCTGAACGTGTAGTGGTGGTAGCGATTGGCCAGATTTTCCAGTTCGTCCTGGAGCTCTGCCTTGTGCTCGGGCGCGCCGGCCAGATCGCCGCTGAAGTAGTTGAACTTCACCTTTTCCGTGAGTTTGTCCCACACCTTGAAGGACTCACCCTTGGTGTCGATGGGCGCCTGGTTCCAGAGCGCCTTCGCGAACTCCGGCCAGACCTTCTCCAGCTTGCCGGGCACGACGGAATCCACCGCGGTGAGGCTGGAGGTCTCCGTGGTCAGCTTCTCGAGCGCCGCCACCACGACGGCTGGGCTGTGCTTCTTCGCCAGGTATTGGAAGAACAGGTAGGCGCCGTAGTCGCGTTCGACCTTCGAGTCCTGCTTGGTGCAGTGGCCCTGGGTGCGGTTCTCCAGGGACAGGGCCGGGGTGTTCATGAAGCAGTCGGCGTATTCGTGCTCAAGCTGAGATGTCTGTCCATACACGTGGTCGATGGCCCAGTTCGCGGTCGCATCGCGGATCCATCCGTAGCGGGTCTGCCAGTCCTTCGTCTTGTAGGACCACTGGATGGCGTGCATCAACTCATGCACCGCGGCGCCCTTGAGCCTCGTCGCGTCCGTGATCTTCTTCGGGTCGTTGGGGTCGACATCGGCAAGTTTGCCCGACAGCAGGATGTAGGTGGCTGCCTGTGTGTTGTCGAAGCCCTCCGGGACGGTCAACCCCGGGGCGGACATGTTTGCGACCAGGTAGATGTCAATCTGGGAGCTCCCCCCGTTGCAGCCGCCGTAGGCCTCGTCGGTGAGCGGCTCCTTGAGCCCCAGCGCCATCAGCTTCGGCCAGATCTCCTTCTCCACCGCCGCGTCGAGGATCTCGGCCTGCTCGCGCTGACCCGCGTATTGGAACTGGTACCAGACCCTCACCTTCGCGAACGTCTTGGACTGGTAGTCCCAATGGGCGCCGCTGGGGCGGCAGGAGGGTCGCGCCATGCTGCTCAGCCGGGCGTCGGGCATGGGCGCGTTGAGCCAGCTTCCCGGGTCGTCCGGGCGCAACAGGTACATCCCGAGCGCCTGCTGCATCGGCGCGGAGAGGTCGTCGAAGCGCTCGCGCAACTCTTCGAGCGACGTGGCGTCGAACCCCGGCTCGACGCGGGCCTTGTACTGGATGGGCAGGCGGGGGTCGCTGAACGCGGCGTACACCCGATAGGCCAGCAGTTCCTCGTCGTTGATGAGACCGGCCTCACGCGCGGACGCCAGGACCTCGTCGCTCGAACGCCCGGAGGCATCGCCCGGCGTCACGAGCACCGACAGGGTCGCGCTCACCGACCCGACCCTGGCGGTGATGACCGACCCGCCCGTGGCCACGCCTTCCAGCCGGCCGTCGGTCACCTTGACGTACTCGGGCAGGTAGGAGGACCAGGTCACCTTGACGTTCTTGAGCACGCGGCCGGTGGCGTCGAACGCCTGCGCCCCCAGCGCCAGGGATTCGCCCACCAGGAGCGTGGCCCCGTTCGGCGTGAGGGTGAGCGCGGCCACCTGGTCGCTTTCGTCCTCCTCTCCAGGCGTCGGATCAGGTTCGGTGGAACCGCAGGCGAGGATGAACGTGAGCAGGCACAGCGCGAGCCGGGAGGCTCCATGAAACACAGGCATTGCCAGACCTCGAAGTGTCGAAGAGGCAGAACAAATACCATGGGTGATTCCCGGTGCGACCCCCTGGCCGTGCAATGACAGATTGTCTTGAAAAAGAAGGCCCCTGTTGCCTGGGAGGCAACAAGGGGCCGGGAACCGCAAGGGATTGGCGTGGGGACTACGGCGTGGGCACGGCCACGGCGGGAGCGCCCTCGGTGGGCGCGGCGGCGGCGGCGGCGGCGGCGGCAGCAGCGGCGGCAGCGGCGGCTTCCTCGGCGGCCTTCGCCTCGGCCTGCTTGCGGACGGCTTCGGCCTCCGCGCGCCTGGCGACCTCGACCTTGGCGGCGGCCTGCATGCTGGCGAGGCCCTTGTCGAAGTCCTTGCCGACCATCTTGTCCATGTCGATGAAGACCGAGAACGCCTTGCTCATGAAGCCGTTCTCACCGGTCATGGTCCAGGTGACGGCGGTGCCGTCCTGCACGGGCTTGAACGTGAACGTCGTGGTGCTGGTGGCGGCGAAGGGCTTGATGAACTCCAGCTTGATGCGGACGGACTCGTTCGCGCGGCTTTCCTCGTTGGTCATCCGGCCTTCGCCCACATCGTCGTTGCCCGTCCACGCGTAGGTGGCCCCGGTGCCCGACTCCGCGCCGCCGAAGACGCGCTTCAGGTTCGGATCCAGGTTGTCCCACGGAGACCACTGGTTCCACTGGTGGAAGTCGTTCACCAGCGCGAAGGCGACGTCCGGCGTGCCCGGCACCGTGGCGGTGCGCGACAGCGTGAAGGTGTCGGGGCGGGTGGCGATGAAGGCGAGCAGCAGCACCAGCGCGGCGGCAAGGCCAATGGCGATCTTCTTGAGCATGGGTGTCCTCGGAACGACAGCCCCGGGAAGGGGCGCAGGCGTCTTAGGCCCTCCGTCCTCCGGCGCTCAAGCCCCCCACCTGGATTCGGAAGGAGGCACCACCCAGGGTGCGCCAGGGTGACGCCCTGGGTCGTGCCCGCCCTCCTTCGTGTGAGCCCACACGGCGCCTTGCTACAGCGGCCGGATGTTCGCCGCCTGCGGTCCCTTCTGCCCCTGCGTGACATCGAATTCGACCCGCTGGTTCTCCTCCAGGGACCTGTAGCCGTCCGTCTGGATGGCGGAGAAGTGAGCGAACACGTCCGCACCTCCGTCATCCGGGGTGATGAAGCCAAAACCCTTGTCCGCGTTGAACCACTTCACGACTCCCGTCGCCATGTCGCCGTCCTTGTGAGCCGCCCCTGGGAAAATCCAGGCGGTGTTCTTGAATCTGGGAACGGAGGGAAGGGAGCCATCCCGACCTGGGGTCGCGGGGGGCGGCGGGCGCGGCCAGGTCCGCATGCCCTGCTCGGGGCGGATCCCGTATCCTGTCCGTGAATGCGCGTGCCTTCCCCCCTCCTGACCCCCGACACCGCACGGAGTCTGTCCCTGTCGAGGACCCTGGGTGAGCCGGACCGCTCTCCGCACGCCCTGCGACAGGGGCTGGGCTGGGACGCGTCATCGCGCTTCCTGTTGTCGGTCCGGAACCGGGGTGAGGCTCAACTGCGTTGGTGGGACCTGGATGCGGAGGGGAACGCTCCGCTCTTCACGCGCCCCCTGGCCGGTGGCGTGGCGGCGTGGTTCCTGCCTGATTCCCAGACCCTCCTGTCCGTGACGGTCCGGGGGGCCCTGCAGACGTGGTCGGTCACCGACGGTGCGTTGCTGTCCACGGTGACGACAGGGATGTCCGTCTGCGGCGCGTGTCTGTCATGGGATGGGACGCGAGTGCTGCTCACGGGAGCGGCAGGGCGCGTCCTGCTCTGGGATCTGCGGCGCGGCTGGCAGACCTGGCGCCGGGATGAGCGCATGTATCTCTATGGCTGTGCGCTCTCACCCGATGGCGCCTTCGCCGCCGCGGGGGCCGCCGAGGAGCGGGAGGGCGCGGTGACGCTCGCGTCACTCCGCCTCTGGGAGGCGAAGACCGGGAAGCTGGTGGGCAGTCGCTCCTTCGAGTCCTCTCGCATCTGGACCGTGGCGTTCGTCCCCTCAGGAGACCAGCTCATCGCCGCGAACACGGCGGGGGAGCTGCTGTTCCTGAGCCTGCCCTCACTCGACGTCGTGCGAGTGCTGACAGGACCGGGTTCGGGAGTCCTCCAGTTGGAATTCAACCCGGCGGGCTCCCTGATCGCGGCCAGCCCGGACACGAGCGCCTTCGTGGTGCTGAACGTCCACGACGGGCAAAAGCTCTTCGCCTATTCGGACCTGGACGACCTGCAGGGCAGCTCCGTGACGTTCTCTCCCGACGGGCGCTGCGTGAGCTGGGGCATGGACGACGGCAAGGTCGGAGTCTGGGGCGTCGTCGAGCCCCGAAAGGGCTGAGCCACCGTCGGTGGACTGTGATGGATGCGTTGCCATCCCGCCCCTTTGGCCGGGCCCACTCATCCTGGAGTTCAGTCATCCGCGGCCAGGGAAGACTCCAGCGGCCGGACGTGGATCGCCCGTGGCCCCTGGCGGCCCGTGAAGTACTCGAAGGAGACCGCCTGGCCCCGGGTCAGGACCGGGTCGCCGTCCGCTTCGATGTCTTCCCGGAGCACGACGACGTGCGCACGCCCCCCGCGGTCGGGAGCAATGAAGCCAAAGCCCATCGCGAGGTTGAACCACTGCACGATGCCCGTTCGTCTTCGCATCGCACGGAATCTGGGAATGGCAGGGACGAACCCCACCAACCCCGGGGTCGCAGGGGCGATTGGGCGTCCAGCGAACATCCCCGAGACAAACCCCGGTCCACCCCGTGGGCTCCACCGCTCCCGTGATTAGCGTGGGGCACCAGGAGGTGGATGTGGCGAAGCCGCGACAGGCGGTCCGGAAGCGCTCGACGCATGAGCGGCGCTCCGACACCGCGCTGCTCATCATCGACGTCATCAACGACCTGGACTTCCCCGGCGGGGAGAACGTTCTGCCCTGGGCGCTGCGCATGGTGGAGCGGCTGGGCCCGTTCGCGCGGAAGATGCGCGGGGCCGGCGTGCCGGTCATCTACGTCAACGACAACTTCGACCTGTGGCGCAGCAACTTCGCGGACGTCTACAAGCACTGCACGCGGCGCGACAGCCGGGGCCGCGCGGTCGCCCGGGCCCTCAAGCCACTGCCCGCCGACTACTTCATCCTCAAGCCCAAGCACTCGGCCTTCTTCGCCACGTCGTTGGTGCCCCTGCTGGAGCACCTGGGCACGAAGAAGCTGTTGCTCGCGGGCATCGCCACCAACCTGTGCGTCTTCTTCAGCGCCCACGACGCGCACATGCACGAGTACAAGATCACCGTGCTCAGCGACTGCTGCTGCGCGGAGAGCGACAAGGACCACGACCTGGCCCTCGATCAACTCCAGCGCTTCCTGCGGGTGCGCGTGTGCCGGGGGGATGAAGTGAAGCCCGTCCGCCACTCGCGGCGCGCCGCGACCCGCAAGCCCCCGCCCGAATGGAAGTGATGGGGGCTGCCCTCAACCCGGCTCAGACGTCCTTGTCGTCATCGTCGTCGAGGATGTGGCACTTCTGATCCTCGTCGAGCGCCTTGCCGATGACCTGCTTCACCAGGTCCTCGCCGTTGAGCTCCATCGAGAAGTTGACCTTCTCACCGCCCACGTCCTCCTGCTTGTCCACCTTGAGCTTGCCACCCAGGGCCACGGCGTTCCCGTCGACGCGCGCGCCCGCGGGCACTCGCACCTCGCCGCCCAGGGACACCACGTCGCCCTTCACCCGCGCCCCGGCCTCCAGGATGACGCGGCCCCGGACGGCGGCCACGTCGTTGTCCACCACCGCGCCCTTCTTCACGATGACGTCCCCGTCCACCGCGACCGCGTCCTTGATCTTCTCCCCGGGCTCGATGATCAGGTCCGTGCCCTGGACCGCCTTGCTCCCATCCTTCACGTTGACGCAGACCCGCTTCACGGGGGCCCTGGCCGGCTTCGCGGGCTCCGCCGCCAGCGCGGGCACGGCCAGCGAGCAGGCGAGGACGAGGGTCGGCAGGAAGGGGCGGCGCATGGTGGAAGCCTCCGTGAAATGGAAGATGCGGAAGGGGGACGGCATGCCATGCCTACGGCCGGCGCCGTCCCCCCATTGCATCCCCTGCATCACACCGGTGCGGCATCCACCCCGGAGCCAGCGCCCCCGCCGAGCACGTCCTTCGCCGCGTCGATGGCTTCGTGCGTCCCCGCGAGCGCCAGGATGTCCCCCGCGCGCAGCACCTCCTGCGCGGAAGGCACCAGCACCCCTTCGGTTCCCCGGCGGATGGCCAGCACCGTGGCCCCCGTCATGCCGCGCAGGTTGAGCTCCGCCAGCGTGCGGCCCACCGCGGCGCTGGACGTGGCCAGCGCCACCGACTCCGGCTCCCCCAGACCCGGCAGCAACTGACGCACCCCGTGCAGGACGTCCGGGGCGGCTTCGTCGTCCCCCGTCTTCGCGTGGGACTGGGCCGCCAGCGCTTCGACAATCACCTGCGCTCCGGCGCGCATGTGGCCCTGCAGGTGCGTGGCGCTCTTCCAGAAGGCGAACCCCAGCACCCCCAGCGAGATGAGCAGCAGCACCGCGCCCGGGACGCCCGGCAGGAACGGCTGGGTGATGGCCACCACCGGCGCGCCCACCATGAAGACGCTCGCCAGTTGCAGCGCCACCACCAGCATCCGGCGCGGCGCCGCCGCCAGGTCCACCTTGCCGCCCGGCACCGCCGGCAGCGCCCCTTCCGCCAGGACGACGCCCAGCCGGCGCGCCACGCGGATGATGCCCACGCAGAAGGGCAGGGCCAGCACGACCGCCAGACCGATGACGATCATCGGAGTGAGGGTCACGTTCCCCTCGATGCGCGAGTCGATGTACGCCGTCACCTGGGGCAGCATCACCGACGTGCCGATGACGATGACCGTGAGCAGCGCCGCGTCCAGCAGCAGCATCATCGCCATGCGCCGCACGTTCGCGCCCACCGTCTTCTGGCGCGGCGACGTGCGCAGGTTCTCCACCCAACTGCCGTAGAGCGACGCGAACGTCTGCAGCGGCGCGGGCAGCTTGCGGTCCACCCAGTTGGCCAGCGGTCCGGACGCGCGGATGAGCCACGGCGTCGTCAGCGTGGTGATGGCCGACACGGCCACCGCCACCGGGTACAGGAAGGTGCCCGTGGCCTTCAGCGTCAGGCCCAACCCCGCGATGATGAAGGAGAACTCACCAATCTGCGACAGGCTCAGGCCCGCCTGCACGGACGTGCGCGTGCCGTTGCCGGTGAAGAATGCGCCCAACGTGACGCTGATGATCTTCCCGAAGACGACCACCAGCGTGAGCACCAGGATGGCCAGCCAGTGCTCGCGGATGAGCGCCGGGTCGATGAGCATGCCCACCGACACGAAGAACACCGCGCCGAACAGGTCGCGCACCGGCTGCACCAGGTGTTCAATGTCCTTGCCTTCGCCGGACTCCGCCACCAGCGAGCCCGCGAGGAACGCACCCAGCGCCACCGAATAGCCGAACGCCTGCGCCAGCAGCGCGATGGCGAAGCAGATGCCGATGCTGCTCACCAGCGTCGTCTCCGGACGCTGGAGCTTCGTGATGGCGCGCATCACCCGGGGCACGACCAGCAGGCCAATGACGACCAGCCCCACCAGGAACGCGGCCAGCTTCCCCACCGTCAGCGCCAGGTCGCCCGCGGACAGGCCGGAGCCAGTGGACACCGCGGTGAGCATGGCCATCAAGAGGATGCCGATGAGGTCCTCCACGATGAGGATGCCCACCACGATGCTGCGCAGCGCGCCCCGGATGTTCTGTTCGTCGAACGCCTTGGCGATGATGGTGGTGCTGGAGATGGCGATGCAGCAGCCGGTGAACAGGCTCTCCAGCATCGTCCAGCCGAAGGCGCGGCCCACGATGAAGCCCAGCCAGACCATCACGCTGCACTGGATGACGGCGGTAAGCCCCGCGGTGGGGCCCACCTGGAACAGCCGGCGCAGGCTGAACTCCAGTCCCAGGGAGAACATCAGCAGGATGACGCCCAACTCCGACAGCGTCGTCACGATGTTGGGGTCCGCCACCAGCGGGATGGGCACGTGCGGCCCGATGATGACGCCCGCGAGGATGTAGCCCAGCACCACCGGTTGGCGCAGGCGCTGGAAGAGGACCGTGGTGACCGCCGCGACACAAAGGACGGTGGCGAGGGCTTGGAGGAAGGCGTGGGCGTCGTGCATGGGAGGCGCCTTGGAGAACGGGGG
>NZ_RAVZ01000399.1 GCF_003611635.1 Corallococcus terminator | reverse complement strand
TGAAGACGGAGAGCCCCACGACGGCCGTCAGCAGCGCTCCCGCTCCGAGCAACCCCTGGACCATCCGGCGTGAGGGGCCGGACGGTGAGGCGGGGGCAGGGGGTGTCTTGGCTTCAGGCTTCGCTGGCGCTCCCTGCCAGGACCGCATCTCCTCGATGAAGGACCCCGGCACCGACGGTTCGCGGCCCTCCTGCGTCAGGTCTCCCTGGAACAGCATGCGCAGCAGGTTCGCGACGGTCATCGCGGAGAAGCGCGGGTAGTTCGAATACAGAAACCCCGCCAGGGCATCGCCGAACGCATGGCTGGATTCAAAGCGCTGAGTCCGGTCCGCGGTCAGCGCCTTCATCACGATGCTGTTCAGTTCGTAGGACAGGTCCGGTCGGTGGACGGTGGGATTGGGAATCTCGCCGCTGGTCACCCGGGTCATCACCACATGCGGAGGGCCTTCCACCGGCAGCCGGCCGCAGAGCAATTCGTACAGCACGACGCCCGTGGCCCAGACGTCGGTGCGGGCATCCACGTCCTCGCCGCGCGCCTGCTCCGGGGAGAAGAAGAGGTACTTGCCCTTCACCACGCCAGGGGCGGTCTTGAAGCCCCGCTGGAGCTGCGCCTTGGCGATGCCGAAGTCGACGATCTTGACCTGGCCCTCGTAGCCGACGAGCACGTTGTCCGGGGAGATGTCCCGGTGGACGATGCCCAACGGCTTCCCACTGCCATCCGTGCGGGTGTGCGCGTAGTGAAGGCCCCGGCACATCTCCATCGCGATGAAGACCGCGACGGGGACGGGAAGGGTGTCCAGGCCGCTCTTCATCGCGCGCTTGAGGATGCGGTGGAGGGGCTGGCCGTCCACGAACTCCATGGCGAGGAAGTACTCACCATCCACGCGGCCGAAGTCGAAGACCTGGGCGACGTTGCCATGGGACAGCGTGGCGGAGATGCGCGCCTCGCTGATGAACATGGAGATGAAGGCTTCGTCGTTGGCGAACTCTGGGAGGACCTTCTTGATGAGGACGGGCTTCGTGACTCCGGCATCGCCTACGAGCTGGGCGCGCCACGTCTCCGCCATGCCACCCCGGCCCAGCCAGGAGACCAGTTCATACCGACCGAAGACGTCGCCTGCTTGCAGTGCCATGGGCCATGCATCCTACTCAGCCCAGATTCCATGTGGGGCCGAATGGACGGCGTGCTTCTCCTGCCCGGGAGATTCTGCGGGTGAGCGGGGAAGGTGTTCCCTATGCGACGGAAAGACTCACTTCGGCGAAGCACTGGTGCTGGGAGCCTTGCTGGCGTTGCTGAGAATCTCGATGACGTACTTGCGCTTGGGGTGACTCGAATTGGCCATCTTCAGGAACCGTTGGTAGTGCTTTTCACTCATGCTGATGTCCCCGCGCCTGGCATAGAGGTCGCCCAGGAGCAGGTGGCACTCGGAGACCGTGGGCGCCCTGTTCGCGCAGGTGTGGGCGATGAAGAGGGCCCCCTCGATGTCGCCCTGCAGGGTGAGCGCCTCAACGCGGTCTTGTATCTCCCTGATGGAGCGGATGATGGCGCCGTGTGATTCCAGAAAGGGGCCGATGGATTCAGGCGGCGGTGAGTTTCTTGAGCTGGTGGCCTTTGACAGGGCAAGCCGCAACAGGTCCTGGCACACCGGATTGCTGGGGTACTTCTCCTTGCAAAAGTTCGCCATGTCGACGGCTGCCTCAATCTCCGCGTGCTTTGAGGCGTCGTGAATGTATTTCATCATCTCCCCGACCTCCTTGGCTTCCTTCTCCGAGGACGCCTGCGCTTCAGCGGGTGGTGAGGCTCGCGCGACTGCTTCGTTCGCCACCACGGGAGGAGGGGCCTGCTTCGTGGCGGGCACCGGAGGGCGAAAGGGGATGGACGGAGGCAGCTTGGTGGCGGGTTGGGGCGCATGCGAGTCCAGGACGAGCCAGAGGCATGCACCCGCCGTCAGAAGCCCGCCAACACCCAGCCCCAGGAGCAGCCGACGTGGCGACACGGGCGGTACTTCGCGCGCAAGGGGCTCGGTCGTCTCCGTGACTGGCGGTTTGGCGGCTGGGGCCCGTTGCGATTCACGGTGCTCCGCTGGGGGCGGCGCGGTGGACTCCTTCGTCACACTGGGCTCGTTCCAGGACTTCATCTCCTCAAGGAATGAGCCCGGCACCGACAGTTCGCGGCCCTCCTGCGTCAGGTCGCCCCGGAACAGAACGCGCAGCAGGTTCGCGACGGTCATCGCGGAGAAGCGCGGGTAGTTCGAATACAGAAACCCCGCCAGCGCATCCCCGAACGCATGGCTGGATTCAAAGCGCTGGTTCCGGTCCGGCGTCAGCGCCTTCATCACGATGTCGTTCAACTCCCTGGGGAGCCCCGGCCGGTGGACGTTGGGAGCGGGGATATCTCCGCGCCCCACCTTCGTCATCACCACGTGCGGAGGGCCTTCCGCCGGCATCTTGCCGCACAGCAATTCGTACAACACGACGCCCGTGGCCCAGACGTCGGTGCGGGCATCCACGTCCTCGCCCCGCGCCTGCTCCGGGGAGAAGAAGAGGTATTTGCCTTTCACCACGCCAGGGGCGGTCTTGAAGCCTCGTTGGAGCTGCGCCTTGGCGATGCCGAAGTCGACGATCTTGACCTGGCCCTCGTAGCCGACGAGCACGTTGTCCGGAGAGATGTCCCGGTGGACGATGCCCAACGGCTTTCCGCTGCCATTCGTGCGGGTGTGCGCGTAGTGCAGGCCCCGGCACATCTCCATCGCGATGAAGACCGCGACGGGAACGGGCAGGGCGGCCAGGCCGCTCTTCATCGCGCGCTTGAGGATGCGGTGGAGGGGCTGGCCGTCCACGAACTCCATGGCGAGGAAGTACTCACCATCCACCCGGCCGAAGTCGAAGACCTGGGCGACGTTGCCGTGGGACAGCGTGGCGGAGATGCGCGCCTCGCTGATGAACATGGAGATGAAGGCTTCGTCGTTGGCGAACTCTGGGAGGACCTTCTTGATGAGGACGGGCTTCGTGACTCCGGCATCGCCTACGAGCTGGGCGCGCCACGTCTCCGCCATGCCACCCCGGCCCAGCCAGGAGACCAGCTCATACCGCCCGAAGACGTCGCCTGCTTGCAGTGCCATGGGCCGTCCATCTTAAAGCCAGATTCCAGGTGAAGCCGAATGGACGGCGCCCTGCTATCCCTCGGAAGAGTTCCCGGGCCCATGGCCCACGGAAGGGGGGGCTCACTCCTGTGCGCTGGTTGCGCTGAGGATCTTGATGACTCGATCTCTCCTGGGATGGCCTTCCGGCGTGAGCGTCAAAAACCGCTCGTAGTGCTTCACACTCTTCGCGGCGTCCTTGTTCTTGGCGTGGAGAACGCCAAGCATCAAGTGGCACTCTGGGAGTTTTGGGGCCCTGTCCGCGCATGCTTGGGAGACCTCAATCGCCTCCTGGATGTTGCCTGTTTTTGAAAGCCATGCGACATGTGTTTGTATCTCGGCGATGGATCTTTCAATCGTTAAGCGATCCGCAAGGGCTGGGTAGCTGGCGACAGCGGCCGAGTAGGTGGCTGCCTTGGCTTCAGGCTGTGGTGTGTTCTGGCTGCCGTCCAGGTTCGATTGCGCGACGCGCTCAGCACTCTTGCAGTTCGGATTGTTGGGGTATCGCTCGATGCAGCGCCTGGCCAGGTCGAGTGCTTCTTGATGATTGTCTGCCTGGGAGGCCCGGTTGATGGCGAGCAGGATTCCCCGGACAGAGGTTGCTTCGTCATCAATCTCGGTCTCGGGGCTTCGTGATGGCGGTGTCTCCACGGTCGCCTTGGACGCCACTGGAGGCCGGAAGGGGATGGCAGGTGGCGCCGCGACCACAGCCGGAGGCGAATGTGAATCAATCATCAGCCAGAGACATGCTCCCACGGTCAGAATCCCGCCTGCGATCACCCCCTGGAGCATCCGGCGTGAAGGGGTGGGCGATTCATCGAGTTCCTGCGGGTGTTCAAGCGTCTTCGCGACGGGCGCTTTGACGGCGGCGACACGCCGGGTTTGACGCTGTTCCAGCGGGAGTTGTTCATCCGGCTTTTTCGTCACAGTCGGTTCGCGCCAGGACTTCATCTCCTCCAGGAAGGAGCCCGGCACCGACAACTCGCGGCCCTCCTGCGCCAGGTCGCCCCGGAACAGCACGCGCAGCAGGTTCGCGACGGTCATCGCGGAGAAGCGCGGGTAGTTCGAATACAGAAATCCCGCCAGCGCATCCCCGAAGGCATGGCTGGATTCGAAGCGCTGGTCCCGCTCCGGCGTCAGCGCCTTCATCACGATGTCGTTCAACTCCTTCGGCAGGTCCGGCCGGAGGACCTTGGGGGCGGGGATCTCTCCGCGTCCCACCCGCATCATCACCACGTGCGGAGGACCTTCCACGGGGAGCTTGCCGCACAGCAATTCGTACAACACGACGCCCGTGGCCCAGACGTCGGTGCGCGCGTCCACGTCCTCGCCCCGCGCCTGCTCCGGGGAGAAGAAGAGGTACTTGCCCTTCACCACGCCGGGGGCGGTCTTGAAGCCTCGCAGCAGTTGGGCCTTGGCGATGCCGAAGTCGACGATCTTGACCTGGCCTTCGTAGCCGACGAGCACGTTGTCCGGAGAGATGTCCCGGTGGACGATGTCCAGCGGCTTTCCGCTGCCATTCGTGCGGGTGTGCGCGTAGTGCAGGCCCCGGCACATCTCCATCGCGATGAAGACCGCGACGGGAACAGGCAGCGCGGCCAGTCCACTCTTCATCCCGCGCTTGAGGACGCGGTGCAGTGGTTGGCCATCCACGAACTCCATGGCGAGGAAGTACTCACCATCCACGCGGCCGAAGTCGAAGACCTGGGCGACGTTGCCGTGGGACAGCGTGGCGGAGATGCGTGCCTCGCTGATGAACATGGAGATGAAGGCCTCGTCGTCCGCGTACTCGGGGAGGACCTTCTTGATGAGGACGGGCTTCGTGACTCCGGCGTCGCCTACGAGCTGCGCGCGCCACGTCTCCGCCATGCCACCCCGGCCCAGCCAGGAGACCAGCTCATACCGACCGAAGACGTCGCCTGCTTGCAGTGCCATGGTTGTCCACCTTATGCCCAGACTTCCGGTTGGCCGAATGGGTGGCGTGCTTATCCCCGGGTTCGCTCGTCGTGCCCATGCCAGGAGCACGTTCCCGGTGCCCTGCCCGGAGGGAATGGCTCACTCCGGCGTGAGGGTGGCTCGGGGCCCCTTGCCAGCGGAGCCAAGGATCTGCATGACGCCCTCCCTCCTGGGATGATCCGCAGGGGCGAAGAGCAGGAACTGTTCGTAGTGGTGCTCGCTCTTCTCGGAGGCCAGCATCTTGGCGTAGAGGACGCCGAGCATGCGGTGGCACTCCGCGGCGCTGGGAACCCTGTCCAAACAGGTCTGGGCCAGTTCAATGGCTCCCAAGGTGTTTCCTTGCAGGCTCAGCGCCGCGACGCGGGCCTGGATCTCCGCGACGGTGGTGAAGGCATCCAGGTCTGTCGCTTTGAGCGGACGGCCTGCATTGCCTTTCGTGCGAGCATCCGGTGAGCGCCCGCGCTGTCGCGCCGTTCTTGCGTCCGCGGTCTTCGCTATCGCGATTTGCAGGAGGTCACTGCATCTGGGATTGCCTGGGTATTTCTCCTTGCAAAGGCTTGCCATGTCGATGGCTGCTTCCAGTTGCTCTTTCTGGGAAGCCTCATGGACGTATCTCACCATCTCGTTGACCGCGATGGATTCCCTCTCCTGTGCGCTTGGGGTCCCCACGGGCTCAAGTGAGGCCTCGCTGGCCGCGGGCACCACGGGAGCCTGTTTCGCGACGGGCGCAGGCGTCCGGAAGGGAATGGCGGGAGGCACCACGACCGTGGGGGGAGGGGAGAGCGGTTCCAGCAGGAGCCAGACGCAGGCTCCTGCTGTCAGCAGTCCTCCCACGGTCAAACCCTGGATCATCCGACGCGAGAGGCCGGGTGCTGCTTCGAGTTCCCGGGGCTCCGTCGGCTTCGTGACGGGCGCCTGGACAGCCTGGACCTTCCGGGGGAGCCGATGTTCCACCGGGCGGGTTGCCGCGGGCGCAGGAGGATCCGTCGGTTCGCGCCAGACCCTCATCTCGTCCAGGAAGGAGCCCGGCACCGAAAGCTCTCGGCCCTCCTGCGCCAGGTCGCCCCGGAACAGCACGCGCAGCAGGTTCGCGATGGTCATCGCGGAGAAGCGCGGGTAGTTCGAATACAGAAATCCCGCCAGCGCATCCCCGAACGCATGGCTGGATTCAAAGCGCTGATCCCGCTCCGGCGTCAGCGCCTTCATCACGATGTCGTTCAACTCCTTCGGCAGGTCCGGCCGGAGGACCTTGGGGGCAGGAATCTCTCCGCGTCCCACCCGCATCATCACGACGTGCGGAGGGCCTTCCACGGGGAGCTTGCCGCACAGCAATTCGTACAACACGACGCCCGTGGCCCAGACGTCGGTGCGCGCGTCCACGTCCTCGCCCCGCGCCTGCTCCGGGGAGAAGAAGAGGTACTTGCCCTTCACCACGCCGGGGGCGGTCTTGAAGCCTCGCAGCAGTTGGGCCTTGGCGATGCCGAAGTCGACGATCTTGACCTGACCTTCGTAGCCGACGAGCACGTTGTCCGGAGAGATGTCCCGGTGGACGATGTCCAGCGGCTTTCCGCTGCCATTCGTGCGGGTGTGCGCGTAGTGAAGGCCCCGGCACATCTCCATCGCGATGAAGACCGCGACGGGAACAGGCAGCGCGGCCAGTCCACTCTTCATCCCGCGCTTGAGGACGCGGTGCAGTGGCTGGCCGTCCACGAACTCCATGGCGAGGAAGTACTCACCATCCACCCGGCCGAAGTCGAAGACCTGCGCGACATTGCCGTGGGACAGCGTGGCGGAGATGCGCGCCTCGCTGATGAACATGGAGATGAAGGCCTCGTCGTCCGCGTACTCCGGGAGGACCTTCTTGATGAGGACCGGCTTGGTGACTCCGGCGTCACCTACGAGCTGCGCGCGCCACGTCTCCGCCATGCCACCCCGGCCCAGCCAGGAGACCAGCTCATACCGACCGAAGACGTCGCCTGCTTGCAGTGCCATGAGCCGTCCATCTTAAAGCCAGATTCCAGGTTGGGTTGAATGGACGGCGCGCTTCTCCTGCCAGGTCGCTCAGCGTGTCAGCGAGTGAAAAGAGTCTGGCCAGGAGGGCTGGATCATTCCGGTGCCCGGGTGGCGCTGGCGTCCTTGCTGGCATTGCCGAGGAGCTCGACGACGCGCGCCCGACGGGGATGATCCGCGGGGGCGAGCGCCAGGAACTTCGCGTAATGCTTTTCGCTCTCCGCCCGGTGGTTGAGCTTGCCGTGGATGTCCCCGAGCATGAGCTGGCACTCCGGCATGCTGGGGTTGTTCGCCGCGCAGTCGTTGGCCGCTTCCAGTGCCGCGTCGTATTGCCGGTTCTGGACGAGCCCGGAGACCCTGAGCTGGATCTCCTGTTGTTTGGTTTTGACCAGCTCGGAGACCTTCTGCTCGACCTCGTTCTTCTTGGACCTCACCAGATCGAAGACGCTCTTCTTCTCCTCGGGGGCCTTCGGTTCGGTGGGCGCGGGCTCTGGGGCCGTGGGGACGGCACTGGCCGTGACGATGGCCGGGGCGATTGGCACCGGTGCGCTGACCTCCGGCGTGGCCGCGGGCGCGGCGGCCTGGGCGCGCGGTGCCGCACGGCCTGGCTTCGCGGCGGTCTTCCGGGGCACGGGTGAAGGACGTACCTCCTCCTGCGCTTCGGTGGGCGCGTCGGTCGGGAGCTCGGCCACGGCTTCCTCCACCGCCGGGGACGCGGGCACGGGCGCGGGTGGTTCG
>NZ_RAVZ01000398.1 GCF_003611635.1 Corallococcus terminator | reverse complement strand
GGGCAGGGGGGCGCGAAGGTTGGCACCCGACTTGCTCATGTACCTGGCAACACGGCGAGGTCGCAGCGGGCCTGAGCAACACCGCGCGACACCGTCACCCTGGTAGGGGGTTCCATTGGGGAACCCTCGACGCCCATCGTCTCGGCCGGCCCCGAGGCGGTGGGCGACTTTTTTTCGCTACTCCAGCTCGCCCGCGAACGGGCCTGCCTGCTGCTTCTCCAGCAACCAGACGCCGTCCCGGAAGACGAACTCCGAGGTGACGGTGTCGGTCTGTTCGGAGGCGGAGGGCAGGCGCATCCACTGGATGCGGCTTTGGACGGTGGCGCGCTTGCCGTCCTCGGCCATCTTCACGTCCTCGATTTCGTAGTCGGTGATGGTGAGGTCGCGGTCGTCGTGCAGCTCGCGGCGCTTGCGCTCGAAGTCCGGGCGCTCCTCGGGGACGAGGAGGTTGGACAGGGCGCGGTAGTTGCGCCAGCGCAGGTTCTTGTGGAAGCCCTCCACGGCGGGGCGGAGCGTCTCCGGGTCCCCGGGGGGCGGCGTGTGGGCACAGGCCCCACCGAGGAGCAGGGCGAACATCAGGGCAGGCAGGCGGTTCACGTGCGCGACGCTACCACCCGCCGCGTGCGTGGAACGAGGGCGGTGCTATGGTCCGCACTCCCCGCCCGAGCACCGGAGTCGCGACTCAACATGGCCAAGTCGATGGTGGAGCGCTACGAGCAGCTCCTCCGGCAGGACCCGACCTCTTCCGTCTTCGTGGAGTTGGCGAAGGCGCTCTTGGAGAAGGGAGATGCGGCGCGCACGATTGAAGTGTGCACCCAGGGCGTCACCCACCACCCCACGTCCACCGTGGGACGGGTGTTGTGGGGCAAGGCGCTCATCCACCTGGGCCGGCCCGCGGAGGCGATGGAGCAGTTCGATCAGGCCATCGCCATCGAGAAGGACAACCCCTACGCCTACAACCTCATTGGCGAGGTGCTGTTGCAGCGCGGGTTGTTCCGCTCGGCGCTGCCCATCCTTCGCAAGGCCGTGGCGCTCCAGCCCAACAACGGGCGCGTGAAGCAGTGGTTGGATCAGGCCCAGCAGGCGCTGTCCGGCGGGCCCGCGCCCATCTTCGCGGACCTGGGCACGCTCGTGGTCCCGGCGGCGACGCCGGACGACGACGAAGCTCCGGCGCCGGCAGCCGAAGCCCAGCCGTCCGCGTTCGATGCGCGCGCCGCCGCGGCCGCGGGGCTGGAGCCGCGTCGGGCCCGGACGGAGACGCCCGCGGGCGGTTCGCAGAGCGCCGCGTCCGGGACGGTCCCGGCGGCGGGTGCTTCCGTCGGTGAGACGGACGCGCGCGCTTCGGCGGGCTCCGCTCCGGATGGGATGGGGACCGGCTCCCCTGAAGCCCAGGCTTCCGGACGCGAAGCCCAGGATGGGGCTCCGACCGATGGGGCCTCGGAGCAGGCCTCGGGACAAGAGGCTCAGGACGGGGCTCAGTCTTCCGGGCGCGAGGCGCAGGGGGAGGAGTCCCCGGCTTCCGGTCTTGAGTCCCGGGATGGGGCCTCGGATCAGCCTTCGGCGGATGAGGCTCAGGGTGTCCCGGCGGATCCGGGGTCCAGTCGCGCGGCGCAGGCAGGGGCCGACGCTCGGGGCTCCGGGCCTCAAGAGGGCCCGCCGGCGCAGGCTTCGGGCTCTGGTCGTGGACGCTCGTCGGGAATGCTCGCGGACCTCCCGGATGCTCCGGACGACGCGCCTTCTTCGTCGCAGGGTGGCGGATTGCTCGGGAACCTTCCGGGCCCAGAGGCGGCGCGGCCCCGGGCTCCTGCTCCGGTGGCTCCTGCCGCGACGGCGGCGGGCGGCAAGCGCTCGCTGCTGGACGACATCCCGGATGCCACGGAGCTGGCGGCGGCGACCGCTCGCAACAAGGCGGCGGCGAACGCGAAGGACACGGAGGCGCTCGCCGCGAAGTACGAGCGCGAGATGCACGAGAAGATCGCCAAGGAGCGGGCGAAGCAGTCCCTCCTGGAGCGCTATGGCACGAAGACCGTGGCCCTCTTCGTCGCGATCATCTTCCTGGGCGCGAGCGCGGGCTTCTTCCTGCTCTACCGCTCCCGCCAGGGCGGCCAGACGCTGTCGGAGACGCTGGAGCTGGCCCGGCGCGCGGTGGCTCAGGACACGGGCGCGTCGCTGGACGAAGCGCTCCGGCAGCTCGCCCGCGCGCGCGACATGGACGAATCCAGCGCGCAGGGCTGGGCCCTCACGGCCTACGCGCACGCGCTGCGCTACCAGGACCACGGTGGTGCTTCCGAGGACCGGCGGCAGGCGCTGGAGGCCCTGGAGAAGCCGGGCGTGAAGGACGGCTTCGCTGGACTGGTGCTCGCCACCAACGAGCTGGTGGCGGACGAGCGGGGCCGTGAGTCGACGCGCCGCGCGCTGCTCGCCTCCCAGGACGATGTGACGGAGGTGCACGCGCTCGCGGGCAGCCTGCTGCTGGTGGCCAAGGACGAGAAGATGGCCCTGGACCGCTTCGACCGCGCGCTCAAGGCCTCGCCGGGCAACGTCCGCGCACTGGTGTCACTGGGCGGCTACTACCTGGCCTCCGAGGACTTCGCCCAGGCGCTGGAGATGTTCAAGCGCGCTCGCGAGGCCTCCAAGGAGCACCCGGCCGCCCGCATCGGCATGGCGGAGAGCCGGCTCGCGCTGGAGCAGGAGCTGGACGCGGCCCTGTCGGACGTGGCGCCGCTGGCGAAGGATCCGAAGCTGCCCCCCGCGCTCAAGCCCCGCCAGCAGTTGGTGCACGGCGAGCTGCTGTCCGCGCTGGGTCGGTACGAGGAGGCACGCGCGCTGCTCGCCCAGGGCACGCAGGGGCCGCTGGCCATGGACTTCCAACTGGCGCTCGGGGCCGCGGGTCGCTCCGCCGGCAAGCTGGAGGCCGCGCAGCAGGCCTACGAGGCCGCGTTGAAGCTGCAGCCCAAGAGCGAGGCCGCGAAGGAGGGCCTGGGGCGCACGCTGCTGGACCGCGACCGCGAGCGCGAGGCGTTGCAGCGGCTGGAGGCCGATGGTGGCCGCAAGGTTTCGATGGTGCGGGGCGCGGCGTACGCGCGGCTCGGAGACTGGAAGAAGGCGCGCGTGGAGCTGGCCCGCACGCGCGTGAACGATCGCTATCCGCCGGAGGCCGTCGCGGTGCTGGCGCTGGCGGACGCGAACGAAGGCAACGGCGCCCAGGCGCGCGAGGTGCTGGAGAAGGCGCTGGCCAAGCGTCCGCGCACCGACCTGCGCGTGGCGCTGGGGCAGGTGTACTGGCGCGAGCGCGCGCTCGACAAGGCGCAGGCCCAGTTCGACGAGGCGCTGAAGGATCCCCGCGACTACGAAGGCGCGTGCTCCCTGGGGCGGCTGCTCCTGGCGCGCGGCCTGCCGGACATGGCCCTCAAGCCGCTGACGCAGGCGGTGGAGCGCAACGGCGCGCATGGCGAGTCCCGCGATGCCCTGGGCCGCGTGCTCCTGGCGCTGGGCCGGACGCCAGAAGCGCTGAAGCAGTTCGAGGCGTGGCAGTTGGACAATCCGGGCAGCGCGGCGGCGCAGAAGGGCTTCGCGCTGGCGCTGTACCAGTCCGGCCGTCGCAAGGAGGCCGAAGGGGCGGCGGGCCGCGCGGTGAAGCTCGCGCCGGACGACGCGGAAGGGCAGCGGCTGCGCGCGGCGCTCCTGTTCAGCAACGGCGATGCGAAGGGCGGCTTCTCCGCGCTGGAGCGCGCCAACAAGCTGGACTCCAAGGATCCCAACACCTTCTGTGAAATCGCCCAGGCGTTCCTGCGCCAGGGCCAGGTGGAGAGCGCGGACGCGGCCTTCGCGGCGGCGCGGCGCGAAGGGCCTGACGCGACGTGCGGCCGCGTGGGCGAGCTGTACGCGCAGCTTCCCGGCGGAGGCCGTGGGGCGTCGCGCACGCTGCAGGACCTGGCCGACCGGGCGCCCACCGTCTGGGACAAGGCCTTCGCCCAGATGACGCTGGCGCGGGTGCTGCTGGGCGCGAACCTGGTGAAGGAGGCTCGGGTCGCGGCCGACGAGGCCGTGAAGCTGGCCCCCTTCAACGGCCGGGCGTACCTGGCGCTGGGCCTGGTGGCCTTCAAGCAGCGGCAGGAGGCTCCCGCGCGCGAGGCGCTGGCCAAGGCGGTGGAGCTGGAGCCCACCGACGGCATGGCGCACCTGGCGCTGGCGGACGTCCTGGCGCGCGAGACGGCGGAGCTGCCCCGGGCGGTGGAGTCCTACGAGGCCTTCCTGCGACTCGCCGGAGACTCTCCGGATGCGAAGCGCGTGAAGAAGTCCCTTCCGCTCCTCAAGCGCCGGGCGTCGAGATAGCGTGAACGACGTGCGCGAGCGGCCCCCGTCTTCACCCCTGCTGCAGGTCATGTGGGGCAACGCCTTCCTGCTGTCGGTGCTCTACCTGCTGGTGGGCATCGTCGTGGAGCTCCTCCGGCGGAGGTCCAGCTCGCCGACGGTCGCGCGCCTGTCCATGGCGCTCGACTCCCTGCCGGCGCGGGCGCTGGAGGTGGTGCACGGCCTGGAGCCGCTGCGCGCGGCGTACTTCGACGGTCGCATCTCCGACCTGGGCGTGCGCGTCCTCTTCGGCATCGTCACCGTGGCGGTCATCTTCCTGCTCGCGCTGGTGGTGGGCGCCATCATGGCCGTGCTGCGCTGGGCCGTCCTGCGCGCCGCCAGCAGCAAGGGCGGTCCTCCCCAGTCCTGACGGCCCGGGGCCCGACGACGGGCCTCAGGGGCGGCGCAGCTTCGACTTGCGCACGCGCGGAGGCACGGGCGAGACCTGCGGCTCATGGCCCGCGGCGCGCGCCATCAGGCAGATCTCCACCACCTTGGGGCCGAAGCGCTCCCAGCGGCTCTCCCCGGTGCCCTTCACCGCGAGGAAGGACTCCCGGTCCACCGGCAGTTCGGCGGAGATGCCCAGGAGCGTCGCGTCGTTGAAGATGATGAAGGGCGCGACCCCCAGGTCCTTCGCCAGGTCCTTGCGCCAGCGACGCAGCTCCGTGGAGGCCAGCTCGCTGTAGACCCGCACCGGAGCTCCGGACACGCCGGAGGCGGGGGGCGCGGTGCGCGAGGACGATCCGGACGGCTTGGGCATCATGCTGCCCGCGCACCGGTCGCACGTCCCGCACACCGTCGCCGCGTCCGCCTGCCCGAAGTAGTTCAGGATGAACGCGCGCCGGCACTTCGGCGTGTACGCGTAGTCCGTCATCCGCTTGAGCATCAGCAGGTTGTGCCGCTCCTGCGTGCGGACCCGGCTCAGGTCCACGCTCAGCTCGCGGAACGGGACGCGCTCCAGCGCGCGGATGGAGCGCCCCGCGAACGGCTTGCGCACCCACACCACGCCCGCCTTCTCCAGGAGACCCAGCGCGTGCCGGACCTCCTCCTCCGACAGCGCCGTGCGCCGCGCGAGGATGGGCAACTCCGTGGTGGCCTGACGCCCCACCGGGAAGGTCTCCAGCAGCGAGCGCAAGAGCCGCTGGGTCTCCGCCGCATGCGGCTGGGCCGTGGGCGCCTTGTCGGTCAGCGTCAGTCCGTACTCGCCCTCGCCGCGACCGCCGCGCTCCAGCTTGCCCTCGCGCTCGAAGATTTTCAGCGCGGCGGAGACCTCGAACTCGCTGGCCCCCACCATGCCCGCCAGCGCGTGCACGCCCCGGTCGAACTCCTCCACGCCCTGGAGCGCCGACCACACGTCCGACAGCACGGACTCGGACGGGTGGCTGCCCTCGATGAGGCGCTCCTGCGTGTACACGTCCGCATGGTTGAACAGCAGCACCGCCGTGGCGGGGTTTCCGTCCCGGCCCGCGCGGCCGATCTCCTGGTAGTACGCTTCCACCGCCCGGGGGATGTTGGCGTGCGCGACGAAGCGGATGTCCGACTTGTCGATGCCCATGCCGAAGGCGTTGGTGGCCACCGCCACCGCTTCCTTCGCGGACATGAAGTCCTCCTGCGCGCGGCGGCGGGCGTCGTCCTCCATGCCCGCGTGGTACAGCACCGCGCGCACCTTGCGTGTCACGAGCGCGGAGTGCATTCCTTCCGCAGCCTTGCGCGTGGAGCAGTAGATGATGCCGCTGCCGCCCTTCGCCGCCAACTGCGCGCAGGCCTGCCGGCGCTCCTCGTCCCCGTTGACGTTCACCACGTCGAGGAAGAGGTTGGGCCGGTCGAAGCCCTGGGCGAACACCCTCGGCTCCTTCATCAACAACACGCGGACGATGTCGTCGCGCACTTCCGGCGTCGCCGTGGCGGTGAGGGCCACCGTGCGCGGGGGACGCAGCCGCTTGCGCACCTGTCCCAAGAGCGCGTAGTCCGGCCGGAAGTCGTGGCCCCACTGGGAGATGCAGTGCGCCTCGTCCACGGCGAACAGCTCCACGCCCAGCTCGGAGATGAGCTCCAGGAAGCTTCCGCTGCGGAAGCGCTCCGGCGCGACGTAGAGCAGCTTGTACTCGCGGGCGCGCAGCTTGCGCAGGCGCTCCGCCCGCTCCAGGTCCGACAGCGACGAATTGATGAAGGTGGCCGGGATGCCCTTCGCGGTGAGCTGCTCCACCTGGTCCTTCATCAGCGCGATGAGCGGCGACACCACCAGCGTGATGCCCGGCAGGAGCAGCGCGGGCAGTTGGTAGCACAGGCTCTTGCCCGCGCCCGTGGGCATCACCACCACGGTGTTGCGGCCACTGAGCACCGAATTGATGACGGGGGCCTGGCCGGGACGGAACTCCGACAGGCCGAAGTACCGCACCAGTCCCCGCTGGGCATCTTCGAGGAAGGGCAGGGACTCCAGCATCGCGCGCATGTTCATCATCCTGGGTCGGCCGTCAACGCCTATCCCTGTCGTGGGCACCGGCGCCCCACCTCACAGCTCGAGCCCCGGAGGAAGAGGAACCGCCAGCGCCGCCCGTTTCCGCGCCACCTCCCGCCGCAGTTCTTCCGTCCGCTCCAGGTCCAGGCGGCCGTCCACGATGACGTCCCCCTCACGCGCACCCGGCGGCAGCCTCCATCGCTCCACCGTGCATGCCTGCCCGCTCTCGCTCCGCACCACCCGGGCCCGCGAGCCCTCCAGCATCTCCACCTGCACGGGGCTGGCGCCCACCCCCAGCAGCACCCCGGCCGTCATCACCAACCCCCGCCCGGCGTGCCGCACTTGCGTCGCCCCTCCCGCTCGCTGTCCGGCAGCAAGCCGCGCTCCAGCATGGACACGTAGGCGCCGTCCCCCACGACGACGTGGTCCAGCAGCTTCACGCCCAGGAGCCCCGCCGCGCGCGCCAGGTGTTCGGTGAGGCCCACGTCCTGGACGCTGGGTTCGGGGTCCCCCGAGGGGTGGTTGTGCGCGAGCACGATGGCCGTGGCCCGCGCGGACAGCGCCGCGGCGAACACCTCCCGGGGATCCACCGGGCACGCGCTCAGCGTCCCTTCCGCCACCCGGGCGTCATGCACCAGCACGTTGCGCGGGTTGAAGCACAGCACGTGGAACACCTCGCGCCGGAGCGCACCCAGCGTGGGCGTCAGGTACGCGTGGATGTCCTTCGGCGTGCGCAGCCTGGGACGGCGTTCCGGGGAGCGCTGCGCGCGCCGTCCCAGCTCCAGCGCCGCCAGGAGCCGCGACGTCCGGGCCGGGCCCACGCCCCTCCGCGCGCACAGCGTCCGCGGATCCTCCTGCACCAGCGCCTTGAGCCCACCCCGCGTCAGGCCCGCGTCCTGGAGGGCCGTGCTCCTGGGCCCCTCCGTCCACAGCAATCCCAGCAACTCCAGGTCGGTGAGGGCCTCCGCGCCCAGCCGGAAAAGGCGCTCGCGCGCGTCCTCCGTGAGGGCCCTCACCGACCCGCCGCCCGTGGATGCCCCATCC
>NZ_RAVZ01000397.1 GCF_003611635.1 Corallococcus terminator | reverse complement strand
CCCAGCACGACGGCACCGTCCGGCGTTGGAGCCGCGATGGGAGGAACGACGCCGGTCCGCCCCACGGCGGTGCCGCCCCCCGTGGTGAAACCCCGTCCGGCGACGACACCCGTGGCGCCCGCACCGACACCTGCTCCGATGGCACCGAGCGCCGCGACGCCCGCGCCCGTGGCGCCCCCTCCGAGTGCTCCCACCTCCGCGACGCCCACGCCAACTCCCGCTCCGAGCGCGCCCACCGCCCCGACCTCCGACACAGCCGCGCCCAGGCCCGTGGCGCCCGCTCCAAGCGCGCCTGACTCCGCGACGCCCACGCCGACTCCCGCTCCGAACTCCGGAGCGACCGCGCCAGACGCCGCGCCGAACGCGGGATAGGCATCGCGGAGCTTCACGCCTGTGATTGCGCAAGGGCGGGTGAATCCCTCCCACCTCCAGGCGCGCCACGACATCGAAGCTCCGGCCCGCGGGGGAGGGGCGTGGAGGACGTGTGCTAGGACTCGCGGGGAGCGGCAGAACGTCTCTCCCACTCCTTCGCACCGGCTCCAGTCCTCTCATGAAGAAAGTCCTTCTCGTCCTGGTCGTCGTCCTCGTGGGGCTTGGCGTGGCGGGCGCCTTGCTCTACCGGAACGCCTCTCCTTCCAACGCGGACCACCGGCTGCTCACCGTCGCCACGGGGGATGAAACGGTCGCGTCGGTGGTGGTCAACCTGCGGCTGCTCAAGTCCGTGCGTTCGGTGGAGTCCTGGAAGGACCGCATCGACCCGGCGGAGAAGTACCTGCTCAAGGTCGGCAACCTGCCGCCCCGCCACCGGGACCTGCTCCTCGAAACGTTCTCGTCGTTCGCCTCGGGCTTCGTGAAGACCGCCGAAGGCCCTTCTCCCTTCCGCCTGTTCGCCTCCCACGGCACGGCGGATCAGGCGCTCGAAGCCCTCAAGAAGGGCCACCTGGTCGAAGCCACCACCGGCGACGACTACGTCCTCATCGACCCCGAGACCTGCGGACGCGAAGGCCCGCTCCGGCTCATCAAGGGCGACAAGCTCCTCGCCTTCGTCCCCACCGCGCTCGCGGCCGACTTCACCGCGCGGCTCGCCCAGGAGCCCGGTCGGAAGATGGAGTCGCTGTTGATCGCCCAGGGCGGCCTCAACCTGCAACCCTTCCTCGAATCCCTGGCCCCGCCGCTCGTGCAGATGGCCCTGGCGCGGGATGAAATCACCGAGAATGCCCGGAGGCTTTCGCTCACCCTGCGCGCGGACACGGACGGAGGCATCTGGGCGGAGCTCGATGTCCTTGGCGACCACCCTGAGCAAATCCAGAAGCTCTGGGAGAAGGCCTCGGGCGCGAACTCGCCGCTGAAGACCGTGGCGGAGACCTCCGTCAAGGTCACGCCGTCGAAGGACGCCTTCCGCCTCACCGTCGACGTGAACGCCCTGCAGAAGCACGCGGACGTGCTGACCCGCAGCTTCTCCCCGTTCCAGAACGAAGCGCTGAAGGACGAGGACCTCAAGGCCCTGGAGAGCGCCGAGGAAGCGCTGCTCGACCCCAAGGACCTCTACGCCTACGACGAAGCCCTGACGCCCGCGTCCTTCTTCGAACGCTCGGGCGAGGATTGCAGCCCCCGTCACGGAGTCGCCCTGGATGACGCGAAGAAGCTCCGCCTCGCGTTCACCTCCCTGAGCTCCCGGGAGAACCTGCCGGAGGTCGACTTCGTCAGCCTGACCTCCTCCGTCTGCATGCCCCCGCACTACAGCCCCGTCCTCGCGAAGCGCCCGTGGATGGAGGTCCGCATCCAACAGCCAGAGCTCGACCGGCCCACCTGTGGCCCGCTGGCGGACGAGGCGACCGGGATGACGTCCGAAGAGGATTTCTCCCGCGAGCACTCCAATGACATGCAGGTCGCCACCAACAAGGTCGGCTTCGCGTTCAAGCGCGGCGTGGACACGCAGAAGCTCCCCGCCATCGAAGGCACGGTCACCGTGCAGGTGCCCACGCGGGTGAAGAAGGTCACGCTGGCCTTCCGTCCGCCCTACGGCAGGACCGAGCTCGCCTTCCCCGAGGGCAAGCTCACCGTGGAAGCGACCCGCGTCAGCGACGACGGCCTGACGTTCCAACTGGGTTCGGAAGGCACCCCGCCCTCGGTGCTGGCCGTGCGCGCCCTGAACGCGGCCGGGAAGTACCTCGAAACGGAGTCGCGCTCAGGCTTCTCCGCGAGCATGACGCTGCCGTTCGTGGGCCGGATCGAATCCAATGACTCCACCGTCCTCGCCCACGGCAAGCCCGTGCAACTCGAGTTCGTCCTGGTGGACGCGACTGCGCCATACGTCCGGCCCTTCAAGCTCACCCCACCCTTCCCCCAGGCCCCGGACGCGCAGGAAGACGACACGGAGTCCGAGCCCACGGCCGAGCCGCTCAGCCAAGCGGTCTTTGAACAGACGCTCCAGTCCCCCGACTCCATCGCCCGGCGAGGGGAGCGCTACACCCGCTACACCAGCGGAGGACTGATCGCCGCGCCGGACGTGCCGGGCACCGCGCCCTCCCCGTTCAAGGTCCTGCTCCAGACGCAGGGCGTCTTCGAGAACAACCTGGAGATCGTCTGGACGGAGGATGTGCGGCGGTACTTCGGGCAACTGGATACGGGCATCCAGTTGGAGGTCCTGGAGGTGGACTTCGTCGACGGCACGCGCCTGCGCCCCGAGAACATGGACGAGACCCGCGAATCGGAGTCCGGAGAGAAGGAGTACGTCTGGGGCTCCCGGTTCGGGGCTCCGCGCAAGTGGAACACGACCCTGTCCCTGGGCCGTCCCAACATCTCCGCCAGTGACATCCAGGGTGTCATCTTCAGCGACTTCCTGCCCAACAGGATGGAGGACGTGCCCGTCGCGCGCATCCGGGGCCAACTGTCGTTCTCCCTGCCCACGACCATCGCGGTGTCGGCCCTCACGCCGCTGAGCCTGCACACGCGGGCCACGCTCGGGGAGGCACGCTTCCACGTCATGTCCATCGAAGGGGACGAGGTCAGCCTCCTGAGCGAGAACACGGACCAGCCCGGCTTCTCGGCGGCGTTCACCGACGCGAAGGGAAACCCCATCCGCGCGAGCCTGAAGAAGCGCGAGGACTTCGACGACGCGACCTTCCGGCTCGACTTCGAAACCGAGAAGCCCGTGCGCCAATGGCGGATGCTCCAGGCCCAGGGCCCAAGCAAGACCTATACGTACCCGTTCGAAATCACGGCCCACGTGCTCAAGCCCGTGTCCTCGCGGAAGAAGTAACGCCCCCGGCGCAATGGCAGACACCTTGCGCCGGAGGTTCACAGCTTGCGGCGGGCCTCGAGGAGGCTCATGCCCGTGCGGCTGGGCGAGATGCCTTCCAGCGTCCAACCGGTGGCGGCGAGGAGCGTTCGGAACTCATCCACCGTGCGCTCCTTTCCGCCCACCACCGCCAGCATGTTCAGGTCCAACAGCGACGCGAACGAAGGACTGCCGTCGTCCGGAATCACCTGCTCCAGCACGAACAGCCGGGCCCCGGACGGCGAGCCGTCATGGAGCCGCTGAAGGATGCGGGTGGCCTGAGCGTCCGGCCAGTCGTGGAGGATGAACTTGAGCAGGTACGCCTCCGCTTCGGGGATGCCGGACGCGAAGAAGTCACCCCCCACCAGTTCCACGCGGTCCGCCAACCCCTGCGCTTCCAAACGGGCCCGGGCGCTGGTGATGACAGCCGGCTGGTCGAAGAGGATTCCACGGCAGCCGGGATGCGCCTTGAGCACATGGCCCAGGAGGACGCCCTGGCTGCCTCCGATGTCCGCCACCCGCGCGAGGCTGGAGAAGTCGTGGAGCGCCGCGAGCTCCACGCCCACCTCGTCGGAGATGTTGCCCATGGCCTCCGCGAACTCCTCGGTCAGCACGGGGTCGCGGTTCAGCCACCCCCAGAAGTCCATCCCCAGGGTTTCTTGCGTGCGCGGTCTTCCCGTGCGGACCGCTTCGCCGAGCTGACCCCAGGGCAGCCAGTGGCCAGGGTTGCTCATCGCGAGCGCCATGCCCCGCATGGAGCCCGGCACGCCCCTGCGCAGGGCTTCCCCCAGGGGCGTCAGCGCGAAGGTGCGCGGCGGGGCTTCCACGAGCATGCCCGCGGTGACGCCACCGCGCAGCAGCCGGTACAGGTGCTGGCCCTCCAGGCCCAGCGCCCGCGCCACGTCGTCACAGGGACGCGGGCCCCCGGCCAGTTGCTCCACCACCTCCAGCCGGACCAGCGTGCCGAGGATCTGCGTAATCCAGTACCCGGTGACGTACTGCATGAACTGCGCGGTGGGCGAAGCCAGCGGTTCGGAGGGAGGAGCCATGCGCACCAGTGTGGAAGACCCGGACGCGGGAGGACACCCCGCCCGGAGGATGAGGCTTGCGTGGGAAAGCGTGTAACGCCCCGCCGCTACCTGGAGCAGGCACTCACCGGGTGTCGGGCGACGCGAACCAGTCCCAGTCCTCTTCGGCCAGGGGCAGCCCCTCGCGCTGACGGCGGGCAAGCAGCACCTCCTGCCTCCACGCAGCGAACCCTCCCGCGACGGGCCATGCCCGGGAGACGGTGCCCTTCAGGGGCTGCGCGAAGTTGAGCAACAGCATGCGGTTGACGCGTTCGACGACCCGCGGGCTTGCCCCGGTGCGCAGTTGGAACTCGGCGGCGAACAGGGCGCCCGCTTCCCGCACGCTGCTTGAGGGGGTGCCCGCCACCAGGACCGACGGCCACAATCCGAAGAGGGGCGGCTCCACGCCTTCGAGCAGCGCCGCGTGCAGCCGGTCATGCCCGTCCAACACCAGCCACTTCGCCAGGATGTCCACGTAGAGCAGCAGCGCGGGAGGCAGCGTCCCGTCCCGCGCGCGCTTGCGCCAGCTCTTCACCCGGCCGTCGTCGGGGGCGGAGGGTGCGCGGAGCGGAAGCACGGAACCCGGCCGTTGCGCGGGCAGCGCGTCCCACCAGTCCTCGTTCCAGGCCGGACTGAACCGCGTCACGGCGTCCAGCGAGTGGGGGGCCTGGGGTGGCTGGCCGAAGCACCACTCCATGGGAGAGACGGGATGGCGCTCCGCCTTGTCGGCGGACACGGCGCTCACGGGACGCAGGCACCACTGCCCGGAATGCAGCACCGACGCCGGAGCCTCCACGAGTTCCCGCGCCAGCTTCCACTGCCAGGCCTCCCACCAGGGCGCGGAGCCCGGAGCGTGGGACACGGCACGGACCTCGGGCGCTGACAGCGAAGGCAGCCTCCAGGGGAAGGGCGCCGTGCCGCGCAGGAAGACCGCGCGGTCCCACCAGTCGTCGATGCGCACCCACAACAGCGGCGCATCCCCGCTCATCAAGCGGAGCCGGTAGCGCCCGGCCGCCTCCAGGTGCAGGGCCGGACGACATGCCTGTCGGGCTCCGACGGGCACGTCCAGCAACAGGCCGGGGCCGGGCGTGCGCAGGCCCCAGGTCTCCGTCGCGTCCACGGTGAGGGAGACGCCCGTCGGGCCTCGGGTCAGCGCCACGACGGGGACCTTCTGGGGCTCACCGCGCTCGGGCTTCGGGAAGACACGTGGCTTCGCAGAGGCACCGCGAACTCCTGGGGGAACAGCCCTGTCCCGCGCCTGCACCCCGGAGCCCTGCTTCGCCCCGGAGCGCGGGTGGGTCTACAGCGTCTGCAGGTACGCCACGAGGTCGTCCACGTCCGCGTCCGATAGCTGCGACGTCTGGCCGTGCTTGTTCGTCTCACGGCCGTTCATCATGCGGGCCCGGAGCGTGGGCGCGCTGCCGTCATGCAGGTACGGCGCGGTGCGGCCCACCCCCAGCAGCGACGGGGTGTTGAGCCCCGACTTGATGACCTGCGCGTTGTCCTGCAACGCGCCCGTGCGCACGAACGTGCCCACGTCCGCGTTGGTGTTGTTGGTGAGCAGGGCACCCGCGTGGCAGGTGTCGCACGCCGCCTTCTTGTAGAGCGCTTCGCCGCGCGTCTGCGCCTCGGTGAGCGGCGCGCCCTGGTGCGGGTTGTCCGTCGCCGGGATGGTGTCGATGAACGCCGCCAGCTTCGCCACCGTGTCGGTGTCCAACTGCGTGCCGCCCATGCGGTCGATGACCGTGGCGTTCATGAACTCACCCAGCCCGGAGAACTCCCCGCTCCAGTGGAAGGGCGCCGTCGACGTCGTCATGCGGCCCGCGAGGCTGGGCGTCTGGCGCGGCCCGTCCGGGAAGCCCCACACGTGTCCGTCCTCGCGGCCTTCCAGGTGGCACGACGCGCAGGAGACGGCCACCATGGGGCTGGTCATCTTCGGATCCGCCGCGGTGAAGAACAGCCGCCGGCCCGCCGCTGCCAGCGGGGACAGGACGTCGCCCGCGAGCGCCAGCCGCTGGCCCTCCTCGAACACGATGCTCTCCCGGTCCTCGCCGGTGCTCACCAGCGTGCTGAGCGTGTGGTCGAACGCGTTGTAGACGTACGCCTTGCTCCCATCGCGGGTGATGGCGATGCCGTTGGGCCCCGCGCCCACCGACACCACCTGCCGCACGGAGCTCGTCTCATTCGGCAGGTCGCTGCCCGAACGACGCCACGCGGGCAGGATGGCCACGTTGTTCGTCTCCTGGTTCACCAGGAACAGCCACGCACCCGACGGGTCCACCACCGCCGCCGCGGGGCCCTGGAGGGGTGACTCCATCGACGGGCTCGCGATGAGCGACGTGGGGAAGTCCGGCTTCTCCTCCGGCGGCGGCTTGCACTCGTCCAGGTCATCCACCACCGGCGCGGGCGCATCCCCTTCCGCGTTGAAGGTGATGAGGCCCGCGGCCACCACGCCGCCACCCGGGCCCGCGCCGCACGGCGTTCCACCGCCGTACATCGAATCGCCGCCCCCCATTCCATCATCCGGCGACGCGGCCAGCGGATCCTCGCGCGACCAGAGCACCGGCGCGAAGAGCCGCCGTCCGTCCGGAGCGCCCAGCAGGTCCACCATGCCGCGCGCGCGGAAGGTGCGCGTCCCCTGGGGGCTTCCCGGTGGGGGCGGGGACTCCAGGGCGGAGATGGACCCCGGCCTGGAGGACGCACGGTTCGCGCGCGCGTTCAGGTCCGTCCCTTCACGCACCACCCGGGGCCGGTCCGCATCCGACAGGTCCACCGTCATCACGTCGCCCTGCCGGAACAGCGTCACCGCCGCCTTCTTGCCGTCCTCCAGGAGCGCGATGCCGCGAGGCTCCTCACCCAGCGGCAATTCCCAGCGCGCGGTGAGCGAAGCGGTGTCGATGGCGGTGAGGCTGCCGTGCTCGCTGGAGGTGCGCGTGGCGCTGTTCACCACGTACAGCGTCCGGCCGTCCGGCGACACCGTGAGCCCCGTGGGCTCCACGCCCACGTCCACGCGCGCCGCCTCCACCGTGTCGCCCTTGCGGATGACGGACACGCTGCGTCCGCCGCGGTTCGTCACGTAGACCGTATCGTCCGGGCCCACCGTCACGCGCTCCGGACGCGGGCCCACCCGCACCTCGCCCACCTTCTCCCGGCGCTCGGTGTCCACCACCGCGAGGATGCCGTTGTCGGCGTCCACCACGTACAGTGTCGAGTCGTCCCGGCTGAGCGCCACGGAACCGGAGGCATTGCTCCAGGTGCCCGCCACCTCGCGCTCGCTGCACCCCGACAGCACCAGCGTCGTCACCGCGCAGAACGCGGCCCATCCCTGCCGTCGCATCGGAATACCTTCCCCTCCCGTGTGGCCCGCGCGCCGTCCCGGCCTTCGCCCCTTGAGCGCGCGTGTTCCCCACGGCCTGTCGGGTGCGTGCCGGCCCTGCTCACACGCCATCCCGAGGGCCGCATGCTCGCCCACCCGTCCACCCGAAGTCGATGCCCTCCACACCGGCCGTGCGCCTCCGGACAGTGTGGGGAAGCATCCTCCCTC
>NZ_RAVZ01000396.1 GCF_003611635.1 Corallococcus terminator | reverse complement strand
GGCTTGGGAGGCGTGCGGGGCAGGATGGTGGGGGCGTACGCGTCCACCTCCAGCAGCTCCAGGCGCTCGTGTCCGGTGCCCCAGGCTTCGTCCAGGTTCTCCAGGTCGTGCTCCAGGCACCACGTGGCCAGCCGACGCGCGAGCGCCTGGGGCAGCGCGTCCGGGTTCGCGAGCGCGAAGCGGGCCAGGGGCAGCCGGGTGGGCGTCACCACCCAGAACTCGTCGCGCGGCCACTTCTCCAGCAGGACGGCCATGCGGCCCTGGAGGACGACGCGCTTGTTCTTCTCCCGGTCCCTCGCCTCCGTGTCCACCTTGACGTGCCGCAGGGCCAGGTGCGGCGGGAGCTGATAGGCGGCCACGTGGGCCGCGGGCTCCCTCTCGAAGCGCTCCATGACGGCGAGCGCCAGCTCGTCGCGGAGCGTGGAGAGGCTGGGGCCCACGCCGCTCAGCCGGGGCCAGAAGGCGGGCACCCAGGCCTGCACCAGCCGTCCGCCAAGGGGGGACACCACCAGGGGCAGTTTGAGGTCCATGGCGTCAGTCCTCCTCTCGCGCGCCAAAGACGCGCCATTGCAACCAGGCTTCCAGCAGCGGTTCCATGTCCAGGCCCGCAGGCCCGTAGCGCTGCTTCGCGCCGGTGCGCAGGTCTTCCAGCGAGCCTCCCGTCACGATGCCGGCGGCGGGCCGCACCCGGCGCACCTCCTGCTTCGTCAGTGACTTCTCCAGGTCCTCCAACGCCGGCAGCGCGTGCAGGGCCAGGGGCTGCGGCTCGAAGCGCACGCGCACCAGCGCGGCCTGGCTGCCCTCGACGAAGCGGTGCACGCCGTGCTCGCCCGCCAGCAGCAGCGGCAGCGTGCCGCTGTTGAGCTGAAGCGCATACGCGGCGGGGGGCCGCTTCAGTTCCTCCAGTGAGGCCTTCTGCTCCCAGCTCCAATGGAACCGGAGGTCCTTGTCCTTGCGCGAGGGCTTCGGCTTCTCGCCCGCCTTGGGTTCCTCTGCCAGCAACAGGGCCCGGTGGAAGGCGATGGACTGCGCGTGGGCCCAGGTCTCGTACGCCTTCGCCAGCGTGCACAGGTGCGGCCATGCGCCGCGTCCGGGGACGAGGAGGAGGGTGGCGCCGCGCGAGACGGGGAAGAGGCTGGCGTGGATGCGCTCGCGCAGGGGCTGGAAGGTCCGCCGGAGCATGGCCACGTCGCGGGCCAGGCCTTCCGCCTGTCCCACGGCGCGCGTGAGGTGCGCCTCGAACAGGAGGTCCTCCACGGCCTCGGCCTGCTGCGCGCAGTCGCGGAAGGCCTTGTCCAATTCACGCGCCTCGGACGACTTGCGCGAGGACGCCTCCGCCAGGGTCCGCTCCTCCCAGTACGCCGGCTGGCGGGACGCCTTGTCGAAGACGGCCAGCTCGCGCCGCAGGCCGCGCATGGGCTCCGAGCGGCTCCAGCGCTGCACTTCCGCGCGCAGGCTGGCCGCGTCCTCCAGCACCTTCTCGATGGTCTGCCGCCCCACGCCCTCGGCGTCACCGCCCACCGCTTCCGCGCGCAGCGAAAGCCCCGCGTCGCCGGCCTCCACGGACAGCTTCACCGCGCCGCCCTGGGGATGCGCGGCGAGCCACGCCGCCACCGGCACGACCAGCTCCCGCTCCAGCGCGCGCTTGAGGGGACGGGCGCCATAGCGCGGGTCGAAGCCGCGCGTGGCCAGCCAGTCCAGCGCGGAAGAGGCCACCTCCAGCGCCGCGTCGTGGAGGGACAGCCCCGGGCGGCGGCACACGGCCTCCACTTCGCGCACCACCAGCCGGCGCAGCAGGTCCGCGGAGAGGGGGGAGAAGACCACGACGTCATCCAGCCGGTTGAACAGCTCCGGACGGAAGAAGCGCTGCACCTCCGCGAGGTAGTGCGCGCGCAGGGCGGCGGTGTCGGGCATGCCGCCGGAGGAGTCGAAGCCCACGCGGGCGCGCCAGGTGTCCGCGCCCAGGTTGCTGGTGAGCACGAGCACCGCGTTGCGGAAGTCGGTGAAGCGGCCGGAGGCGTCGGTGAGGCGGCCCTCGCCCAGCACGCCGAGCAGCGCGTCGTGCACGGCGGGGTGGGCCTTCTCCACTTCGTCCAGCAGCACCACGCAGAAGGGCTGGCGGCGCACCGCGGCCGACAGGTGTCCGGGCGTCTCGCCGTCGCCCAACAGGCGCAAGAGCGCGTCCGGGCCGGCGTACTCGCCCATGTCCAGGCGGACCATGCGCTCCTTCGCGCCGAAGAGCAGCTCCGCCAGGGCCTTGGACAGCTCCGTCTTGCCCACGCCGGTGGGGCCCACGAAGAGCAGCACGCCCAGCGGACGGCGCGTGTCGGCGAGGCCCGCCTTGAGCACGGACACCACCGCCGCCGCGCGCTCCACCGCCGTCTCCTGTCCCAGCACCCGCGCCGAGAGGAAGTCGCGCACCTGGGCCGGCTCCAGCGGGACGTCGTCGCGCAGCAGTGCTTCGGGGATGCCGGACTCGGAGGCGAACTGGCGGACGGCGTCCAGGCGGGTGACGCGCGGCTGTCCGGCGTGCGAGCACGTGGCCAGCAGGCGGCGCAGGAAGGCCACCGTGTTGCCCACCTGGGCTCCGTACGGCAGGAAGCGGCGGCAGAGGAAGCGCGCCTCGTCGAGCGCCTCGGACCGCACCTCCAGCGGCTTCGGCCCCGCGTCGTCCTCGGCCACACGCGCGAGGATGCGGGCCAGCGCGTCGGCGGACGGCTCCTCCACGCGCACCACGGAGAAGAGGCGGGCGAAGCTGGTGTTGCGGCGCTCCACCTGTGCCCACGTCTCCGGCGTGGCCTCGGCGACCACGGACACCTCGCGGGTGGCGAGCAGCGGCAAGAGGAGCTGGGCCACGTTCTGGTCGCTGTGCGCGCTCTTGCCCGCGTCCAGTAGGTCCACCGCGTGGCCCAGGCAGAGGAGCGCGTGCGACTCAGCGGCTTCGCGCATGCAGCGGATGACCTGCTGCTGCCAGTCGCCCCCCATGCCCTCGCCCGCGATGAGGCGGCTGCCGTCCAGGAAGAAGCAGGGACGGGCGCGCTCGGGCGCGGTGGCGGTGGGGCCGCGCATCGCCTGGGCGAGCGCGTGGAGCACCGCCGTCTTGCCCACGCCCGCAGGGCCTACCAGCACCACGGACTCCGCGTCCTTCGCGGCGAGGCGCGCGCGCAAGAGCGTCACCAGCGCGTCCTGCTCATACGCGGCGTCGAGCTGTCCGTCCTTCGCGAGCGTGTGCCAGGGCACGGCGATGCGGTCCAGCGTGGGGGTGGGGGGCGGCTTCTCCGGCTTCGCGCTCCCGTCGCGGCGGCGTGAGCGGCGGCGCGGCTCCCAGGTGTCCAGGTCCAGCGCGTCCTCATCCTCGTCGTCCAGCTCCGCGCCCGACGGCTCCACGGGCGCATCTGGAGGACGCGTCGGTGGGCGGATGTCCAGGCGGAGCTGGCGCGGGGTGAGGGTGGCGAGCAGGGTGGGCGTGGCGTGGACTTCAATCTCCACCAGCGACTCCGCGCCTTCCGGGCGCAGCGCGAGCCGACGCGCGTCGGAGAGGCCCTCCAGTTGTTCGCCCAGGCGGTCCGATGCTTCTGGGGGAAGTGCCTTGCCCTGGAACCACAGGTGCGTGCCGAGGCGCGGGGCATGCAGTCCGATGAAGGACTGGTGCGCGGGGGCGACGACGGCGGTGAAGTGCAGTGGCGCGACGGTGTTCGACTCCGCGCCCCAGATGGGGAGGGCCTCCTGCACCTCGAGCGTATGGAGGACACCGTCGGACGCGGCGATGAACTCCGGCACCCGGCGGGGGTGCACGCGGGTGAGCTGATCATCGAGCGCCAGCGTCAGCTCCTCGGTGGCCTTCTCCAGCGTCTCCGCGTGAACAGCGAGGTGGGGCAGCGCCAACGGTGTGAGCGTGACCCGGCGGCTGGCGTGCCGCTGCACCCAGCATTGAAAACGGAAGTTCATGGGAGAGGGCTCACGCTAGCACGGCGCCGCACAGCGACGCCCCGGGCCCCCGGGAGCTGACGGGCCGCCTGCCTCGGCGGCTCACTTCCGCTCGGACGGCCGCCAGAGTTCTTCGGAAGCAAGCCCCAGCACGCGGGCCGCGGATGCATGCAGCGACGCGGGTGCGAGCCGTCCCTCGTGCGCGGCCCGGCCCAGCCACTCCTGGATGACGCCGCCGGAGTGCTCGAAGCCGTCGGCCTTGAGGAGCCCGTACAGCCCGGCGGCCAGCACGTGCATGCCGTCATCGGCTTTGCGCCAGCGCTCGCGTGCGGGGATGGCGACGCCGAGCCGCTCGGTGATGAGCTGTTCCAGCGCTTCGGCGGTGTCCTCGTCGAGCAGTGCGCAGGGGGGCCGCGCGGAAGCGCCGTGCCGCTGTGCATTTCGCTGCACGGTGAGTCCAGGCCAAGGTGAACGCACGGGCCCGTCCATCAACGAGGGCTTCTCTTCCCGAGGTGGCCGGCCCAGGATGACGGCGGATGCCTCCCCGCGCCGCCCGTCCACCCCGCTGTCCGCGTTGCAACCTCGCGATACACCTGTGCCTGTGCGCGGAGATTCCCCGGGTGGAAACCCGGACCCGGGTCCTCCTGCTCCAGCACGTGATGGAGGTCGCGAAGCGGAGCAACACCGGACGTGTGGCCGCGCTGGCCCTCACGAACGCGAAGCTGCTCATCCACGGTGCGATGGTCGATGCCTTCGACCCGGCCGTGCTCTGCGAACCGGGCACCTGGCTGCTCTTCCCGGATGGCCCCACCGCACCGCCGGATGCTCCCGCGCCAAGACAACTGGTGGTGTTGGACGCGAACTGGTCGCAGGCACGGCGGATGAGCCAGCGGCTCCCCGCGCTGCGGACGCTCCCAAGGCTGGTGCTGCCACCGCCCGAGCCCGGGATGCTCCGGCTTCGCGAGACCTCGCATCCCTCAGGGATGTCCACCCTGGATGCCATCGCCCGCGCGGTGGCGCTGCTCGAAGGACCGGAGGCGGCGGCACCGCTGGTGCGGCTGGCCGCGCTCCGGGTCCAACGCATCGCCGACTGCGGGACGCTGAACTGAGCGCCGGAGTGCCGTTCCAGCTCCGGCCCGGCTCTCAGCGACCGACCCTGGCCTGGAGGTGCGCGGGGTAGCGATCCCCCTGCACCGTGATCTGCGAGAGGGCTCCCTGGATGTCCCGCAGCTCCTCGGGCGTCAGCCTGACGTCCGCGGCTCCGGCGTTCTCCTCCAGGCGATGCCGCTTGGTGGTCCCCGGGATGGGCACGATCCACGGCTTCTGTTCCAGGAGCCAGGCGAGCGCGAGCTGGCTGCGGGTCACCTTCTTCCGGGTCGCCAGCTCGCCCAGCCGATCCACCAGATCCTGGTTCGCCTTCCGGGCCTCCGGCGTGAAGCGCGGGACGACGTTGCGGAAGTCCGTGCTGTCGAACGTCGTGCTCTCGCTGATGGCCCCCGTGAGGAAGCCCTTGCCTAGCGGGGAGAAGGGCACGAAGCCGATGCCCAGCTCCTCCAGCGTCGGCAGGATCTCCTTCTCGGGTTCCCGCCACCACAGGGAGTATTCGCTCTGGAGGGCGGTGACCGGCTGGACCGCGTGCGCGCGCCGGATCGTCTGCGCGCCTGCTTCGGACAGGCCGAAGTGCTTCACCTTGCCCTGCTGGATCAGCTCCTTCACCGTGCCCGCGACCTCCTCGATGGGAACGTTCGGGTCGACGCGGTGCTGATAGAAGAGATCGATGCGGTCGGTCTTGAGCCGCTTGAGCGCCGCTTCGGCGACGGCCTTGATGTGCTCCGGCCGGCTGTTCATGCCGCTCTGGCCGCCAGCGGAGTCGAAGTCGAAGCCGAACTTGGTGGCGATCACCACCTGGTCCCGGAAGGGAGCGAGGGCTTCGCCCAGGAGCTCTTCGTTGCGGTAGGGGCCGTAGGCCTCGGCGGTGTCGAAGAAGGTGATCCCGCGCTCGAAGGCCAGGCGGATCAACTGGATGGCCTCCTGCTTTTCAGTGGCCGGGCCATAGCCATAGCTCAAACCCATGCAGCCAAGGCCGATGGCCGAGACTTCTAGTCCGCTGTTTCCAAGTTCGCGCTTCTGCATGGCGTTCTCCTCTGAGAGAGACATCAGGTCGAAACGTAGGGACCTGGACCGCCAATGACTACGCGCATGGAGCCAAAAGGCTTTTAAGCCAGGGTTGATAATGAGGTCCCAGCTCCCTGGTGGCGTCGTTGGGCGCAAGCGGGGCGGCGCTCTCCTGCCGGGGCGGCGCTCTCCCCGGGTGAACATTCACCCCGAGTGAACGCCTCCTTGATTATCCATGAAATCATCTTTATCATGAAAATACCTGTTTTGACGTACGGACAGGCCCTGTGCCTGGGGGGCACATCGCTCCCCAGGTGAACCTGTAATCATGTGAGTGGAGAAAGAACCGATGAAGCGAGTCTTCGAGGCGGTGTCTTCGGCAGCGGTGGTGTTGACTGCAATCACGGTGCTGGCCGGATGTGGGGCCGCGCCAGAGGGGGAGGAGGAGTTCGACGTCGAGGTGGCGAAATCCTCGCTCACCTTCACGGGATCGGTGGTCTACGACGCGGGGACGCGGTGTACCGTTGGTGGGAGCACCATGCACTGCTGTCCTACCGGCTATGCCATGATTGGCGCGCACCTCAGCAATGACGTCTTCAAGTGTGCCCAACTCTCCTCTACGAGTGGTTCCCGCTTCATCAATACAGGGGGCAGGCGCAACGGGATGCATGCCTGTCCCTATGGCAGCGTCATGGTCGGCCTGCACGTCAGCAACGACTACCTGGCATGCCAGTATCCAGGGACGAGCGTCGTCTCCGAGTATGTGGATGGGGACCCTGGCACGAAGGACTCCTACCCGATGCACGTGTGCGGGGCCGGCGGTTACGCGATGAGCGGCATCCACGTCAGCAACAACCTGTTCACCTGCGCCAAGTAGCTCGGCGCACCGCGAGGACCGCTCGACCAAGGGCGGTCTTCGTCAGGCCAGGGTGGTTCTGCGCGCTGGCAGCCCCTCACGCGAAGGCGGCGCTGCGCAGGACCATCACGTCGGCGAAGGCCAGGCGTTCAGGCGCGAGACGCAGCGCGCCCTGTGACACCTGTTCGAGGAAGTGCTCGCCGTAGTCGAGCTGGGGGCCGGAGGCATACACGGTGATGTCCCGGGCCCGCGCGATGTCCCCGAGCGTGCGGGCCACCGCGTGCGCCACCTCTCCCCAGAAGGGGAAGTACAGATAGAACGCGGTGCCGTCCGACAGGTCCACGTCGCGGACATCCGCGTGGATGAACTCCAGGTTCGGCAGCGCGAAACGCTCGCCATTGCGGCGCGCGGAATCAACGTATGTCTGCCCATACTCCACGCCCTTGACCCGGGCGGCGGAGCTTGCGGCCACGGTGATGGCGAACTTCCCGTTGCCGCAGCCGAGGTCGTAGACGGTGTCGCTCTGGCCGGGGCTGGTGACGGACAGGAAGTCGGAGATGCGCTGGGCCCGCGAGGCCATGTTCACCTGACCGAACGGGGGACGGTCCTGGCCGGTGGTGATGCGGGAGATGCGCAGCAGGCCTTCCAGCCAGTCATCCGCCGCCGTGCTCGCGCGACCCGTGGCCTCGGTGAAGCCGAGCCCCTCCCACTGTTCCCGGAAGTGTGCCGGTGAGAGGCCTCCCGTGCGCAACCGCTGGGCGACATCCTCTCCCGCTGCATCCAGCGCGGCGGTCACCAGGAGGGCACGCGCCTCCAGCGCCGTCCAGAGGATCTGGAGCTCCGGACGCGCCCGCACATCGAGCAGGAGCAGCGCGGGTTCCACGTTCTCCTGCACGAAGGAGAACCGTTCGAAGAGCTCCCACTGCGCGCCCAGGCTCAACGTCTTCAAATCCCCGGGCGCCAGGAGGATCTCGGCGCGCCGGCCTCCGCGCTGACCGCCCTCA
>NZ_RAVZ01000395.1 GCF_003611635.1 Corallococcus terminator | reverse complement strand
GGCCTGGGCGGCCTCGCGCGCGAGGATGGGAAGGGGAGGAGTCATCGCTGTGTGCTCACGGCGCAGGGGATAGCAGTCTCCGGGGCCGTGCGGGTGGAGGAAGGCGACGGGCGGAACACCTTCCGACAATGGTGACGCGCAAGGCGGGGTGCACCGTCCGTCGGACCGGGATGCGCTTTGGACCGGGCTTGCGCGAGCGTGGACGCCTTGGGCGACCAGGGGGACTGCCCCCAGGAAGGTGGGCCGAAGGGCCATCGGGCGTGGACCGCCGTCCATCACCGGTGCTCACCGGGGGCACGACCTGGGCCCATGCGGTTCAGGCCCCAAGGCTTGACGGTGTCGCGGCGAGGAGGCGACAAGACGTCATGCTGAAGACCGCCCTGGGACGTTTTCGCGCCGTTGCCTTCTGGGAGGGGCTGTCCTTCCTGGTGCTGCTGTTCATCGCCATGCCGCTGAAGTACGCGCTGGGCTTTCCCCAGGGCGTGCGTGCGGTGGGCATGGCGCACGGCGTGCTCTTCATGGCGTACCTGTACACGCTGCTGATGGCCGCCATCGAGTACCGCTGGGGTGTGAAGCGGATCATCGTGGCCTTCGCGGCCTCGCTGGTACCCGGCGGGACGTTCTGGTTGGACATGCAGTTGCGCGGTGAGGCGCGTGCGCTGGAGACGGTGAAGGCGCCCTGAGCGCTGTTGTTTCGGAGCCCGTTCCAGCGCGTGTCAGGACGCGGGGTGTCCAGGCCCTGGGATGCTCGCGTCCAGTTCGCGATGGCTCGCGCCTGTTCCTGTCGAGTGTCGGGACAACGGCCCGCGGCTTGCTCATGCGCTCGTGCGGGGGCGATTGACCGCCGGGCCTACCCGACGCAGGCTTGAGGTCATGGGACGTCATACCGACAAGGTTGGGGACGCCTTCCCTCGGGCGCCCTCGCAGGAAGAGTGGGAGCGGATGGGGCAGGAGGAGAGGGCGCAGGTGGTGGACGCACTGCCTGGCGAGGTGACGTACGACGAAATGGCGATGCCAGAGGGAGACCGCCACTCCCAGCCCAAGATGAGCACGGTGGATGTGCTCCGGGGCTATTTCGAGCGGCGGGGACGCAAGGTGTACGTGGGCACGGAGTTGCCCGTGTATTACCCGGCGGAGCGACGCTTCGCGCCGGACCTGCTGGTCGTGCTGGAAGCGGAGGCCCACTGGCGTGACAAGTGGGTGGTCAGCCACGAGGGGCACGGCCTCGACTGGGTGATGGAGGTCCACGTCGGAGGCGACCGCAAGAAGGACGCCGAATTCAACGTGAGCCGCTACGCACGGTTGGGCATCCCCGAGTACTTCATCTTCGACGGGGGGCGGCTCACGCTGGAGGGCTACCGGCTGGCGACACCCGCCGCGCGTGTCTACTCCCGCATGGAACCGCGTCACGGACGTCTTGTGTCCGAGGTGCTGGGACTCGAACTCCAGGTGGAAGGCGAACACCTTCGCTTCTGGGCTGGCAATGCCCCTCTGCTGGAGTCGAGGGAACTCATCAGCCGCATGGAGGGCCACTCCCTGGAACTGCAACGTCGCGCGGAGATGGCTGAACGCCGTCTCTCTGAGGAGACACAGCGTCGCGATGAAGAGACCCGGAGCCGCGAGGAGCTGGAGCGCCGGCTCAAGGAACTCCAGGCCGAAATGGCCCGGATGAAGAAGTCCCAGAAGTAATGCCACCGCTCAGGCGAGGGTGAACGCCCTCGCCAGCGTCAGCACCTCCACCCGCGTGGCCCCCGCCTCCCGCAGGGCGACCGCGGCGGCCCGCGCGGTGGACCCGGTGGTGAACACGTCGTCCAACAGCAGCACCTCCCGCCCCTTCACCGCCCGCGACGCCACGAAGGCTCCCGCCACGTTGCCCGTGCGCTCCGCCTCGCTCAGCCCCACCTGTCGCTTCGTCTCTCGCGTGCGCTCCAGCCACCCCACCGGCGCCACCCGCCCCGTGGCCTTCGCCAGCGTCCCCGCGAGCAGTTGCGCCTGGTCGTACTGCCGCGCGCGGAATCTGCGGACATGCAGCGGCAGCGCCACCACGCACTCCGGCGCGGACCGGAGGAACCTCCGCGCCTCGTCCGCGAGCAACGCCCCCAGCGGCGCGGCGAGGTCCGGGTGGTCCTCGTACTTGAAGCGATGGATGGCGCGCGCCACCGGCCCCTCGTGCGCGAAGGGCGCCCAGCCCCGGCTGAACGGCGGTGGCACCGTCCGGCACCGGGGACAGGTGTTCCCCGGGAACGTGCCGGGCTCCGCGCACGTCCGGCAACACACCGGCGGCAATCGCTCCAACGCCGTGTCACACGGTTCGCAGAACACCGCACCCACGCCCGGCAGCACCTTCGCGCAGGCCAGACACATGGGCGGATACACCAGGTCCAACAGGGCCTTCCACATCACCGGGACTCCAGGGGACAGCGCATGTCGCGCCCCTCGTGCGAGCCCCGTGCCGCCCTCGCTTCACTCCGCTGAACGGCCCCGCGTCTTGTACGTGAGCACCGGCGCCAGCGTCGCCACCACCCTCACCAGTCCCGCCTCCACCAGGTCCGTCACTACGCGGTCGATGGCCTTGTACGCGGGCGGCGCTTCCTCGAAGAGCAGGTCCCGGTCCTCGCAGACGACGTGGCTCTTGAACACCGTGCGCGTCAGGGACTCCGCGGTGAAGCGCTCCTTCAAGCGCTCCCGCGCGGCCGTGCGCGTCCACTTGCGGCCCGCGCCGTGCGCCAGGCTGTGGGCGCTGTGCTCGCCCGGGCCCACCGGCAACACCAGATAGCTCAGCGCGCCGCGACTGCCGGGAATCACCACCGGCCCTTCATCCGAGGGCGCCGCGCCCTTGCGGTGCAACCACCCCACGCGCCCGTCCGAGTGCCGCACGGTGACGCTGTTGTGGCACACGTCCAACACCCGCCGCCCCGTCGCCCCGATACCGTCCAGCGTCCGCTGCGCCACCAGCGCGCGATTCGCCCGGGCCCATGTCACCGCGCCGTCGTGCCGCTCCAGGTACGTGCGCGCCTCGGCCGTCCCCGCCGCCAGCCCGCCCGCCGCGTGCCGGTCCACGTGCGTGCGGAGGATGGCCTCCCCCAGTCCGCGCGAACCCGAGTGCACGAGCAACAGCAACCGCTCCGCCCGCAACCCCAGCGCCTCGAAGACGCGCGCGTCGTGCACCGTCTCCACCCGCTGCACCTCCGCGAAGTGGTTGCCTCCACCCACCGTGCCCAGCGCAGCCTCGAAGCCCGTGGCCTTGCCGCCGTGCTCCGCGAGAAAGGCCTCCGCGTCTCCCTCCCACGCGCCTTCCAGGTCCAGCTTCGCCGCCCACCGCTCCGCCTTCGTCTTGCGCACCGGCAGGTCCACGTCCCACAGGCCCATGCCACAGCCGATGTCGCTGCCCACGAGGTAGGGATAGAGGAAGCCCTCGGACTCGAAGGCCGCTCCCACCGGGGCGCCCTTGCCGGGGTGCAGGTCCGGCAGCCCCACCGCGAGGCGCATGCCGGGAAGTCGCGCCACGGCTTCCAGTTGGCGCACCGCCTCACCCTCCACCCAGGACTGGGGCGAAGCGATGATGCGCACCGTGGCGGCCGGCGCGACGGCCGGGGAGGTTTCAGAAGGTGACGTGGACATGGGCCGCTCGGACGCGGGCTCCGCGCGCGCCCTGACGCGCGGGCCCCGTCACCCGGGCGGGCTGCCCGGCCGCCTACTTGTGGTAGGGCTCGCCCTTGAGGATGGTGAACGCGCGGTAGATCTGCTCGATGAGCACCACCCGCGCCAGGCGGTGGGGCAGCGTCATCTTCGACAGGGACAGCACCTGGTGCGCCGCGGCCCTCACCGAGTCGTCCAGGCCCTCGTCCCCGCCAATGACGAAGAGCAGGTCCTTCGCGCCCGTCTGGGCCTTGGCGACGTAGCGGCCCAGCGCCACCGAATCCAGCAGCGTGCCGCGCTCGTCCAGCGCCACCACCCAGTCCTGCGGCTTGCGCTTGGACAGGATGGCGGTGGCCTCCGCGGCCTTGGCCTCGCCGGGCTTGAGCTTCTTGCCCGACGCCTCGGTCAATTCAATCAGCTCGAAGCGCGTGTAGTGCTCGAGCCGCCGCGCGTACTCCTGCACGGCGGGCTCGAACAGCCCGGAGCGGTCCTTGCCGATGGACAGCAGGCGGACCTTCACCTCAGGCCAGCTTCTCCCGGGGCGCGTCCGCCCACAGCCCGTCCAGGTCGTAGAAGGCGCGCACCTCGCCGTTGAACAGGTGGGCCACGACGTCGTCGTAGTCCAGCAGCACCCACTGGCCGGTCTCCATGCCTTCGGTGCTGATGGGACGCAGGGGCTGGGAACCCGTCTTGAGCTGCACCTGGACGTTCTCCGCCATGGCGCTCACCTGACGGTCGCTCTCGCCAGAGGCGATGACGATGTAGTCCGCGTAGGACGTCATCCCGCGCATGTCGAGGATGACGACGTCGGAGGCCTTCTTGTCGAGCAGCAGGTCGCCGATGCGGCGCGCCAGCTCGCGCGCCTTCGGGTTCTCCGCGATCTTCGGCGGCGGCGGCGGCGCCGGAGCGCGCGGAGCCTTCTTGCGTGCGGCGGCGGTCGTCTTGCGCGGCGGCGGACGGAGGCTGGACTTCGCCGACTTCTTCGCCGCCGTCTTCTTCCGGGCCGGAGCGCGGGTGGCGCTCTTCGCCTTCGCCTTCGTCTTGGTCTTCGTCGTCTTGGATGCGGGGGTCTTCTTCTTCGTGGCCATGTGCGAACTACCCTAGCGCACCCTTGGCAAGCTTCCAGCGCTCCTCTAATGGGTTCCGTCCATGAGCGACGCCCGCCTGGAACAATTCAAGAAGATGGTGGCCCAGTTCCCCGACGCCCCCATGGCCTGGTTCTCCCTGGGGAAGCTGCACCTGGAGCGAAAGGAATACACCGACGCCATCCAGAGCCTGGAGTCCGCCGTCCGTCTGGACCCGAACTATGCCGCCGCCCTGGTCTCCCTCGGGGACGCCTATGTGGCCGCCGGACAGACGGACAAGGCCCGCCAGGTGCTGACCACCGGCCGGGACCACGCCCTCGCCCAGGGTCACCCCGGCCTGGCCGAGGAGATCGACGAGCGCATCGCCGACCTGGACTGACCCGGGCCCCAGGCCCCGAGTCCTACTCCTGGTCGCGCCAGGTGAAACCCAGGCCGAACACCTGACGGGTGTAGCTCAGGCCGTTGCGCGGCAGGCGCGTGCTCCAGATGCCCCAGGACAGCTCCAGGTCCACCCGGGAGGAGACAGGCCGGGCCAGCTTCAGGGACAGGGAGTTCTGCCCTTCGTCCTCCTCCACCAGGATGATCTCCGGGGAGAGGAAGATACCGTCCGGGTAGCGCGCCAGGCCCAGGCTGCCCTGCGCGAGCAGCGTCACGTTCCAGGGCAGCCTCAACCCCGCGCTCCCGGTGAGCCGGTGGCGCAGCGCCGTCTCACCGAAGCTGTTGGAGCTGACCTCCTGGAAGGCATACGTGAGCGACAGCTTCACCGGCCCCCGGTACGTGTAGCCCGCCCCCGCCACCAGCGCCCCGTCCTGGCGCCGGTCCGGGGTCTGGACGTAGCCGGGGAAGGGCCGGGCCAGGGGGCCGTAGCGGCGCGAGCCCCATTCGCCAAACACACTCAGGGAATGGCGCCGGTCCAACCGGTAGCGCCCCAGCACCCCCACCTCCGCCCCGCCGAAGTCGGCGGTGTGGTCCGGGCGGTACACGAAGCGGCGGGCCCCCAGGCGCACACGCAGCGCGAGCCGCACGTCCGGGGCGTATTCGGCGAAGAGGCTCGCGCCCAGGTCCGAGTACGCGCGGCTGCCGCCCCGTCGGTCCTTGGCGTGGCCTTCGGCGCCCACGCCCCATTCGGTGCCCAGCGCCAGCGACCCTTCCAGCGCGCCCGCCTGCACCAGTGTGTCCTCGTTGCCGAAGGCCACGTACTTGCGCGCGCCCAGCTCATAGCGCCCCACCACCTGCGAGCGCTCGCCGGTGCCCCGGCCCTCCGCGGTGCCCAGCACGCTCAGCGCCAGGTCCGCGCCGGGCCCTGACGTGACGCCGTCGGAGAAGTCGCGCGGGGCGTTGCTGTCCACGAGCATCCGGCCGGTGCCCTTGAGCGAGCCCTGCCATTCGGCCGCGCGCGCACCCCCGCCCCAGAGGGTGGCGAGGACGAGCAGGAGCGGGCGGAGGCGGCGGGCCAAGACGCGCGCACCATACTCCGGGCCGCCTGCACGCCCCATCCTCGCGAAGCCTGCGGCCGGGCGTCCTCCGGGGGACAACCGGTGGCGCCAGCGGTCGGTGACGCCGCACCCGGACGCCCGGTACATTGGGGCCATGTCTCAAGTGTCCTTGTTCGCGGTGGTGGCCGGCCTGGGGCTCGTCGCCTGTTCCCCGTCGTCCTTCACCACGCAGGTCCAGGGCGAGGCGACGGTGCCGGCGAACACCACCGGCGCGCCCACCCTGCTCAATGCCTTTCCCGCCATCAGCAGCTTCGCGGCCCTGGACTTCAACGAGAACCAGGACTTCAAGAACCGCGACGTCACCAAGGACGAGGTGACGCGCGTGGAGGTGAAGTCGCTGTCGCTCAAGGTGCTCAGCCCGAATGATCAGGGCTTCGACTTCCTGGACTCGCTGGAGGCCGTGGCCCGCGCGGGGGACCGGGAGTCGCGCTTCGCGGGACGGGACGGCATCGCCGGGCTGGGGCTGAACCCGCCCAACCCCACGCTGACCCTGAAGGCGGACGGCAGCGTGGACCTGCGGCCCTACGTCGCCGCGCCCACCATGGCCATCATCCTGCGTGGCTCCGGGCGCCTGCCGGAGCGCGAGGTGCGCCTGCAGGCCACGGTGGTGCTGGAGGTGGAAGGGGGCCTGCTCTAGCGAAGAGGGCCGCGCTTCTCAGGGGGCCAGCGTCTTCGCCCGGCGCTCCAGCGCGCCCGCGCGTCCGTCCAGCTCGCGCGCCAGGGACTCCAGCTTCGCGGCCTCCTGCTCCAGGGACTTCAGGTCCTCCAGCCCGCCCGCGGCCAGGGCCTGGGCGCGCACCGGATCCACCTGGGGCCGCCGGTCGCTCGCGGTGGCGCCGGACGTTGGCGACAGCGACCCACCCGGGGTTGCCGTGGGAGTGTCCCCGCCGCCCACTTCGCTTCCACCGCCCACCATGGGAGGTGGGTACGCGCTGTCGTCCGCGACGAACGACGGCGTCCGGGGGCCGGTCCGCTGCGTGGGCGCCACCTGGAGGCCCTGGTCGCCCACCGAGCGCAGGCGCAGGCGCCGGTCCTGGTCGTCGAACATGGACTCCTCGCCGAGGAAGTCGTTCATGCGCCGGTCCAGGTCGCGCTCCTCGCGCACCTCGGTGATGCGCGCCTGCAGTGCCTGGAGCCGCTGGCGCACCTTGTCCTGGCTGTCGCGCAGCGCGTCCGCCTGGGCCAGCAGGTCCTCCGGATCATCCCCCCGCGCGGCCCCGTCCAGCGCCGGCACTTGCGAAGCAGGCAGCGCCGCGCGCACGGCCTCGCGCTCCTCGCGCACGGACCGCATCTGCTCCAGCAGTCGCGCGCGCTCTGGCCGGTCCGTCGTCGCGTCCCAGGCCGAGCGCAGCCGCGTCAGCTCCTGCGACAGCGCGCCGTGCAGCGCAAGCTGCGCGCGCTCCACTTCCCCCTCCGCGCCGGACACCGACTGGGCCAGCCCCGTGAGCTCCCCGCTCAGCTCCTGCGAGCGGCGCAGCGCGGACTCCAGCTCCCCGCCCGTCGTCAGCTTCCCCTGGCGCTGGGACTTGAGCGTTTCGATGCGCGCGGCCAGCCCGTTGAGCTCGTCGCGCAGGCCCTGCTGCTGGGTGCGCAGGGTGCGTACGCCGCTTCGCGCCGACTGGGCCTTCGCCCGCGCCTGTTCCAGCCCGGACGCCGCCCCGGCGGGAGCGCCCAGGAGCAGGCACGCGAGAAGGGCTAGGGCACGCAGCGTCATCGTGGGGAAACCTTCAGCAAGGCGGATGCCAGTCCCGCCCTCCGGGTCGCTTCCCTGCCCGGCCGGAAAGTCTCCTGGTTCCGGGCACCTGGCGCGGAGGAGGTGGGAAGGGGTGGGG
>NZ_RAVZ01000394.1 GCF_003611635.1 Corallococcus terminator | reverse complement strand
CCACCACCCCCTGGATGCGCGAGCGCGTGTCCTCCAGCACCGTGCGCACCTGCTGCGTGGCCGCCACCGACTGCGAGGAGAGGTGGCGAATCTCACGCGCCACCACCGCGAAGCCCCGGCCCACATCGCCCACCCGCGCCGCCTCGATGGCCGCGTTGATGGCCAGCACGTTGGACTGGTCCGCCAGGTCCTGCACCGTCCGGGTGATGCCGCCAATCTTCTCCGTGTACGCCGCGAGCCCCTGGATGCGCTCGGAGATGTCCCCCACCTGCGCGCGGATCTCCGCCAGCCCCTCCACGCTCCGGCCGATGGCGTCCTCCACCGCCGCGCCCACGTCCCCGGCCTCCTCCGTCGAGCGCAGCACCCGGGCCGCCTGCTCGGAGGCGACAAGCGAAGTCTGGCGGATCTGCTCCGCCGTCACCTGCGTCTCGTTCAACGCCCGGGCCTGACGGGCCAGGTCCTCGCGCTGCTGCTTCGTGGACTCGGACAGCGTCCGCATGGAGTCGCGCAGCGCGTCCGCGGAGCCCACCAGCGGCCGGACGACCCGCTCCTCCACCGCGTGCTGGGACAACTCCAACTGCGCCTCCCGCACCGCGGAGGCCCTCAGGTCCCGCTGGCCCTGCACGCAGGAGACGATGAGGAAGACGTCCTCGAACACCACCCAGGCCGCGTGCTCCATCCAGCGCCAGGACTCCTTCGCGTGCGCCCCGAAGATGGACTCCGGCCAGAACGCACCGCGCAGGAAGTGGTCCGCCGCCACCACGCCGCTGAACGTGATCAGCACCCGCCAGTCCCGGTAGATGGCCAGGAGCGCCAGCGAGCCGAAGATGTGGAAGTGCGTCTCGATGCGGCCCCCCATCAGGTGGATGAGCAGCCCGGACATCAACGCCTGCCCCACCGCGATGACGTGCCGCGTGGACGCAAGGCCGGAGCGCGTCAGCGCGAGCACCACCGGCAGCCCGCCGAAGAGCAGGCCCATCCCCACCGCCGCCCAGACATGGAAGTGGACCGCGCTCTCCAGCCCGGCCCACGCCCGGGGCGACAGGAGCAGCGCCGCCGCGAGCCCACCCACCCACTGCAACACCATCAGGACGATGAAGGTCCGGTCGGTGCGCTGGCTCAATGACAGACACCGTGCTTCGAAGAGCTGCCGCGCCCGCACGGCCACGTCGGCGTCGGACAGGTGGAGTGTCATCACAGGGTCTCGTCGGCAGGACGCAGGGGTGTTTCCAGGGCACAGCCAAAGACAGGCGCCGCGGGACTTTCCGGCGCTCCGGCATCCACGAGCGCCCGGATGGCGAGGTTGCCCTCGCTGTCCCCCTCGTGGCCTCGCGCGGGGGTGATGCCCCCGCTGAAGCGCTCCTCACCCTCCGGCGAGAACAGCACCACCTGACCGGACGTCCGGGCGCCCGCTTCGCGCGCCGCCTGCCCGTCCACGTCCGCCACCACCTCCACGCCGGGCAACGCCTGGGCGCGCGTCCACAACTCCGAGCGCACGAAGTCCGCGGGCGCTTCGCTCGGAGCCCAGATGAACACGCGCGTGGCGAGCCGACCGCCCGCGTGGGCCGTGAGCTTCTCAAGCTCCGTGAGCGTCGCGCGCGAACAGGGACACTGGGGATGGAGGAAGACGAGCAGCGACCACGCTCCGGGGCCGCGCACGGGCGCGAGCGATTCCGGCAGGTGGGAGGGCGGCGTGGCGGCAGGGCCGGCCTCGCTCGCGTGCGACCACATCAGCCCCGAGCCCAACGCCGATGCGAGGAGCCACAGCGCCACGAACCACGGCAGGGCCACACGACGGAGCGCGTGAGGATGTTTCAGACCCTCATCACGCGATACCCGGGCCGGGGTATCCAGGGGGCCATGGGAAACGACCGGGGTGGCCATGCCCGCTCATGCTGGAGAGTTCCCGTATCGTTGGCAATACGATCTCAAGCAGGCAAGCCCTGCCATGGGAGACAGGGAAAAAGCTCACTTTTGAGAAAATCACAAGCCTTGAGAAAACCGCCTGCCTTCTTCCCAGAGAGCCTGGGCGTATGCCTTTGAATTCCTGTTATCACCGTTTCCAGAGCCGGATTTCGGTGCCTGCTCGTCGCACCAGCAACGGACTCCAGACGCCGTCCACGGGCTCGATGCGGCTGGCAAGTGTCTCGGAGGTGACAACCTTCCAGCCGCGCCCGGCGAGCGCCGCGTGCACCTTCGCGCCAAAGCCCCCTCCGTAGGAGGTGAGCAGGTGGGAGGCATGCACGCGGTCCAGGAGGTCCGCGCACGCATCGTCGGACAGGTAGTAGAGGACTTCTGCGAGCAACACGAGGTCGGCCTCCAGCGCCACGTCCTCCGCGGACGCCTCCACGACGCGCACGCGCGCATGGCCTCCCAGCCGTTCCCGCAGGCGGGCGGCGAAGCGGGGCTCGGACTCCACGGCCTGGACGCTCGCGTGGGGAAAGAGCGACAGCAGGTGTTCGGTCATCATTCCCTCGCAGGCCCCCACGTCCACCACGCGCCGGGGCGGAGGCGACGCGTGGCACAGCGACTCCAGCACCTTCGCGGTCAGCGCGAAGCGTTTCCCTTCGTAGCTGGAGCCGGCGAAGCCCCACGGGTCCGCGAGCTCGGAGAAGATCTCCGGCTTGGTGAGGGACAGGGCGCGCACCATGTCCGTGGAGCGGACCTCGGTGAAGGCCTCGATGCCGGGGCCGTCTCGCAGCGGATCCGTGCAGGCGCTGCCCTGGGCCCCGTCCGGGCGTTCCCGGTACAGCGTGTTGAGCAGGCTGAGCTTGCGCTGGAAGGCCGCGTCGTCCAGCACCGTGCACACCGTGGGGCGCGCGCCCGTGGAGGGCACCCACAGCCGTTCGAAGACGCGGCTGACGAGCACGGCCACCTCGCGGTGCAGCGGCGCCTCCTCCTGGGGGCTGTGGGTGAAGACCCGGGCATCGCCCTGCTCACGCTGCTCGCGGCACCAGGGGCCTATCTCCGACGGGGACAGGAGCAGGTGCGTGGTGCGTGCGCCCAGGGCCCTGCCCACCGCCTCCAGCTCCCGACCGGCGCCGCCATCCTCCGTCACCACCGCGAGGTCCGCGCCCTCGGCGACGGTGCTGAACAGTCGGACCACGTCCTCGGGGTGGGCCACCACGATGAGCGTCGCGGCCTTCTGGGTCTCCGGCATGTCAGGCACTCCAGTCGGATCCCGCCGCTGCGCGGACCGGGAATCGGATGAGGGGAAGCAATTGCTCGCGGATGATGGGCTCCCAGCGCATCCGCTCGGCCAGGGCTCGGCCCGTCTCCATCAGCAGACGTGTTTCGTTCCCATCGCGCGGGAGGCGGCACAGCACCGCTTCCGCCACGCGGCGCGCGGTGCGCAATTCCTGCTCCCGCAGCACGCCCGCGGGCAGGGCCTTCCACGTCTCCACCGAATGCGCGAGCCCCGCCTCCCGGGCATCCGTCACGGGGTCCGAGACGACGAGGTTCGGGTGCGCGGACTCCGACAGGCCCAGGGCCTCACACTGCTCGCGCAGGGTGCGCCGGGCACCGCTGGCCCCGGAGATGACGCAGACGGCGCCACAGCCCAGCGCTTCCAGTTGTGCCAGCCCGTAGGACTCGTACAGGGACTGGCCCAACGACACATCCGTGGCGCGGTGCAGGTCGTCCCGCGTGAAGCCCAGTCCCGCGGGCCAGGAGGGTTGGTTCACCAGCGCGATGTGCACCCCCGTGGCCTTCGCGTTGAATGCCTCCACCCGCGCCTTCACGTGGCGCAGGTTGTCGGACGGCTCCTGCTCGTTCCACTCGGTCACCATCACGAGCAGCGCGGGCTGTCGCTCCGCCGGCAGCACTTGCGCCAGGTGCTCGCAGACGTCCACGTCGCGCCAGAGCCCCTTGCAGACCTCGTCCCGGGAGATGTGCGTGAGCAGCAGGCGGAAGTCCTGGCCCCACTGCTTGCGTGCATGGCGCAGCACCCGGACGCGCGCGGCCTCCTTCGCGGCCTCCTTCGTTTCAATCACGCGCTGCCCGTGGGGCACCACCGTCACGGGCTGGAGCGAATAGCGCGCATCGAGGAAGCGCAGCTCGTCCGCGACGGAGGCACTCACCGCGCCCACGCGTTCACACAGATGTCCGTTGCGGAGGATCTGGAAGTTGGGCCAGGTGCCCACCGGATACACCTTGTCCAACGTCCGGCCCTGCTCCAGCCCCAGGCGCTGCACGTTGTAGAAGCGCGCATCGGACGCGCCCTGCCCCGCCTCGCCGTACTCCACGAGCACCCGGGGCGTGCGCACCTCGCCCGCGTAGTAGACGGTGCGGCACCATGACTGTCCGTCGAGCAGCGCCTTGTACGCGAGCGGCAACGACAGGTGCTCCTGCGCGAGGATGACGGCCCCCGCGCCGTCCTGGGAGCGCAGCCGCGCCACCGCGTCGAAGACGGGCTCCGCGAGGGCAATCGCCAGCATCGCGTCGTGGTCCAGGGGCGGCGCATCCAGGAGCCCGTGGTGCACCGCGCTCCGGAACAGGCGGTTGAGCCACGGCGCCGCGCCCAGCCTCGTGCCGAACACGCCGCGCCACACGCGCGAGAGCGCACGCCACGGCGCCGGGCGTCCACCCCGACAGTCGAACGGCAGGTCCACCCCGAGCAGCGTGCGCAGCCGCTGAAGGAACAGCGGCAGCGTGCCCAGCCGCACCCGGTAGCCCCGGAGCACGTCGGTGAGGTCCACCAGCAGCACCTCCACCGGCCCGCCCGGAGCCTCCCGCCTGCCGTAGACGAACGACACGTCGTGCCGCGCCTCCACCGGCTGGAAGACCCGCGTCCACGCCTCCGGGTTGTGGCGGCGCAGGCCGCTGTAGAGCACCTCGCCGTGGGCCTCCAGGTCGCGCGCGAGCGATTCCTCCGGCGCATAGCTGCCCAGGCCGCACGGGCGCACCGTGGGGCTCACCAGCAGCGTGCGGGCGAAGGACTCCCGGTATCCGGGCGCCGCCAGCAGGTGCTCCAGCACCACGCCCATGCCGCCCAGCGTGCGCGTGGCTTCGTAGGAGAGGTGCACCAGCAGCTCGCCGTTCATGGAGCGTCGCCCCACGCTCGCGGGCCCACCGTCCAGACGCGCTCACACAGCTTGCGGCCCGTGCCCAGCCGCCTCGCGTGCGCCTCCACCGCGGGCAGCGTCGCGGCTTCGAGCTGGCTTGCGTAGAAGGACAGCCCGCGCAGCTTCGCGGGCCACAGCGCCGTCAGGTCCAGACACCGGGGCGAAAGCCCCAGCGCCCACGCGTAGTCGATGATTTCATCGTCCGGGTGGTGCGCGGAGTACGGCAGGTCCTCGTAGTAGACGAGCGTCCCCCGGTCCCCGCGCAGGGCCCGCACCGCGTCGCGCACCAGCAGGTGGTCCACGTGGCTGGAGATGCCCAGCGGCACGTAGCAGACGGCGTCGTCGGAGACATGGGCCAGCACCTCCCCCAGCGCCTCCCGGACGCGCACGGACAGCGCCGCCGTGGCCTCCTCCGACTCCGCCGGGCCTCCCGGGGGCGAGCGCAGGCTGGTGTCCCGGAAGCCCAGGTGCACCAGGTCCGCGCCATGCGCGCGCGCGAACCTCCGGTCCTCGCCCATCCGCAGGGAGGTCACCGCCAGCGCCCGCGTCGGATCCACCGGGAGCACGAACTCCCAGCAGCTCTGCGAGAAGACGGTGACGAGCGTGGGGACGATGCCCCGGGGCACGCCCAGCAGGCTCGCGTACGCCCCCAGCGCCACGTCGTCCGGATGCGGCGAGAAGAACACGTGCTCCGGGCCCCCTTCGTCGCGCTGCGCGTGCTCAGCCACGGGGACCTCCGAGGCGCGTCGGCGCGGGCCAGTCTTCCAGCGGCAGGTCGTGCAGATCCCCCTCGGGCGTCACGAAGCCGAGCACGACGACGCGCTCGCCGTCGTTGACCACCGTGTGACGGAACGCGCGCACCGGCGCCTCCAGCTCCCGCGTCAGCCCTTCGGAGAACCGACCGGAGGTGACGAGCCAGTGTCCGGCGTCGTTGGGCATCAGCCGGGGCACATCCCCGTCCAGCCACACGAGCCCCGGCCTCGACTCCCCCAGGTTGAAGGTGAAGAAGCTCTTGTCCGCGTGCGGCTCCGACGCGTGCGCCATCACCTCCCGCCGCCTCCGGGCGACGCTGGGCGCGTGGTACTTCACGAACCGCACCGCCCCTTCCGTGCGGCGGCGGAACAGACGCGTGAGCCCCCCGGCGCGCAGGCCGTAGCCCAGCTCCAGCGCCTCCAGCAGCACGCTGCCCACCGCGTGACAGGCGAGGTACGCGTCCTCCGACGCCCCCAGCAGCTCCCGCACCGGATCCGGCACGACGCGCCGACGGAAGCTGCTCCATGTCACGGGCTTGGCCATGAAGGCCTCGATGGCCTGCCGCACCACCGTGGACTCCGGGTACCACGTGGAGTTGTAGCCCGTCTGGAACACCGTCTCCGCCGGCATCAACGCGTGGAGGTACGGGTGCGCCAGGAGCGCGTGCTGGTACGTGGCCTCGTAGTGTTCGAACTGGCCGTCCAGATCGTGACGCGACAGCAGCGACTCGGGTCGCTCCAGGTAGAAGAAGCCGCGCTCGGACAGGTGCTCCACCAGCGTCCGGGCGAAGGCGTCCCGGCGCCGGGCAGAGCCCGACAGGAAGTCCTCCAGCCGCAGCGGCTGGATGTCCGTGAAGCGGGGTGTCTGGCTCCGGATGAGACCATCGCGCCCGGGGGCGAACGGCCTGCGGTGGGGGGAAGACGACGAAGTCCGGGGCGCGGTGTCGGGCAGTGGAGGTCGGGTCGTCATGGGCCGGGTTCGGGCTGGATTGCGTCGCAGATTACGGGCGCCGTCTGACATGCCTGGATCAGGATGGACCCCCTCCTGGCTTCAATTCCTCTCAATTCCTGTCACCTCCCAGGTCACCCCGCACGCACGCGCCGTCATGCGTGCCGGCACGCGGTGGGCGGCGGTTCGTCCACCGGGGGACATCCGCGTTTCCCACAGGGAAGACGACCTGGGCCGGTGGGTCGGGAAGACGCCTCCCCGGTTTGCGCTGTGCGGGCGGGAACAGCGTCCGCGACGTGGGGGCCGGTGCCTTGACGGAGGCCCCCGCGCTCGCGCTCCAATCCCTGACATGCCCCCGCACACGTCACGTCTGTTCATCGCGCTCCTGATGGCCGGGACCTGCTCCTGTGCGCGCCTCCCCGGCTACCCCCTGGCCCACGCCCAGGCCCAGCCGCTGCCGCTGCCGCTGCTGCGAATGGAGGTGGTGCTCCCGTCCGCGCCCCTGACCCGCGCGGTGCGGGTGGAGCGTGCGCGGGCGACGGGGCTGAAGTTCGACGTGATGCCGGAGAGCGCCCGCGTGTTCGTGGACGGCCGGGCGGTGGGGTTCGCCCGGCAGTTGGAATCGCTCGTCACCCTGGCGCCGGGCGTCCATCAGGTGAGCGTCCAGGCGGAGGGACATTCCACCTGGCGGGCCGAGGTGATGGTGGGCGACCGGCCGGAGCCCATCCAGGTGACGTTGAGCGCATCACCGTGAGGGGTCGCCGGACGGGACGTGGCGCAGCGCCATTCGCAGGAAGGGGGAGCGCAGTGAAGCTGCCAGTCAGGAAGGGCCGGCTGTTCCGGCTGCCGTTCGCGGATGCACCGGAGTCGCGCGCGCGGCTGTGGAAGAGCATGTCGGAGCACGGCCTGTTCGTGCCCGCGGATGCGCCGCAGCCCCTGGGGACGGAGTTCCCGCTCCAGGTCGCCTTCCAGGGCGCGGGGCCGGTCGTCTCCGGGCGCGTGCGCGTGATGGAGCATGGGGTGTCCGGCTGGGTGCGCGGCTACTTCGTCAAGTTCGTCGCGTTGGACGAAGGAAGCCTTCCGCTGCCGGTGAGCCCTCGCGACGAGAGCCCGCCCCCCCTGCCCGTGGTGGCTCCCGTCGACGCGCCCGAAGCCTCACCGTCGGGGAGCGCGGACTCCTGGCGGGAGGAGCCGACGCCGGTGGGCATCCGGCCCCGCTCGACGGTGGAGGGGGCTCCGGCCCTGCATGACTATTCGAACGTGGAGCTGCTGCACGCACGCGACCCGGAGGCGTGGCAGGGCGGGCT